>CAZQMY010000573.1:0-3481 GCA_964594405.1 uncultured Spirochaetaceae bacterium | reverse complement strand
GGGATCTCTGACCGGACGAAGGCGCTCCTACCCTCCACCCGCGTTCCACCATCTGCGATGCACGGCTGCGCGCCGATCGCCTCCAACGACGCGGTCGTCTGGACCGTGGTGCCAGGGCGGCGGAGTCCGCTTCGAGCGACCCGGACGAAGGCGATGCGGCGCCGGCCGTGGTCGTCCATCGCGCCTGCTCGATCGTCGGCCCAGAGCGTGACGATGAGGATCGGTACGTCGTCGATCTCCAGCGGCGTCGCGACCTGCCGCTCGACCTCCTCGACCGGAAGCCCGGGCGCCGCCACGAGCACGTCGGCCAGGGGCACGACGATCTGGGGCTCCTCCTCGCGCGGTGTCACCAGCAGGGCCACGGCTCCGCCCAGCAGCGAGAGGATGATCAGCAGGGGCGCGAGGTCGCCGTAGAGGATCACGTCGACGATGCGACCGAGCAGCGAGTCGCCGCCACCCTGCTGATGCGATCCCTTCGACACGTCGCCCCCCGCTGCTCTCGTCCGGCTGGCCGCCGGACGAGAGACGGCGACTGGCGCACCCCGCGAGCCCCTCCGCCGCCCTCGCATGCCGCGATCCTGGCGAGACTCGGCGCATGGGGATGGATGGCGACATTGGACCCTGTCGTTGCGCCCCGCGATCCCGGGGCACGATTTCACGGTAGTCGGGACGGCGATCCGTCCGAGCCGCCCGCGCGCCGGTGGTCAGGCCCGCATGAGCAGGGTTCCCACCAGGGTCAGGACGATGTTGGCGAAGGGGTAGGTGCCGGCGTAGCCGACCGAGGGGAGCCCACTCTTCGCGAGTCGGGTGACGATGCCGAGCGCGGGCGTGCTGGTCATGGCACCGGTCATCGCACCGAGGAGGAGCGCCGAGTTCATGCCCAGCACCCAGTGGCCGAAGGCGAAGCCGATCGCGAGGGTGGCGGTCGTGATGACGACGCCCGTGGCGAAGAGCTGGAGGCCCACGTCCTGCAAGGCCGAAACGATGCCGGGACCCGCCCGGAGCCCGACACCCGCCATGAAGACCATCAGGCCGAATTCCATGAAGAGCCAGCTCACGGATCGCGGCATCCGACCGATCGTCGGGTTCGAGACGCGCAGGAAGCCGACGAAGATCCCGGAGAGCAGGAGTCCGCCCGCCATCCCCAGGCCGACGGCGAGATCTCCGACCTTCACGGTGCTGGTGCCGAGCAGCAGGCCCCCCGCGATCCCGAAAGCGAAGGTGATCAGGTCCGTCTCGTACGCGTTGCGCTCCATCTGCCCCACGTTCCCGGCCATGTGGTCGAGCTGCTCGCGCGGCCCCATGGCCCGGATCGTATCCCCGCGCTGAAGCCGGAGCTGCGGCGTCACCGGAAGCTCCATCAGCGAGCGGCTGACGCCGAGCACGATGCAGCCGTATCCACGAATCAGGTCGAGCTCGGCGATCGACTGGCCTGCCACGTCGGCACGCGTGACCACGATGTCGCGCGAGTCGATGCGGACATCGACCAGGTCGGCATCGAGGACGGCCGGGCCGATGGCCTCTCGAGCCCGGACCTGGGTCTCGAAGGGCGCGAGCACCGAGACTCGGTCCCCCTCCTGCAGCACGAGATCGGCCGTGGCTCCGAGCAGCTCGGCGCCCCGCTTGACCTTGTAGATGAGCGCGCCGGTCTTCTCGGGCAGTCGCAACGTGCGCAGGCTCTTTCCGAAGAGATCGGGCGATCTGACCTCGTAGGCGCGGATCATGGGGCGGAGCCGCTCGAGCTCCTCCTCGTCCTCCTCCGGCATGCGCAGGCGCATCTTCCTGCTCGCCTCGCTGGCCTCGCGAGCGAGGTCGACGCCGAGCCACCGCGGTACGAGCTGAACGAGCATCAGCAGTCCGCCGGTGCCGAAGAGATAGGTGACCGCGTAGGCGATCGCGATCTGCTCGACCGTCGAGGCCACCGAGTGGCCCGGCGGCAGAGAGACCAGCCCACTGCGCACGGCGTCCTGCGCGCCCGCCAGGGTGGGGGTGCTCGTGAGTGCGCCCGCGACGGCGCCCACGCGAAGGGCGGAGTCGAGCCCGAAGATCCAGCCCAACGCGGAGCTCAGCAACATCGCCGCCGCCGCCGTGACGCCGACGAGCGCCATGTAGTTCTTGCCGTCGCGCGCGAAGACGGAGAAGAAGTGCGGTCCCGCCTGGAGGCCCACGCAGTAGATGAAGAGGATGAAGCCGAGCTGGAAGGAGAATGCGCCCTGGCCCAGACCGAAGTGCCCGAAGAGCGCGCCGGCCACCAGTACGCCGGCGACGTTCTCGAGGCGCACCCGCCCGATCGGGATGCGCCCCACCACGTACCCGAAGCCGATCACGGCGAAGACGGTCAGCTCGGGGCTGTTCTGGAGGAGCTGGTAGAGGTCGATCTCCACGGCGCGCTAAGTGTACCGGAACTCCGGCCCGTCGAGGTCGATGGCCGGGATCTCCTCCTTCTCACGCCAGTAGTCCTGGGTGTGCTGCCACTCGGGCTTGTCACCGCGCCTGGGCAGGAGCTCCATGGCGCGCATCAGGTAGTTGGGGTTGAAGTTGTCGGGATCGATCCAGGAGAGCAGCTCCATGTCCTCGTCCTCGGGACGCAGCACGACCTCGACGCGCCTGGCCCCCTTCTCGTCCATGCGCTTGAGCAGTCGGCAGACGAAGTCGCCCAGCAGGTCCACGCGCAGCGTCCAGCTCGCCCGGAAGTAGCCGAAGATCCACAGCATGTTCGGGATGCCCGTGAACATCATCCCGCGGTAGGTGACTGTCTCGGAGAAGTCGAGGGGTTTGCCGTCGATGACGAAATCGATGTCGCCCAGCACACTGAGGTCGAATCCCGTGGCGGTGATGATGATGTCCGCCTCGAGCTCCTCGCCCGACGCCAGCAGGATGCCCTTCTTCGTGAAGCGATCGATCTCGTCGGTCACCACCGAGGCCTTGCCGGCGGCGATGCCCTTGAAGATGTCGCCGTCCGGCACGAAGGCCAGCCGCTGCTGCCACGGGCGATAGCGGGGCGTGAAGTGCTTCTCGACGTCGTAGCCCTCGGGCAGGTACTGCTGGACGCCGGCGATCAGCAGCTTCTTCATGCCGTCCGGCTGATCGATGCAGGCCTGGGTGAGCTTGGCCTGATCGAGGAGGATCTTCCTGCGGACGATCTCGTGGATCCAGCGCTCGTCGATGTCGAGCTCGCGCAGCGTCTCCGCGAGCTCGTTGCGGTTCTCGCCCGGGAAGAAGTAGGTGGGCGAGCGCTGGAGCAGCGTGACGTGCTCGGTATCCGCCGCAATCGCCGGCACCAGCGTGGCGGCGGTGGCGCCCGAGCCGATGCAGATCACGCGCTTGCCCTCGTAGTCGAGGTCCTCGGGCCAGGTCTGCGGGTGGACGATCTCCCCTTCGAACTCGTCCATGCCCTCCCACTGGGGCGTGTAGCCCTGCGCGTGGCGGTAGTAGCCCTGGCACATCCAGAGGAAGCTCGCTGTGAAGCGGACGCGCTCTG
>CAZQMY010000572.1:0-3482 GCA_964594405.1 uncultured Spirochaetaceae bacterium | reverse complement strand
CACGCGGCCAGCGCCTTCTTTCCCTCGCCCTTCGAGGAGGCCGCGATCCTCACCCTGGACGGCGTCGGCGAGTGGGCGACGGGCAGCGTCGCCTACGGCCACGGCAACCACATCGAGATGCGCCAGGAGATGCGCTTCCCGCACTCGCTGGGCCTGCTCTACTCGGCCTTCACCTATTTCACGGGCTTCAGGGTCAACAGTGGCGAGTACAAGCTGATGGGTCTCGCTCCCTATGGTGATCCGATCTACAAAGATCGGATACTCGAGAAGCTGATCGACCTCAAGGAGGACGGCTCCTTCCGAATGGACATGTCCTACTTCGCTTATTGCTACAAGGACGTCATGACGTCGGCGAAGTTCGACTCGCTCTTCGGAGGCCCCCCGCGCAAGGCCGAGAGCGAGATCACCCAGCGCGAGATGGACATCGCGGCCTCCATCCAGGCGGTGACCGAGGAGGTCGTCCTGCGGATCGCACGGCACGCACACGAGCTGACCGGCTCCTCGAATCTCTGCATGGCCGGGGGCGTGGCCCTGAACTGCGTCGGCAACGGACGGATCCTCAGGGAGGGCCCCTTCGAGAACGTGTGGATCCAGCCGGCGGCGGGCGACGCCGGCGGCGCGCTCGGCTGTGCGCTCTTCGTCTGGCACCAGCTACTCGACGAGCCGCGCGACAACGGCGGCCGCGACAGCCAGTCGGGCTCGCTGCTCGGTCCGCGCTTCGGCGACGACGAGATCCGGGAGTTCCTCGACTCCGTCGGCGCGGTCTACCATCACCACGACGACGAGGAGAAGCTCTTCGACCACATCGCCGAGCTGATCGCGACGGAGAACGTCGTGGGACACATGGCCGACCGCATGGAGTTCGGGCCGAGGGCTCTCGGCAGCCGCTCGATCCTCGGGGATGCGCGCTCGTCGAAGATGCAGGAGGTGATGAACCTCAAGATCAAGTTCAGGGAGAGCTTCCGCCCCTTCGCGCCGGCCGTCCTACGAGAGGACGTGGACAGGTACTTCGAGATGCGGCCGAACGAGGACTCCCCCTACATGCTGCTGGTCGCCCCGGTGCAGGCTGATCGGCTCACCGATGCCGGCCGCGTCATCGCGTCCGGCGAGCGCGTAGGAACGGGCCTCGACCGGCTGAAGGGTGAGCGCTCGGACATCCCGGCCGTGACACACGTCGACAATTCGGCGCGCGTCCAGACGATCGACCGCGACCGGCACCCGCGCTTCTACGAGATCGTCAAGGCCTTCAAGCGCAAGACGGGGAGCTCGGTGGTGATCAACACGAGCTTCAATGTTCGCGGCGAGCCGATCGTCTGCACCCCCCAGGATGCCTATCGCTGCTTCATGCACACGAACATGGACGCGCTCGTCCTCGAGAGCTTCGTGCTCGAGAAGAGCCAGCAGCCCGACGCCCGGGAGATCGACAGCGAGGCCTATCTCTCGGAGTTCGCCCTGGACTAGACACTGGAGGAGCGGGCGGAATGGCAAGCCCCATCGAACTCGATCTCAGACCGGACGCCAAGAAGCTTCGACAGTTCGGGTGGATCGCGCTCGTCGGCTTCGGTCTCCTGGCCACGGCGGCCTGGAACGAGTGGCTCTTCTTCGCATTCGGTCTCGGATCGACGAAGACCGTGGTCACTGGCGCGCTCGCTGGACTCGCGGGCTACACGGCGCTCGCATCCCTGGTCTTCCCGAAGGCCAACCTGCCCATCTACATCGGACTGACCATCGCCGCCTACCCCATCGGCTTCGTCCTCTCCTACGTCATCATGGGCATACTCTTCTATCTGATGCTGGCGCCGGTGGGGCTGTTCTTCCGCGTGACGGGCCGCGACCCGCTGAAGCGTCGCTTCGAGCCGGATACGCCCAGCTACTGGGAGACATCGCGAGCCGAACGTCCCAGGGAGAGCTACTTCAATCAGTTCTGAGCCGAACCAGGGCCGATCGATCGGGGTCTTCCCCGAGCGGCGCGGCGCACGGCGAGAGCGAAGCAACGAGGTCAAGCAGATGAGCGAGTCCCAATCCCCGAAGTCCGAGCGCGACGATTTCCTCGCCCGATCCGAAGGCGGCCGAAGCGGCATCGTCTCCGAGTTCGTCGGCTTCCTCGGCGAGAACAAGAAGTGGTGGCTGGCGCCGATCCTCATCTCGATCCTCGGCCTGGGCGCCCTCGTGCTGCTCGGGGGAACCGCCGCCGCGCCCTTCATCTACACGCTCTTCTAGGAAGCCGCGGTGCCGCGGTCGCGTGCCCGGGCGCCAGGCCGCAGCCTCAGCTGCGGTGCCTGGCCACGAGCGCGCGGATCGCTTCGGCGAAGCGATCGCTCTCTCGCTCGGGGTCGAAGCTTCTCGCGGCGAGCTCCAGGCCGGCGGCGCCCATCCGCCGGCGCAGGACGGGCTCGGAGATCATCCTCGCCATGGCCGCCTCCAGGGCCGCAGCATCCCGCGCAGGGATGAGGATGCCCGTCTCCCCGTCGACGAGAGCCTCGGATGTGCCGCCGACATCCGTCGCGATTGCAGGCAGACCGCAATTCATCGCCTCGAGCATCGCCTGGGGGAGCCCCTCGCTGTGCGAGGGCAGGACGAAGACGTCCGCCGCCTGCAGGTACCCGGGTACATCCACCGGGTCCACGCGGCCCGGCGCGATGACCCGCGCTTCGCCCCCGCCCTGCTCGACGATCTGCTCGCGGTAGAGTCCATCACCGAGGCAGATCAGCCTCATCTGCGGGAAGCGCGGGACGAGTCGACTCGCCGCCTCGCAGAGCTCTGCCATCCCCTTCGCGGCCTCCAGGCGACCGACGAAGACGAAGGCGCATTCGTCCGGAGCGATCCCCATCGCAGCGCGGGCGGCGCCTCTGTCCTCCGCGGGCTTGAAGAGCGCAGTGTCGCGTGGAAGCCGGATCACGAAGGGGTCGACCTTGCATCTGCCGAGCCGCCGGAGGCGCTCGGCGATCTCGTACGAGACGGCAATGGGCAGGTCCACCTCGGAGATCGTTCGGTGGAGCGTCTTCTCGAGACCGCGCACCCTCTCGGGCAGCACGCGCACGTCGGTGCCGATGGCCATGGCTGCACTCGGGATGCTCAGCTTCCTCCCGACGTGTACGGCAGCTCCCCCTTCGCCATTCATCTGTACGCCCAGGACGAGATCGAAGGGCTGACTCCTGTGCCAACGCCTTGCCAGCGGGAGCACGGCTGCGCGCATCGCGAGGGACTCGAAGCGGAAGAAGGGGGTGCCCGGCGGTCGGACGTAGTGGACGACGCGTGCCTCGAACTCCTCGATCTCGAGGTTCGGATTGTGGTGGGAGTAGATCCGCCAACGGTCGAGCTCGGAGAGCGGCCAGGGCGCCCAGGGGCGAGGCGTGATGAAGGACGTCTCGATCCCCCGCTCCAGCAGGAATCGGGCCTGCCTGATCAGGAACTCGCCCATCCAGCTCCGCAGCCTCTGCGGGAAGTTCTGCGTGATGACGAGCATGCGAAGAGGCATCGAC
>CAZQMY010000571.1:0-3484 GCA_964594405.1 uncultured Spirochaetaceae bacterium | reverse complement strand
AGTCGGGAGTTCTTCGCCGCTCTCGTACTTGGCCTGGTATAGTGAAACGCAGCTGATTCGTCCTACGCGCGACATCGTGGCGGACTTCGCGAACGCCTACCCCGAGCTGCGCGTCGAGTTCGACCTCACCGATCGCATGGTGAACGTGATCGAGGAGGGCTACGACATCGTGATTCGCATCGCACGCCCTGCGGACTCGAGCCTCGTCGTGCGTCGCATCGCACGCTGCGAGCGAGTGCTCTGCGCGACGCCGGGCTATTTGAACAGATACGGCCGGCCCACCACACCGCGTGATCTGGATCGACACAACTGCATCGAGTACGAGTATCTCAGCGAGCAGGGCTGGGCCTTCCATGACGGTGAGTCCACGACGCGGATCATGCCCACCGGCCGTGTTCGAGTGAACGCGGGCTGGGCCATGCGGGCGCTGGCTCTCTCGGGCGTCGGCATCGCCCTCTTGCCGCGCTTTCTCGTGGAAGCCGATCTTGCGGAAGACAGACTCGAGACCGTGCTCGAGGGCGTGCTCGATGCGGACATCGACGTGATGGCCATCCTGCCGGCTCGCCGCCAGATCTCCGCCAAGGTGCGGAGCTTCCTCGACTACGGCGTCGCCCAGCTCTCCAAGGCACCCTGGGCGCGACGTATCGCGGAGCCTGAACCAACGGCCGATCGCCCGTCCTCCGACGACGACTGAGACTCGTGCGCCAGCCGTTGCCGCTCAACCGGGGGGGCGACCTGGAACGCAGCTCCGCTCGCCGCAGCATGTGGGACTTTGGCTTCGAACTCTTACCGAATCGGCGCCCATTCCCGATCGGCACAGGCCCAATGCAGTGTCCCCGCCTGCCGAATCGGCACGCGGCCTTCTGATGATCATATGATCCGATCTGACATACCGGAAAACGGCCGCTCGTCCCGACTCGGAGTAGGCCGCTACGCTACATTGGGTCGGTCACATCACGACAGCGAGGCCGGACGCCACACCGTTTCGTCTTCCGATGGTGTCGGACCGGCACCGCGAGCCGGTGGTCAGCAATGCGATACGAGCAAGCCGAGCGAAGATTCTCCGTCTCCGACCCGACGGGGCAGCAGGATCTCCTCCTGCTGAGCGAAATGACCGTCGACGAGCCGATCTCGGGGATGTTCGACATCCAGCTTTCACTGCTCTCCGACGAGCCCAGCATCTCCTTCGACGACATGATCGGAGGCCCGCTCTGCGTCCGGATGAAGCTCCCTGAAGGAGGGGACGTGGAGGAGCGCTTCTTCCACGGCATCATCTCCTCCTTCTCACAGGGCGCGCCCAGCGGCCGGTTCATCCGCTACGAGGCCGAGGTCCGACCCTGGCTCTGGTTCCTGAGCCGGGGCTCGGACTGCCGCATCTTCCAGCGGATGTCGATCCCCGAGATCGTCTCCCAGGTCTTCGACGACGTCGGCATGACCGACTACAAGCTGCAGCTCAAGCACACCTATCCCAGGGTCGAGTACTGTGTGCAGTATCGCGAGACCCACCTCGATTTCATTTCGCGATTGCTCGAGGGCGCCGGGATCGCGTACTTCTTCGATCACTGCGAGGACTCTCATCAGCTGGTCCTCGTCGACGACCCGTCCTCGAGCCCGGTCGTCACGGCCTGCAAGGAGGCGACCTATGCCACGGCCGTCGAGGAGGGGAAGCCCGGTGAGATCGAGGCCTGGCGAACCCGACGAGAGCTCTCCACGGGGCGATACGCGGTGAAGGACTTCAACTACAAGGACCCGCAGTTGGACCTGCTGGCCGAGTCGCCCACCAACTGTCCGATCGGTGGGAACGACCGCTTCGAGCGCTACGACTATCCGGGCGTCTACGAGTCCCTCAGCGATGGCGATTCGATCGCCAAGCGATGCATGGAGGCCGAAGAGGCGGCGGCCTGGGCCACCACCGGCGAGAGCGCCCGGGGCGACTTCTCGGCCGGCCACAAATTCGACCTGATCGGTCACTATCGAGAGGACTTCAATCAGTCCTATCTCATCACGGCCGTATCCCACTACGCCAGTCAGGAGTATGGCGACGACGAGCAGAAGCCACCGAGCTACGGGAATACCTTCACCTGCATCCCGCACTCCATCCCGTACCGCCCGCCCCGGGTCACGCCCAGGCCCCTGATCAGCGGGGCGCAGACCGCAACGGTCGTCGGCGCATCGGGCAAGGAGATCGACGTCGATGAGTTCGGCGCGGTGCTCCTCCAGTTCCATTGGGACCGCTACGGCAAGAGCGATCACGACAGCTCCTGCCGTGTCCGGGTCGCGCAGAACTGGGCGGGCAAGGGCTTCGGCGCAGTGTTCAATCCGCGCATCGGTCAAGAGGTCATCGTCGAGTTCCTCGAGGGCGATCCCGATCGTCCGATCGTGACGGGCCGGGTCTACAACGGAGAGCAGGGCGTCCCGTATTCGCTGCCGGGTAACGCCACGCAGAGCGGGATCAAGTCGCGCAGCTCTGCCGGCGGTGGCGCCGGAACCTTCAACGAGATGAAGTTCGAGGACAAGAAGGGCTCCGAACTGATCTACTTCCACGCGCAGAAGGATCAGACCGGCGACATCGAGAACAACCGGACCGAGAATGTCGGCAACGACTCCTCGATCAACATTGGGAACGATTTGAGTCAGAGCGTCGGCAACAACGAGAAGGCCGACGTGGGCGTGAATCAGACCCTGAGCGTCGGCGCCGACCGCTCCCGCTCGGTGGGGGGCAGCGAGAGCGTCACTGTCAGCCTGCAGCGCACGCATACGGTGGGTATCAACGAGACGATCTCCGTCGGCGGTGCTCAGGAGGTCACGGTCGGCGCGCTGCGCAGCGTGACCGTGGGTGCGGCTCAGTCCACCAGCATCGGAATGAACAAGAGCACCAGCGTCGGCGGCAGCCAGTCCGTGGAGGTCTCCAAGGATCGGACGCTCAAGGTCGGCAAGAAGCTCACCGAGTCGATCGGAGAGGACTACACCCAGACGACCGGCAAGAAGCTCGTGATCGACGCCGGAGACGAGATCACGATCAAGACGGGCAAGGCCACCATCTCGATGAAGAAGAATGGGGATATCGTGATCGAGGGCAAGAGCATCAATGTCAAGGGCTCGGGCGACATCGTCATGAAGGGGAAGAAGATCCTCGAGAACTGAGGCCGGACGGAGGATCTGCGCTGCGTCGCGCCCTCCTCACGCGAAGCGCAGATAGAGGCTGAGCCCCCCAAAGATCGCGCAGACCATGAGCCAGGTTCGCTGCCTGGGAGAAGGAGGGCCCCCCGTCTTGCCCCAGTCGATCAGGGCGAAGACGCCGAAGCCGGCGGAGACGAGTCCTAAAACGAGGCTTGCATCGAGGTGGAGGTTCATGGGAGGCCACGCAGGGCGATGGATGATTGGACGACGGATCCGAACGAGGCTGGACGGAGCGTAGTGCAGACAGCGAATGCCGTTCAGACGGGAGCGCGCGTCTCGGATCGGGTAGGATGCAAGAACGGAG
>CAZQMY010000570.1:0-3492 GCA_964594405.1 uncultured Spirochaetaceae bacterium | reverse complement strand
ACGTGGATGACCTCCCGGTCCATCGGGAGCGCAACCGCCTTGGCGGCATCGATCACCCGCTAGACGTCGCCTTCGCGCACCTCCCGATCCTTCACGGCGACGACGCCATGGCTGTTGAAGGCGCGGATGTGTCCGCCCGCAATGCCCGCGTAGACCGATGTGATCTCGCAGTCGGCCATCAGCTCGGCCTCTTCCACCGCGTGCTTGATGGAGTCGACGGTGGCGTCGATGTCCACCACCACACCCTTGCGCAGCCCGCGCGACGGATGTGTCCCGATCCCGACGATGTCGATGCTCGTCTCCGTCTTCTCGGCGACCACTGCACAGATCTTCGTGGTGCCGATGTCCAGTCCTACGATGACTTCCTGATGACGCGCCATTGATTCCCCCCGAAATCAGGGCCGTCGGATCCCCGGCCGGCCCAGCATGGACGGCGCCGCGCATCCACGCGCCGCCGCCGCTTGTTCGCGACGCCACCCGGCGCCGCGAGACCTCTCCGCAGGACGTCCAGCGTCCTGCGCATGTATGTCATCGCCGCCCGGCGCTCAGCCCGGCCCGTCACCTCGCCGCAGCACGGCGCGGTCTGCAAAGCGCAGGTCGATCCGCTCGACCCGCTCGAACTCCTCCACGTGGCCCGCCACGAGGGTCTCGAGGCGGTCGAGGCGAGCGATCAGCTGCTCGCGTCCCAGCACGATCTCGAGCGGCAGGTCGGAGAAGCGCAGCGTCCAGCCCTCCCGCGACCCCGGCGTCGGCATGTGGATCTCCGGGGTCCCGGGCAGCGCCGAGAGCGTCGCGCTGGCGCGCGCCGCCAGCTCGCCCGCCAGCGAGAGTCCCGTTCGCAGCGCGTCGTGCGGCTCGCCCGGCGTGAGCGTTCGCATGCTGTGCAGGCGCGGCAGCCCCTCGATCCGTGCGGCGGCCGGCGGCGCGAAGGGCGTGCCGGTCGCGTCGATCAGCTGCCACGTGTCCGGATCGCTCGCATCCGCGAGCACCGCGATCCCCTCGCGCTCGGTGATGCTCACGAGCAGCGTTCCCGGCGGCAGTCGCGCGACGTGTGCCTCGGCGATCCAGTCGAGGCCTTGCAGTGTGGCTTCGACCTGCTCGGGGTCCACCTGCGCGAGCGGGCTGCCGGGCAAGACGCCGGTGGCCGCAGCGATCTCGGCCTCGCGCCGATGTACGTGGCCCTGGATGGCGATCTTCTCCAGCTCGCCGAACTCGCCTGCAGAGAGGCGCAGCAGCAGGGATTGGACCGGCTCGGTGATCACGATGCCCAGGCCGAGCGAGAGGGCGAAGAGCGGCAGCTGCCATCGGCTGCGGGCGCTGTGCGTGGCGGCTCGGCCTGCGCGGCGCTGCTCCTCGCGCTTCCGCTCGCGCCGGGCCAGTCGCTCGCGTTCGCGGGCACGCTGGGCGGCGAGGTGGTCGCGTGCGCGTGCGGCCCGGCGCCCGTTCTCGAGGACGTGCCGGCTGGGCCTGGCCTGCCCGGCTCTGCGGGTGTCGATGCGCTGTCTCATGCGGCCCTCCCCATGATCTGCACCTCCGTGCGGAGCTCGATGCCGGTCCGCTCGCGCACCGCGTCGCGCGCCTGCTCGATCAGCGCGAGGACGTCGCTGGCCGTGGCGCCACCGACGTTGGCGATGAAGTTCGCGTGGACGAGCGAGATCTCGGCGCCCCCCACGCGCAGGCCCTTGAGCCCGGCTTCCTCGATCAGCCGGCCCGCGAAGTCGTTCTCCGGGTTGCGGAAGACCGAGCCGCACGAAGGCACGTTGAGCGGCTGACTCTTCGCGCGGGTGGCAAGCAGTCGGTCCACCTCCGTCTTCACGGCCTCGGGCGTCGAGGGGCTCACGCGCAGTGTGGCGCGCACGACGACGCTGCCCTCGGGCAGGCCGGCGAGCTCGCGGTAGTGGAAGTCGAGTGCGTCGCGCTCGATCCGCTCGGGCCCGCCACCGTCGGCGCCGAGCAGCTCGATGGCCTCGACCACGTCCTCGAGCTCGCGGACCCCGATGCCGGCGTTCATCGCGACCCAGCCGCCAACGGTCCCCGGGATGCCGGCGCCGAACTCCAGGCCCGCGAGGCCGTGCTCGGTACAGAAGCGCGTGATCTGGGCGTGCGAGACGCCGGTCTCGGCGATCAACAGCGGGCCTTCCGCCTCCCGGAGTCCGCGCAGCTTGCGGAGCACGATCACGACGCCATCGAGGCCCTCGTCGCGCACCAGGACGTTGAAGCCCGCCCCCAGCAGCCAGTGGCGGAGCCCGAGCCGCGCGCAGAGCGCGAGCAGATCCGCCAGCTCCTGCACGTCGGCCGGCGTGGCCACGGCGTCGGCAGGCCCGCCCACGCGCAGGGATGTGTGGCGGGCCATCGGGACGTCGAAGGCCACGCGCTCGCCGAGGCGCGCTTCCAGGGCCGATCGTGCCGCGCTGGACATCATGACGCGTCCTCCTCGCGCAGGGCGCCCAGCAGCTGCTCGCCGAGGCGGTGCACGTCGCCCGCGCCGAGGGTGAGCACGAGATCCCCGCGGCGCAGCTCGCGCGGCAGCGCCCGGGCGACGTCCTCCAGCCCGGCGTGGTACGTGACGTCGGGATGGCCCTGCACCCGCGCCGCCTCGGCGAGGGCCAGGCCGGTGACGCCCGCGATGGGCGTATCGCCGGCGGCGTAGATCTCGGTGACGATCAGGCGGTCTGCATCGCCGAATGCGGCGGCGAACCCGCCCATCAGGTCGCGCGTGCGCGTGTATCGATGCGGCTGGAAGATCGCGATGACGCGATGGGCCTCCTGCGCCCGCGCCGCGCGGAGCGTGGCCTCGATCTCGGCTGGATGATGCGCGTAGTCGTCGATCACGCGGACGCCGTTGACTTCGCCGATCGCTTCGAAGCGGCGCGCCACGCCGCCGAACGAGGCCAGCGCGGCCGCGGCCTCGGCAAAGGGAACGTCGAGCTCGTAGGCCACGGCGAGGGCCGCCAGGGCATTGGACACGTTGTGCTCGCCGGGGAGGGGCAGGGCGACCTCGCCGAGTGGGCGACCCTCGTGCTGGACCTCGAAGTGACTGCCTCGCGCCCCGACGCGCACGTCCGTCGCGCGCCATTCCACCTCGCCCACGTCTGCGCGCAAGCCATAGGTGGCGACCCGTCCGCGCAGCTTCCCCTGGATGGCCTGGACGCCCGGGTGATCGACACCCAGCACGCCCAGGCCCCAGAACGGGGTGTGATTGGCGAACTCGACGAACGCCTGCTGCACGGACTCGAAGCTTCCGTAGTGGTCCAGATGCTCCGGGTCGATGTTGGTGATCACGCAGATCACCGGTTGGAGGAAGAGGAAGGAGCCGTCGCTCTCGTCGGCCTCGGCCACGAGCAGCGCGCTGGTGCCATGCACCGCCCCGCCGCGGGTGGCGCTCGCGCCGAGCAGTCGGCCACCGATCACCGCGCTGGGGCTGCGTCCCGTCTCGCGCAGGACGTGCGTGATCAGCGAGCTGGTGGTGGGCTTGCCGTGGCTTCCCGCGAC
>CAZQMY010000569.1:0-3494 GCA_964594405.1 uncultured Spirochaetaceae bacterium | reverse complement strand
CCCGGATCTCGAGGCGCGCGGAGAGACGCTCGGTCCGGACGCGGCGGAGCGCGCCGCCGCCTGGTGGCGGCTCGCGCTGGCCGCTGAGGCGGTGGGCTGCATGGACGGCGCCTTGAGCCAGACCACCGGCTATCTCAAGGAGCGCCGGCAGTTCGGCCGGGCGATCGGATCGTTCCAGGCGGTCCAGCATCGACTCGCACTCTGCGCCATCGATCTGGAGGCTTCGCGCTGGCTGGTCCGGGAGGCCGCGCACCAGGGGGCCCGGGCAGAGGCGGTCGCGGCGGCCGCCGCCTACGCGCTCTCCAGCGCGGGCAGGATATTCGCGGAGACACACCAGCTGAGCGGCGCCATCGGCTTCACCCGGGAGCACGACCTGCACGTCTGGAGCATGCGGCTGCAGGCTCTGCGCCTCGAGCTCGGCGGCGTTGGCGCTCACCGGCGCGCGCTGGTGGGCGCGCGCTGGGACGCGCAAGGGCGTCGCCGATCGGAAGCCGCCGACGATCCCGGGCGGGCGCATTGATGCCGGGTCTGGACCTCGACTACGACGAGGGGCAGCTGGCGATCATCGCCGCTCTCGAGGGCTTCTGCGCGGAGCACGCCGCCGACGACACCATCAAGGCCGCGACCGGGCGTCTTCCGCGCGACCTCTGGCGCGGATTGGCGGAGCTGGGTGTTCTGGCCGCGGGTGCGCCTGGAGGCGATGCGGGGGCGCTCGAAGTCTGCGCGGTCATGGAGGCCCTGGGGCGCGCGGTCTTCCCAGGGCCGCTCGCCGCCAGCTTCCTCGCCGCTCAGGTCCTGCCCGAGGCGGAGCGCGTCGCCGTCTCCGAGGGGCGCGCCATCGTGAGCGCGGGGCGACCGCCGCTGATGCCCTGGGCGAGGGAAGCCGAGATCTTCCTCGCCCTCGGCGAGGACGGATCCGTCCACCGCTGCGATCCGCCGCATGCGATCGAGTCCGTGCGGGTGCTCGGCGGTGAGCCCTGGGGAAGGTGCGACCTTGCGGTTCCGGCCGAGGCCCTCCCGAGAAGCCGGCAGGGGCTCGTACTCCACAGCCTCGCGAGCGCCGCCTATCTCGCGGCCGCCGGCGCACGGCTGATCGGCGACGCGGCGGAGCACGCGCGGTCACGCCAGCAGTTCGGGCGGCCGATCGGCGAGTTCCAGGCCGTGGCGCATCCGCTCGCCGCCGCCCAGCTGCGCCTGGATGCCGCCACGAGCCTCGCCCGGCGGGCGGCCTTCCTCTTCGAGGGCGAGCAGCTCGAGCCGGCGCTCCAGGCCGCGGCCGGGGCGCGCCTGTCGGCCAGCGCGGCGGCGGTGGGGGCAGCGCATGTCGCCCATCAGGTCTTCGGGGCCATCGGCATCACGCTCGAGGGGCCGGCCTACCACATCTCGAGGCGCATCCGGCAGCTCGCCTCGGACGCACCCGGGCCCGATTGGGCGCGCCGCGTGGTGCTGACGCCCTTCGTCGGGGGCACGGCGCCCCCGGCCATGGAGGGGGCGAGCGCATGAAGCCGCGGAGCATCGACCTGGACGGGCCGCTCGAAGGGGTCCGCTACGAGCGCGAGGGCGGGATCGCCACCATCACCATCGACCGACCGGACCGCGGGAACTCGCTGACGCCCGGCATGCAATGGATCTTCCAGGCGATCTGGCAGGATGTGCGAGAGAACGAGGGGATCCGTGTCGCCGTGGTCACCGCCTCGGGCGAGCGACACTTCTCGACCGGATTCGACGTCTCCGAGGCCGAGGCCGACGATTCGGAAGACGTCTTCAACAACCGCCCGTTGAGCGATGCGGTCTTCTGGTCGCCCTACCAGAATCGGGTCTGGAAGCCCGTCATCTGCGCGGTGAACGGGCTGGTGGTGGGCGGTGGCCTGCACTTCGTGGTGGATTCCGACATCGTCGTCGCGTCCGCCAATGCGAAGTTCATGGATACGCACGTCGGTGTCGGAATGGTAGGCGCCCTCGAGAACGTGGGCCTGGCCAAGCGTCTACCCCTCGGCGCCGCGCTGCGGATGACGCTGCAGGGGCGTCACTATCGGATGCCCGCCGAGCGCGCCCATCAGCTCGGCCTGGTGGACGAGCTGGTGGAGTCGCCCGACGAGGCCCGCTCGCTGGCCCGGGAGATGGCGGGGCAGATGCTGGAGAACTCGCCCCAGGCGATGGCGCTCTCCAAGCAGGCGGTCTGGGGCGCCATGGAGCGCGGATATGGCGATGCGCTCGAGAACGCCTGGGCGCTGCTGCGGCTGCACTGGGGACACCCGGACTTCCGGGAGGGCCCGCGCGCCTTTGCGGAGAAGCGGCCACCGCGCTGGAATCCCAACCCCAACGCGCGCGTCGAGGACGAGTCGTGAACGTGGGCTTCTCGGCGGAAGAGGAGCGCTTCCGCGCCGAGGTGCGCGAATTCCTCGCGGACTATCGCGACCTCGACGGCTTCTTCGGCCAGGGGCACAAGTGGAAGGCCGTGAAGGCGCTCTTCTGTGCGATGGGCGAGCGGGGCTGGCTCGCGCTGGCCTGGCCGGAGGCCTACGGCGGGCTCGCCAAGGGGCCCGCGTACGAGTACATCCTCTGGGACGAGGTCGCCTATGCGCGTGCGGCGCGCAATCCGCTCGCCGCGGGCATCGTCGCTCGCACCTTGATTCGCTACGGCAGCGAGGATCAGAAGTCGAGATGGCTGCCACCCATCCGCTCCGGTGAGCTGCACTTCTCGCTGGCCTACAGCGAGCCCGAGGCGGGCTCCGATCTCGCGAGCCTGCGCGTCCGCGCGGAGCGCGATGGGGATGTCTACGTGGTCACCGGCCAGAAGTGCTGGCAGTCCTATGCGCAGGACATGGACTACCTCTGGCTCCTCGCTCGCACGGGCACGCAGGAGAGCCGCGGACGGGGCCTGAGCCTGTTCATCTGTGACAAGGCCTCGCCCGGGCTCACCGTGAGCCCGCTGCCCACGATGGACGACGACCAGCTCAACGAGGTGCACTTCGACGGCGTGCGGGTGCCCGCGAAGAACCTGGTGGGGCCGGAGAACGGCGCCTGGTCGATCATGGGCGAGGCGCTGGCGGACGAGCGCCACATCCAGTTCCCGCCCGGGCGCGTGCGGCGCGATCTCGAGGAGATGGTCCATTGGACGAGGGCCGCGGGCCTCGGCGACGATCCGGTGGTGCACCGGACGCTCGCCGACCTGGCGGTCCGCGTGGCCGAGACGGAGATGTTCGGTCTGCGCGTCCTCGACGCCATGATCAAAGGCCGTCCCGCTGCGGTGGAGGCGGCGGCGAACAAGATCATCCACACCGAGGTCTGTCAGGAGATCGCGCGGGCGATCGTCGATCTCGGCGGTCAGGAGGCGCTCGTCACCGGTAGTCGACCCGAGCTGCTCTATCGGCAGAGCATGTGGGAGACCATCGGTGGAGGCACCAGCGAGGTGATGCTCGGCGTGATCGCCAGGCAGGGACTCGGTCTCGGAGGTCGCCGCTAGGCGGGCAGCGCGCTGCCGCGCAGGAGCC
>CAZQMY010000568.1:0-3495 GCA_964594405.1 uncultured Spirochaetaceae bacterium | reverse complement strand
AGCGTGGAGGACTTCAGGGGATTCGCCGCAAAGGTCGGCATGGAGCTGAGCTTCCAGGACCTCGACGAGCTCGCACGCTTCACCCTCGACGGGATTCGCGAGAAGCGCTTCGTGATCATGATCGGGCTCGATGAGGCGAAGTCGACCCTGATCGACCGCGCCGAGCGCATCGGCGCCGGCCGCATCCCCATCGCCCCGCAGCCGATCCCCATCCTTCCGAAGGACTGAGCGCGCCATGGGCCACTCACGTGTCCGTGTCGGGCTCTCCATCGAGACCCATCGCCTCGAGGAGGACGGATCCGTCATGATCCACACCTACTACAAGGTCCCCGCACACTCCGACGACGCAATCGGCCGGGAGTTCGAGACCTCCCTGCCGGACGAGGGCAGTCAGTCCCGATCCACGGTGCCCGGCTTGTGGCGTGGCCACTGCTCGGCGTCGCCCGCGATCTCCAGCCACGGGGCCTTGTCCTCGCAGAAGATGTGGAACTGGATCAGCGGTGCCTCATCGTCGAAGACCAGCGAGCCGGCGTGCAGGAAGATCAACTCCCCGCCCTCCATGATGGAGGGCACGGGCGAGCCGCACGTCGTACAGAAGTGCTTCACGTAGTCGGGTGTGTCGGCGTACTCGCGGATCGAATCCTCGCCGTTCGTCCATGAGAACTGCGAGGCGCGGCAGATGGCGCTCGCGTGGAATGCGGAGCCGGTGTTGCGCTGGCACTTGGTGCAGTGGCAGATCCAGACGGGCGACGTCCGCCCTTCGATCGTGTAGCGCACAGCACCGCAGAGGCAGCTGCCCTCGATCATGCGTGGGTCCGATCCTTGCTGGCCTTGCGGCTCAGGAGGGAGGCTTGCCGTCCAACACGTCCCGGCCGTGGATCGCCTCGGCGAACATGGTGAAGTCGGGACCGCGGCGCAAGCTGTGCCCGCCGTCGACGTTGATGCACTGACCGTTCACCCAGCGACCGTCCCTTCCGATCAGGAAGCGCGCCAGCGCGGCGACGTCCTCGGGCTGCCCCACGTCCGCCAGCGGCGTGTTCTCGATGTAGCTGTCGTAGACGCGGCTCTGCCTCGGGACCCCATCCATCAGCTCGGTGGCGATGAAGCCGGGTCGAATGGCATTGAAGCGGACGCCCTGCTTCCCGTACTCGTCGGCCGCGTTGCGGATGATCTGCTCGATCCCGGCCTTGCCCGCCGTGTAGGCGCCGAAGAAGGGGTGGGTCTGGTGGCCGGCGATGGAGGACATGCCCACGAAGCTTCCTCCGCCAGCGACGATCATGTGCTGCACGGTGTGCTGCACGCAGAGCATGGGCCCGAGCACGTTCAGATGGAGTACGCGGATGTAGTCCTCGGTGTTCTGGACGTGGTAGGGCCCCAGGTTCCCGGCTCCCCCCGCATTGGCCACACAGGCATCGAGCCTGCCGGTGGGCTCGAGGGCCCTGGCGACGGCGGCCTCGACGCTCTCCTCGTCGACCACGTCGGCGACGACCCACTGCACGCTGCCGCCGTGGCCGGCCCGCTCGGCGATGGCCTCCGCCGCGCCCTTGAGCTTCTCCTCCGTGCGGCCGCAGATCGTGACGGCCGCGCCGTCGGCCGCGAAGCGCTCGGCGCAGGCTCGACCGATCCCGGTTCCGCCACCGGTGACGAGGACCGAGAGACCTTCGAGGCCTCCTGAGGGAGTTTCGGGAAGGTTCATGATCGGCTCCTATCCTGTCGCCGCTCTGTGTCCCGGTCGAGTCGATGGGAAACCTCGAGCCCCGGGGATCCTCGGGCGCGACGACGCTTGGCTCGAGTGAGCGTGGAAACTACCATCCTACCGGGGCGGTGGCAGGCTGCGGTTTGCGAGCGGGGAGGAAGGCTCGGATGTCGACCATCCAGCGGAGCACATCGGCGAGGCCGTCCGCGTGTTCCAGGCGGCGACGGGAGGCAGGACGACGCCTCGCCTTGCTGCTGATCCTGACAGCCTCGGGCCTGGGGTGTGGCAGCAGTGAGGGCGAGGACTTCCTGGGCTGCCCGATGGGCGTCGCCCGCGATGGAACCTTCGAGATCATGCGAGAGGTCTATCTCTACAACGACCTGCCCGATCAATGGCGCAAGTACTCGGTGCGCGGGCCGAGCGAGTACAGCGATCCGGATGCGATGCTCGACTTCCTTCGCTACCGGCCCGAGCTCTTCGATCGGGACTTCTCGACCATCGAGACCGTCGAGCAGGACGAGGCGTTCAATCGCGGCGACGAGTTCTACATGTTCGGGCTGATCTTCGCGCGACCGAGCGGCGGGGCGATCGGCGTCAACGCCGTCGTCCCCGGCTCTCCCGCCGACCTCTCAGGGCTGGAGCGCGGCGACCAGGTGAGCGCGATCGATGGGCGGAGCGTGTCGGCGATCCTCGCCGCGGAGGGGATCGACGCCGCACTCGGCTTCTATGCGCCGGGCACCTCGCGTACGTTCACAGTCGAGCGGATCGCAGGCGGCGTCGACGACATCCCACTGACCACGGCGCTGGTCGAGCTGCCGACCCTGATTCCCCCGCCCTCAGATGGACCCTTCGTCTTCGATCTCGGCGGGGGGCGCGTGGTCGGGTACGTTTCGATCCTGCTCTTCATCGAGCCCACGGTTCGCCAGCTGGATCTGGCCTTCTCCGACCTCCGCGCGCAGGGTGTGACGGACCTCGTCGTCGATCTCCGCTACAGCCCCGGCGGCCTCGTGCTCGTGGCCGAATACCTCAACTCGCTGCTCGGGGGGGCGCGGAACGCAGGGCGGGTGCAGTTCGTCCTGCGCGCCAACTCCGCGAACGCCTTCGCGAACGAGACCTTCAGATTCAGCGATCTGCCGAATTCGATCGACCTCGAGCGGATCGCGTTCATCACCACGGAGGAGACGGCGTCGGCGGCGGAGCTGGTGATCAACGCCCTCGCGGCCAGCAACGGGATCGAGGTGGCCGTCATCGGCTCGCGGAGCTTCGGCAAGCCCGTCGGCTCGGCGGCCTTCGACTTCTGCGAGGATCTACTGAGGGTTCGTCCCATCGCCTTCGAGGTCGTCAACGCCGATGGCTTCGGCCGCTACTACGAAGGGCTGGAGGTCGACTGCCCGGCCGTGGACGACAACACCCGTCCGCTGGGCGATCCGCAAGAGGCCTCCCTGGGCGCGGCGCTCCACTGGATCGAGCTCGGCGAATGCCCGCTGACGGCCAGCGCTGCAGGTGCACTCGGAGAGTCGCCAGAAATGCAGAGGGCCCGATCGCGGGCGGATGCCCGATCCTGGCTCCGTTCGAGGTCGAGCTTGTGATCCTGCGTCGAGAGGGCATCCTGACGGCATGAAATCGAACTGTCGATTGCCCCGCGCCCGCGCCCGCACCCGCACCCTCGCCCTCGTCCTGGCCCTCCTCTGGTCGACCACGGCCGCCGCCGCCGATCTGAAGCCCGGGGATCGGGCGCCCTCCTTCAGCCTGCCCGGCAGTGATGGTGGGCAGTGGGTCCTCAAGGAGGTGCTGAAGGA
>CAZQMY010000567.1:0-3506 GCA_964594405.1 uncultured Spirochaetaceae bacterium | reverse complement strand
GGCGCGAGCTGGTAAGGTGGACGGCGGAGAGAGGGGGGCTTTCCAGGCATGCTCTTGCGGGGCTCGGGGAGGTTTGCCCGCGTGCTCGGGATGAGACGGCGATCCAAGGCGGCGGTCTGGCTCGGAGTCGCGGTGTTGGCGCTGGCGCTCAGGCCGCCGGCGGTGGCCGACGGGCCTCGGGATCGCTTCGACGTCGTCGTGATCGACGCCGGCCACGGTGGGCAGGACGACGGCGCGACCGCTGCGAGCGGGCTGGCGGAGAAGGATCTGGTGCTGGACGTCGCCCGGCGCCTGGCCCGCAAGCTCGAGGCCGATGGGCTCGAGGTCGTGCTGACCCGGGATGCGGACACCTTCATTCCACTCGAGTCGCGCACCTCGGTGGCCAACGACGCGCGGGCCGATCTCTTCATCTCCATACACGCCAATGCCTCGCGGAGCAGGACACCGAGCGGCATCGAGACCTACTTCGTCTCCCTCGACTCCAGCGACGCCGAAGCGAGCGCAGTGGCCGAGCGCGAGAACCGCGCGCTGGGCGCCCACACGGGTGTGAGCCTGGAGGGCGATCCACTGATGGCGCTGCTCGGTGACATGATCGCCACCGAGCACGTCATCGAGTCCAGCGACTTCGCGAAGCTCGTGCAGGCCGAGCTGGCCGAGCTCGCCGGCACACAGAGCCGGGGCGTGAAGCAGGCGCCCTTCGTGGTGCTGATGGGCGTGCAGATGCCTGCGTCCCTGATCGAGATCGGCTTCCTCAGCAATCCCTCGGACGAGAAGGCCCTCGGGCGAGAGGCGCATCGGCGCGCGTTGGTCGAAGCCATCGGTCGGGCGGTCGTCGCCTTCGGAAAGCGTTACGATGCCAAACGAGGCGTTGCGCGCCTCGATGCCCCTCCGCAGGAGCACACCGGCTCCGCTTCCCCCTGAAGGCGACCGTATGAGAAGAGATGGCCGGGCCGCAGATCAGCTGCGGCCCTTGTCTTTCGAGCTCGACTTCATCGACAATCCCCTGGCCGCCGTGCTCTGCACCATGGGGCGCACCCGGGTGCTCTGCACCGTCTCCGAGGAGCCGACGGTGCCGCGTTGGCTGAGCGGGCGCGGCGAGGGCTGGGTGACGGCCGAGTACTCCATGCTGCCGGCGGCCACCGATACCCGCAACGAGCGCGAGAGCAGCAAGGGGAAGCTCTCGGGCCGCACCATGGAGATCCAACGCCTGATCGGGCGCAGCCTGCGGGCAGTGCTCGATCGCCGCGCCCTGGGTGAGCGAGCGCTCCTGGTGGACTGCGACGTGCTCCAGGCGGATGGGGGGACGCGGACCGCCTCGATCACCGGCGCCTACGTCGCCCTCGCACTGGCCTGCCATCGCATCCAGGCGCGCGGCGACCTGAGCGCGAGCCCGCTCCGCGACAGCGTGGCCGCGGTCTCCGTCGGCATCGTCGACGGTGAGGTCCGCCTCGATCTTCCCTACGAGGAAGATGGCCGCGCGGAGGTCGATATGAACGTGGTCGGGACCGGGGGCGGTCGATTCATCGAGGTCCAGGGTACGGGCGAGGACGGGACGTTCTCTCCCGGCGAGCTGCAGGCGCTCACGGATTGCGCGTTGAAGGGCATCGCCGCCATCAGTGAGGCGCAACGCGACGTCCTGGGCGAGGCCTATACCGGGACCGGTGCGCAGGGGTCGCCATGACCCGGTTCCGGCGGCTCGTGGTGGCGACCGGGAATCCGGGCAAGGTGCGCGAGATCACGTCCATGATGGCGGGATTCGCATGGCCCATCGTCTCGCTGCATGGGCTCGGCGACGTCCGCTTCCCCGAGGAGGGCGGCGACTACGCGGCCAACGCCCTCGCCAAGGCGGAGGCCGTGGCGCGCCAGCTGGGCGAGTGGGCGGTGGCCGACGACTCGGGGCTCGAGGTGGACGGGCTCGAAGGGCGGCCGGGTCCCTACTCCGCGCGCTACGGCGGCGCGGGCCTCGACGACGCGGGGCGGGTCGGGCATCTCCTTTCGGAGCTCGGCGATGCGAGCGGCCAGGCGCGGCGCGCACGCTTCGTCTGCATCGCCGCCGTGGCCTCGCCCGAGGGATGGGGGCAGACCTTCGAGGGCATCTGTCCGGGACGCATCCTCGAGGCGCCGCGCGGTGAGGGCGGCTTCGGCTACGACCCGGTCTTCGAGCCCGAGGGCCATGCGCAGTCCATGGCCGAGCTCCCGGCCTCCGAGAAGAATCGGATCTCGCATCGCGGACGCGCCTTCGCCCTGCTCGAGGACGCGCTGCGTGAGAGGCTCGGACCGGGCCTCTAGACGTTCAGCTCGCCCAGGCGCTGCGTGATGAACTCGTTGAGCGCATGCTGGTCGTCGCTGTCGATGCGCGCGAACTGCACGCCCATGCCCAGGGGCAGGTTGGCCTTCTGCAGGTTGCCCGGCACGTTGGCAAAGACCACCGCGGCGTTCACCCGGATCGGGCCGGTGGGCAGGCGCAGCTCGACCTCGAGCCGTGCGCCGTCCATACTGGCGCGCGGCGTCTCGAGGAAGCAGCCGCCGGAGGAGAGGCTGTAGACCACCGCATCCTTGGTGCGGCCTCCGACGTAGATGCGCGCGAGCAGATAGGTGGGCACGCGGGGATCGCTGCGTGCGTGCTCGTCACGGTCGCCCGAGATCGCGCGATTGAGCTGGAATCGCAGGGTGCCGTCGTCGAAGGGCTCCCAGAGCGCAATGCTCAGGCCCGCCGCCCGCAGCTTCTTGCGTTCGTCGGCACTCGGGCGGCGACCGACCGAGACGCCCGTCAGGCCCGAAGCCGGTCCGACGCGTCGGAGTTCCTTCATGTCCCGCTTCAGGTCTTGGGTGGATTGATCCGTGGGAACCAGGATCCCGTTGATCAGCACCTTTCGCTCTCGGAGGATCTCCTCCGCCTCGTCGAAGCCGCGCGTGATGAAGCCCTCGGCGCCGAAGGCGAGCATCCGCTCGGCCAGTCGGGGGCTGCTGCCGTCGAGGGCTTCGAGAAGGATGAGTTGACCACGCGCCGCCATGGTGCGTCGATTCGGTGCTTCGCGCGCGGGCCTTGAGGTCGACTTGCCTACCGACGACAAGCATCATTTTCGCCCAGCACCGGAACAGGTGGCGGGCCTCCCATCCGAGTGCCCGTCCCCTCCGTCTATCGATGAGGGGAGAAGAGGCGCTCCATCGTCTCGTAGGGCGTGGGCTGCGTCGGATCGAAGTGACGGAGCCGCCTGATCAGCTTGCGCTGCATCCGGTCGCTGAGCGCGAGGCCGTGCTCGGCCAGCGTCTCCTCGAGATCGAGCTCGATGAACGCGTGCAGCGCATCCCAGGAGAGTGTGGCTGGATCTTCACCGTGCTCCTGTAGCCGGAGCCAGAGCGGGTAGCGGGGCGCCAGGCGGCCGAGGGTCACCGAGAGCTCGACGATGAAGTGGTCGAAGCGTCGTCTATGCTGGGGGATCTCCACGACGGGCGCCACCCGGCCGAGTCGGGGTGTGGTCATAAGCTCTTCTCGATTTCGCTCG
>CAZQMY010000566.1:0-3510 GCA_964594405.1 uncultured Spirochaetaceae bacterium | reverse complement strand
GGGATCGCGGCCTCGGCGATCTGCGCGTCGCGTTCAGGATCGATGCCCCCGACGGTGGATCCGTCCGCGCGGAAGCAGAGGCGGCGGCCGAGGGTCGCCCCTGGGCCGAGATCGATGGCGAGTGCCACCGGAGCATCGGCTCGAAGGGCATCGCGGATCGCCTCCCAGGCGGCGTCCATGCGGAAGCGCTCGATCAGCACGTCGATCTCACCGCCGCAGGAGAGGCCCACCGCTACGCTCTGCGCGTCATCGATGCCGTAGCGCACGATCTGGGGAAGACCGCTGCCCAGCACCTGCTCGGCCCGCAAGGCGACATCGCCCTCCACGCAGCCTCCGGAGACGGACCCCACCATCGCACCGGACGCCGTGATGCAGAGGCGTGCGCCCGCCGGGCGTGGCGCGGGGCCGTGCGTGTGGACGAGCGTCGCCAGGGCGACGTCCTCGTCGCGTGCCATCCAGGCGTCCAGGTCGTCGAAGAGCTTCTTCATCCCACCCGCGTTTATCGCTCCGAGGAAGGCATCTGTCAAAGCGACGGGCGTTGCCTCGTCTCCATCGGCTGGAATGGCCACGCAGTTGCGACGGGGGGTTGGGGGCTGGTAGCTTGCGACCCACCCGGGGGCTCGGCGCATGGGAGCCCCCCGTCGAGCGCCGCTCGAGAATGGCGGAGCCTGACCGGACCGCGGTCCCCCCGCCGCGCCTCGGTGGGCTCGAAGGGCGCTCGCACCTCGAGTCGAATCCCCCGGCGAGATCCGCCCGGCGGAAGAGAGCCGATAGCCCGATGAGGCGGTCCGCATGGAGCCCACCCGCGAGATCTACTGGAACATCACCGGCGGCGCACTGATCTATCTCTTCGCGCTGCTGGCGGTGGGCGTCTTGGCCTGGGGAATCTACGGGCGCGTGCAGCTCTGGCGGCTGGGGGGCGGCAGCCTCGCCGAGCGGCTCGATCGACCCTGGGAGCGCTTCGCCGGTGTGTTCGGCGAGGTCTTCGGCCAGCGCCGACAGCTTCGCGATCCGCTGATGGGTCCGGCGCACGCGATGATCTTCTACGGCTTCCTCGCGCAGCTGATCGCGACGAGCCTGGTCGCCATCCAGGAGAATACCGGGATCCACTTCCTGAAGGGCACCTTCTATCTGTGGTTCTCCATGTTGAGCGATTGCTTCGGCTTCATCGCGCTGATCGGCATCGGGGCGGCGATCTATTGGCGCGCGGTGGTGAAGCCGCCGCGCGCGCATACCGTCAGCGGCGACTGGATCGCGCTGCTCCTGCTCCTGCTGCTCTTCCTGCAGGGCTTCTTCATCGAGGGGCTGCGCATCGCCGACACCGAGCTGGTGCAGCAGCCCGAGCTCGCCCGATGGTCGCCGGTGGGATACTACGTCGCCAGGGCCGTCTCGGGCTGGGAGAGTGAGACGCTGCGCTCGGTGCATCGAATCAGCTGGTGGGGGCATGCGGTGACCGCCTTCGCCTTCATCGCCTACTTCGCGTTCAGCAAGTTCAAGCACGTGCTCTATGGCCTGGCGAGCATCTACCTGCGCAACCTGGGCCCGATGGGGAAGCTGAGCCATCCCGACATCGACGAGATGCTCGAGGAGGACGAGGGCGCGCTCGACGCGCTCGGCATCGGAAGGGTGGACGGCTTCGGCTGGAAGGACCTGCTCGACGCCGACGCCTGCGTGAACTGCGGCCGTTGTGAGAGCGTGTGCCCGGCCCACATCAGCGGCTCGCCCCTGAACCCCCGCCTGATCGTCCAGAATCTCAAGGACAACATGGACGCCTCGGGGCGGAGCCTGCTCATGCGCCTCACCGCGCAGGCCGCGGCAGGCCACGACGAAGGAGCCGGGAGCGACGACGGATTCGAGGTGCCCGTGCCGCTGATGGGCGAGGGCGGAGAGGGTGAGCCTGCCCCTTCCATTCTCGACGCCGAGCTCTGGGGCTGTCGCACATGCGGCGCCTGTCAGCGGGAGTGCCCGATGTTCATCGAGCACGTCCCGAAGATCGTCGACATGCGCCGCAACCTGGTGATGACCGAGGCGCGCATGCCCGACGAGGTGCAGAGCTTCCTCAAGAACATGGACGATCGCATGCATCCCTTCACCGGACAGGGTCGCGATCGCACGGAGTGGTTCGAGGGCCTCGACGTCAAGGTCTTCGGCGACGGCGCCGAGGCCGACACCCTCTTCTGGGTCGGCTGCGCGGGGGCGATGATCGATCGCAACATCGAGGTCTCGAAGGCGATGGTGAAGGTGCTCGACGCCGCCGGCGTCGACTTCGCGCTCCTGGGGGACGAAGAGATGTGCACCGGCGATCCGGCGCGCCGCGCCGGCGGCGAGCTCACCTACCAGGTCTGCGCCAAGGAGAACATCGAGACCTTCGAGCGCTACGGCATCAAGAAGATCGTCACCGCTTGCCCGCATTGCTTCAATACGCTCGGCAACGAGTATCCCGAGTACGGCGGAAGCTACGAGGTCATCCACCACACCGAGCTGATCCAGCAGCTGATCCGCGACGGCAAGCTGACGCTGAAGCGAGCGCTCGACGATGTCACCTATCACGATCCCTGCTATCTGGGTCGGCACAACGAGGTCTACGACGCGCCGCGCGACGCCCTGCAGGCGATCACGAAGGAGGGGGGCTTCGTCGAGCTCGAGCAGAGCAGGTCGCAGTCGCTGTGCTGTGGCTCGGGGGGTGGCTACGCCTGGATGGACGACAAGCCCGAGAAGCGCATCAACCACACCCGCTTCGAGCAGGTGCAGCGCTGTGGGGCAACGACGGCAGCTGTGGGCTGCCCCTTCTGCATCCAGATGTTCGAGGACGCGAAGGGCGCCCTCGATCGAGAGGGGAAGGTGCGCGCCGCGGACATCGCCGAGCTCGTGGCCGAGGCGCTCGAAGCGCCGGTCGAGGGAGAGGAGAGCAGCGCATCATGAGCGGGCTCGATTCGACCGTCCAGCGGCTCGCGGATCTGGAGGCCATCCGGGATCTCGCGCGCCGATATGCGCACTCGGTCTGGCGGCAGGATCCGGAGGGCGCGTCGTCGCTCTTCGCCGACGATGGCGTGATGGAGACCGGGGACCGGCCACCGCTGGAGGGCCGCGCCGCGATCCACGCCGAGTACACGCAGGTCTTCGGCCAGTCGGATTTCCACCCCTTCGTGCACAATCACGTGATCGAGCTGGACGGCGATCGCGCCACCGGTACGGTCTATCTCGATCTTCGCGCGGGTGCCGATGGAAGGCGCATGATCGGCTACGGGTTCTATCGCGACGACTACGTGCGCACGGGCGAGGGGTGGAAATTCGCGCGCCGGACGCTGCAGATGATCGAGTACGCCGAGCAGCCCCTGGGCGAGGACGGGGCGAGCTGATGGATCGATTCCTCCGTCCGGCGTCCGCCGGGTCCCCTGGATCGACGCTGGCCTGGCGCTGAGCGTCAGCGCGCGCGCCCGAGCTTCTCGCAGAGCGCGCCCATCCCGCGCTCGGCCTCGCGCGTCTGTCCGCCCAGCTCGAGGAAGCGAC
>CAZQMY010000565.1:0-3512 GCA_964594405.1 uncultured Spirochaetaceae bacterium | reverse complement strand
GAGGGGGCGTGCGCCCATCGACGCGGCTTCTCCCATTCGAGGCGTTCTGAGCGACCTGGGGTGTGACCGCGAGCGCTCGACAGCCGCCGATGGAGTCCTGCCCGCCATAGCTCGTGTCGGCCCCCATGGACGACACATGCCCCCTCCGGACCCGATCGGAAGGAAGCTCTCGAGCAGCCAGCCGGCGCCAGCCGACGCAGACGATCGGCTTCGAGCGCGCGCCTGCGTCAGTGCATGGATCGGCTTCGCGGTCCGGTGTCTTCGTCGGACAATGCCGAACGCGGCCGTACAGTCGCGTGACTCGATCGTCGTGATGAGCACAGCCTGGATCGAGATCGTCCGCGAGCACTCCGGATATCACGGGTGCCAATCCTTCCTTCTCGTCTTCTGGATGCTACTCGTGCATTGCCTGTGGGGCTTCCGCGCACGAAGCCGGGAGTGAAGAGGGTTGGAGTCCAGATGTGGCAGCTCGTCTTCTGGAGCCTCGGTCTGTGGGCCGCCTTCATCGGCTTCATGTCGTGGCAGCGGGAGCCACTCCGGATCACACGATTCGGCGTCGGTCTCGTTCTCGGCGCAGCGTTCTCACGTCTCGGCTGGGCGGCGCTGCACGTCGACATGGTGGTCGCGCACCCCGAGGCGATGCTCGACCCGAACGCCGGATATACGATCCTCGCGTTCCCGCTCGGCCTGCTGGTCGCGATACCCTGGCGCGAGCCGGCCAGGAAGCGGCGGGAATACCTCAACGCCAGCATGGCCAGCCTGCCCGTGGCCTTCTTCTTTGCCCGTCTGGCCTGCTTCGCCACCGGGTGTTGTCACGGCACGCCCACAGCCCTGCCCTGGTCCGTCGACGTGCGCGGCGCTCCAAGCCATCCCACGCCCCTCTATGAGGCCGGCCTCTGGATCGGCGTCTACCTCGTCGTGCGCAAGCTCGACGCCCGCTGGGTGCCAGGCATCGTACTGGGCGCGACGGGCGCAACGCGCCTGATCGTCGCGCCCTTCCGGGCACCGCCACCGCTCGGCGCGCCAGCGATCCCCATCGAGGCGCTGGCGATCGCATGGCTCGTGGTGGCTGCCCTGGCCTCACCCCTCGGAGCGCGCATGTACGGAGCAATCTCGGAGCACCAGCGATCACTGCTGGCGACGCGTCCGGATCGCATCTCGGCGTCCGGTGACCGCCGCTCGCGTAGCCCGGCCCAGCGCTGATGTCGGGGGCCGATGACTTCCATCGCCACACTCGGCCTGCTCACCATGAGCGTCTGGACCGCCCTCGCCGCACCGGCGCTCGTGGCGCCGACGCTGGCCGCGGAGACGAAGGTCCTCATCGGCTTTGCGGCGGCCACCTCGCTCTGCGCGCTTGCGCTGTGGAGCGCGACGCCACGCGGCCTCCGCGCCCCAGCCTTCTCCGCCGGCCGCCTGCCGCAGCTCCTGGCACTCGCGGCGATCGGGCATGTCAGCCATCCGCTCTGGCTCGCGCTGATCGCCGCCGTCGGTCTCGGCTCGGGACTCGAGGCCCAGCCCATCGCGGCCGCACCGGGAATCTCGGCGCCAGGCGCGGTGTCCATCCTCGCCCTCGCGCCGCTCTTCGAGGAGATCCTCTACCGCCGGCTCTGGATCCCGGCGCTGCAGCGGCGGATCGGGAGCCTCCCCGCGGTGGTCGTCACCAGCCTGCTCTTCGCGATCCCGCACCTGGATCAGTGGGCGGTGCTCGGCACCTTCCTGGTGGGTCTGATGCTCGGCGCGCTCTACCTCGCCACCCGATCGACCGCGAGCTGCATCGCGATGCACGCCGGCCTCAATCTCGCGGGGCTGCAGGGCCCGCCGAGCGAGTCGCTGGATCACGCGGCCCGGCTCACACTCATCGCAGCGCTGATCGCGGCGCCACTCCACTCGTCGCGACGAAGAGGTGTCGGGGCGAGACGGCAGTCGAAGAGCGGTCCCGAACGTGGAGCAGAGCGATGTCTGAGCAGGCGGCAATCCTGATCCTGATCGCGGGCTGCGCGGCCTGCGCAATCGGCGACGCCCGGCGAACGACGCAGGGAGGCGTCGTTCGCCATCGGCTGCTCACCTTCGGCTCGGTGGCAGCGCTCCTCGCGGCCTCGCACCTGCTCTGGACCGACCCCGCCCAGCGCGCGAAGGGTCAATACCTCTTCATCGTCACGCTGGGCTATGGCCATCTGATCGGCGCCCTGATCTTCTCCCGGAGCCGGATCATGGACCTTAGCCCGAGAGGTGCGCCCCCACTCCTCTTCGTCGCCTTTCTCGTCTGCAGCGCCGCCTCCGGCTTCCTCATCTACGCCGAGCTGCTCAACGCCTTTCCCTTCACCTATGCGATCATGGTCGCGCTGGGCGTCTGGCATACGACGGAGAACGAGCTCTGCCTGAACACCGCCTATCGAGAGGATCTCCGCGTGGCGGCGATCCCGAGGTCGGCCGACCACCACCTGATCTCCATCGGAGTCGCCCTGCTCCTCCTGCTCGCCGCAGCCCGGACGCCCGAGTGGCGAGCCGCCGGCGGCGCGGTGATGAGCACGGAGCTCAGCGCCTTCGGGCTCGGCTGCCTCGCCATGACGAGCGCGGCCCTGGGCGCCCTCCTGCTGATGCGCAACCTGCGCGGACCGAAGGCCCTGGTGGGATCGGCCATCGTCGTCGCCGCGACCTGCCTCTACGTGACCTCACCGCAGTGGCTCTCGCTCTCCGACCTCTTCGTCCTCTCGACCCTCACCCACCTCAACTCCTGGCTCTTCTTCTTCACGGACAAGATCCGGCTCGTCTCGAGGTCGGGCAGCAGCGAGCAGGCCCGAGCCATGGGCCGGCGACTCGCCCTCGTCCACGTCCCCGCCGCGGCCGTCTGCGGGGCTCTACTCGCCATCGACGTCCCCTGGGCCCGCGAGCTGCAGTGGTACGTCTTCTCGCCGGCCATCTACGTCTACTGGTCGGCGATCCACGTAGGCCAGACGCTGGTGGTGCGAGGGCTCGAGGCCGCCCCCGCGGCGCCGGAACTCGGCTCACCCGGGATCGGGTCACGAGGCTAGCCAGAGCATCGGCAACCCGGATTCGACCGAGCGAGCCGGCTGCAGCCAGCGCCGGCCGCCTAGAACGTGTACCGCAGGTTCATCCACACCTCGTCGCGATCGCGGACGATCGAGAGGCCAGGCTGGAAGCTGTCCTGGTAGGCAGCCGCCCCGGAGCGGTTCTGCCCGGGCGCGACGCCGTTGACGGGCATGTTGACCAGCTGCTGGCTCCCCCAGAAGAGCGAGGCACCCAGCGTGATGGAGAAGCGTTCGTTGAAGCGGTAGCCGACCTGGGGCAGCATCGCGCCCGACGACGACATGAAGTCGAAGACGAAGACCATCTGCGGATTCAGCCGGTCCTGGAAGTAGCCGGTGAACACCGCCAGCGTGGCGAGGACGTTGAAGGGGCCGTTGTTCGGCATGCCGTCGTTCCAGACGTTTCGCTACTGGAAGAAACACTGGCTGTTGAAGAAGAAGCTGCGGTTCGCGTTGAGGAAGTTG
>CAZQMY010000564.1:0-3514 GCA_964594405.1 uncultured Spirochaetaceae bacterium | reverse complement strand
GAGCCCGATCGGGTCAGGCGCGTCGCGCAGGGGGAGCGAGGAGCCCGTGGACGCTTTGATCCGCGCGCTATTGGTGGGCTGGCTGCGCCTCGTGCAGGCCACGGATCGCCTGCGACTCAGGCTCTTGATGGCGCGTCACCCCGGGCTCTCCATCGATCCCGGCGCCGCGCCCGCGCTGGCCTCGGCCAGCTTCCACCTCGATCCCGGCGCGCGGGTGCGGATCGAGGCCGGTGTCGTGACCGAGCGGCGGCACGACGCGCTTCGCATCACGGTCCGGGGGGGCGGCGAGCTGGTCATCGGCGCCGGGACCTGGCTTCGCACCGACCTCGGGCCGGTGATCTTCCACGTCTACGAGGGGGCGCGCGTCCAGATCGGCGCGGACGGCTTCCTCAACGGCTGCCAGCTCTCGGCGAAGAGCGAGGTCAGGGTCGGGCGTGGCAGCTGGATCGGACCGGGCAGCCGAGTCTGGGACTCGGATCAGCACGACCTCGACGCCGACCACGAGGAGCGCTCGGCGCCGGTCGTGATCGGCGAGTACTGCTGGCTGGCGGCGGATGTCACGGTGCTGCGGGGCGTGCACATCGGCTCGCACTCGGTGGTGGGGACGCGCTCGTTGGTCACCAGGGGGCTGCCCGCGCACTCGCTGGCGCACGGCGTGCCCGCCGAGCGCCGCGGCGAGGTCGGCGATCGCAGCCGGGTCCCGATCTAGCCCGGCCGCTCCGCGTTGGCATCGCCGCGGCCCGGCGTGCCACACTCGACGGCATCGCCATCACTGGAGCAGGCATGGGACTCAAGATCGCAATCTTCGGACAGGCGCCCTTCGGCAAGGACGTGACCGCGCGGCTGGCCGACGCCGGTCACGAGATCGTGGCCGTGCACGTGCCCCCGGACAAGGGCCGGCCCGATCCCCTGGCCGCCGAGGCCGAGGCGCGCGGCTGGCCGCTCTTCCGCTACAAGAGCTACCGCAAGAAGGGCGAGGCGAAGCCCGAGCTGGTCGACGAGTACCTCGCGGTCGGCGCGGATCTGAACGTGATGCCCTTCACTACGGTCATCCTGCCGCCCGAGATCGTGGACGCACCTCGGCTCGGCTCGATCTGCTTCCACCCCTCCATCCTGCCCGCCTACCGCGGCGGCAACGCGCTGGCCTGGCAGATCATCAACGGGGAGACGGAGAGCGGCGTCTCGGTCTTCAAGCCCGACGAGGGTGTGGACACGGGGCCGATCATCATCCAGAAGCGCGGGGTGCCCATCCTGCCCACCGACAACACGGCCACCCTCTACTTCGACCGGCTCTATGAGCTCGGGGTCGAGGCCATGGCGGAGGCCGTCGAGCAGGTCGCGGCGGGCACGGCGGAATTCAAGGCGCAGAGCGGAGAGGGGGCGAGCTTCCAGGGCCTGGTGGATGACCAGGTGGCGCGGATCGACTGGAGCCGGCCCGGTGCGCAGCTCGATCGGCTGATCCGCGGCTGCGATCCTGCCCCGGGCGCCTGGGCGATGCTGGACGACGAGGCCGTCCGCCTGCACGGTGGTCTCGTCCTGGACAAGACGAGCGAAGCGGAACCGGGCACGGTTCTCGGCCTCGATGCCGAGACCGGCCGGCTCGAGATCGCGACGGCCGATGGCGTCGTGCTCGGCGTCGCCAAGCTGAAGCGCGGCGAGGGCAAGAAGCTGCCCGCAGGCGAGTGCGGCATCGAGGCGGGTGCCCGGCTGGGCTGACGGGCGCGCAGCGGAGGGCGTATGGCGACGACCACTCCGGGGCCGAAGCCGCTACCGGGCCCGCTCCGAGCGCGCCGCGCGGCCGCCGGCTTTCCCGCCATCGGGGCGCTCGACGTGGCGGACTACGACGCACGGGTGCCCGTGGGCTGGCGGAGCGCGCTGCACCTCTCGCCCGGTCCCACGCACCCGCCCGCGCAAACGGTGCTGTTGCTCGCCTCGGCCGGCCCGGCATTCGAGGCGGGAATGCGCCGCGCCGGCCTGTGGACGGACGATGGGCCGACACGCGATGTGCCGCACCCCGTCGACAGCTACACACGACAGATCGCCGACCTCGCAGAGTCGATGCTGGAGGAGCAGGGCGCCCGCAGCGCCAGCCTCTTCCATTTCGACGCGCTCGATGCGTCCGGGCGACGCGCGTCGCCCGTGCAGGGCGGCCGCTTTGCGGACTTCGTCGCGCTCGGCGAGGCGGCCGGGCTCGGGGCGCCGGGAAGGCTGCGGCTGCTCCTGCATCCGAGCCACGGCCCATGGCTCGCGCTGCGCGTGCTCGTGCTGACCAGCGCCGCTCTGCAGATCGAGCGCGATGCCGCCACCAGCGCCTCGCCCTGCGTGGGGTGCGCGGCGCCCTGCGCTGACGCGTGTCCCGGCGCTGCGCTGGCGGGCGGGCTGCTCGACCTGGCGCGCTGCTTCGCGACCCGCGAGGAGCACCCCTCTTGTCGGGGCGCGTGCGCGGCGCGGCGCGCCTGCGTGCTCGGCGGCGACGCTGCGGCGTCGCCCGCCCTCGAGCGCCACTACTGCGAGACCTCGCTCCGCTTCGGCGCGACCAGCGTCTCCTGAGGCGCTCGAGCGTCCGGATCGGGCTTGATGGCGTGGCTCGACGGGCTCAACGACGCCCCATCGATTCCGCGTCGTCATGCCACTCTTGCTGCTGGGATGGGGGATGCTGGGCAGCGGATGCGAGCCGACTACAGAGGTCTCCGGGGCCCGCGGGCCCGGCCCGCCCAATATCGTGCTCTACGTCATCGACACGCCCCCGCGGCCCTCGATCGATTTCGGGAGCACGGTCCTGAGCCGCCGCGCGATGGAGACGTCGCCACGGCGCTGATCCACGGCGCCGGGCAGCAGCGTGGTCGATCCCCGGGCGAGGTCGCCGCCAACGATCACGTCTTCGGCCTCCTGATGGCCCATCTACGCGATCGCGGTCTGCTCGAGTCGACGGCCGTCCTGCTCGCATCCGATCACGGCGAGCACTTCCTCGAGCACTTCCTCGAGCACGGCCATCTCTTGCACGGCCGGACCCGCTATCAGGAAGTGCTGCACGTTCCGCCGATCCTACGGCTGCCGGGCGGTGCGCGCAGAAGGACGCGCGTTGCGGCCACCGTTCAGACCGCGGACGCCCACCCGACTGTGATGGTCCTTGCGGGACTCGTGGAGGCTGCCGCGTGCGCGAACGAGCATTCAGCTCGGCCATTGCCCCTCGGGCCGGGCGCCGAAGAGCGTCCGGCCTATGCCCACCCCCGACTCGGTGGCCACGCGGCGGACGCGCTCTACGACGCGCCGCTCGAGCTGGTGCGGTCCCTTCCGGACCCCGGCGGAGCGCCGTCGCAGAAGCCCGCCGAGCCGGGCCTCGCCCTGTACGGTCTCGGGAGCGACTCCGAAGTGCAGCAAGACCCGGCGACCGACCGGGAAGGCCCGCTGACCCGGCTCGCAGCGGCGCTGGATGCACGCGGTGCGCAGATGGGGGCTGCACGCGTTCAGGACACCGAGTCGGACGTTGGCGCACCCGAAGAAGGAATGCCGG
>CAZQMY010000563.1:0-3524 GCA_964594405.1 uncultured Spirochaetaceae bacterium | reverse complement strand
TCGCGCGCCATTGCGACCGCTCCCCCGATCGCATCTCGAAGCGGGAGGTGAAGGCGTACCTGCTCCATCCCCACCGCGATGCGAACAGGAGCGTGAGCGGGGCGTTCAAGCTGCGTTCTGGACCGACGGCCGAGTACGGACGTTATGTCAAACCCCTACGGGGAGCCCGCGGCGGGCGGCACAACGACCGGCGATCCAGACGCGTCGAGCCGACGCTGGACGGGCCCGTTGGGTGAGCTGCACTCGCCTTGAGAGGCTACCAGAGCCGTGCCCGGGCGAGCCGCTCCGCGCGCCGTGCGCGGTCGAACGTCGCGCGATCGGCTGCGACGTCCGATTCCGTTCGGCACGCTCGGCGGGCTCGCGCGAGCCTGGGACGAAACCACGAGGAGGTGAATGCATGACGCTCTTGCTTCGAGGCATCCCGACGGCTCAGGTCGAGGCGTTCCGAGCCGGTGGGCTCGAAGCCGATGCTCAACGCCCGCTGTTGCGAGTCGCGCTCGGCCCGGGTCCGTGCCGACACTGTCTCGGCATCCTCACAGCCCACGAGACGCGGTGGTGGGTGGGCTATTCGAGCTCTGTTCACGGCTCCGAGTCCGACAAGCAGAATCTGTGTCAAGTCAGCGGAGGCGAGGGGCCGAGAGCGCGTTGCCGGGCTGCCTCGGCGCGCTCCACGGCGCGTGCGCGGTCTGCCGAGCGCGGCCGAGACGGCCCGATCGACCGACCGCAGGAGTCCAACCCAACCTACCAAGCTGATTGGGGAAACGAGGAACCGCGAATTTCGTGATCGATATTAATTTTTTGCTGTTAAACTAATTCGAATGGGACGACCCGCGCTCCAGCCCGAGGAGATCGACGCCTTCCGAGAACGCCTCTGCGAGGCGGCGCTCCGGCTCTTCGCCGAGCACGGCTACGAGGGCTTCACGCTGCGCGCGCTGGGCGACGCACTCGATTGCAGCGCCGCCACCCCCTACCGCTACTTCCGCAACAAGGCCGACATCTTCGCGGCGGTTTGCGGGCGCGCGTTCGACGCGCTCTGCGACGCGCAGGCCGAGGCGCACGAGCGGGCGCACGGCGTGTGGGACGGCATCCGCCAGCAGGGCCTCGCCTACGTCGCGTTCACGCGGGCGCATCCGCACGCGTACCGTGTGATGTTCGATGTCCGCGACGTCGCCGAGACGCGTGAGCTCGCGCAGCGCCCCGTGTACGTCGAGCCGGTCCGGCGCTCATGGCGGCTCCTGCACGGCGCGTTCGCGGACGCGAGCGAGGCCGGCGAGCTCCGCGGCGATCCGAAGCGGCTCGCGTTCTCGTACTGGGCCTCGATTCACGGCGTGATGTCGCTCGAGCTCGCCGGCCACCTCTTCATCGACGCGTCGGGCGACGACCTCGTCGCGGACGTCTTCGAGCGCTTCGAGCGGGCCTGCCGGCCCGTCCCCCCAACCCTCACAGGAGCCCCGTCATGAAGCAGGAAGAGCAGATCCGACTGATGAAGCACCTCCTCGATCAGCTCGACTCGGGCACGAACCTCGACGCGGGCCATCTCGCCCGGGCACCGGCCAGCGCCTACACGTGCCCCGAGCGCGCGGAGCGCGAGATGCGGCTCTTCTTCCGCGAGGGTCCGCGCATGATCGGCATGAGCGGCGACCTGCCCGAGCCCGGCTCGTTCCTCACGCGAGACGACCTCGGACTGAGCGTGCTCGCCACGCGGGACTCGAGCGGCCGCTTCCGCGCCTTCCTGAACGCGTGCAGGCATCGGGGCGTCACCGTCGAGCAGCAGGAGCGAGGGCGACGCACGCGGTTCATGTGCCCGTTCCACGCGTGGACGTACTCGAGCGAGGGCGCGCTCGTGAACGTGCCGAAGCCCGAGCACTTCGGCGACGTCGATCGCGCCGGCCACGGGCTCGTCGAGCTGCCCGCCGTGGAGCGGTACGGCGTGCTGCTGATCCACTCCGACCCGGCCGGTGAGATCGACGCCGAGGAGACGCTCGAGGGGATCGGACCCGACTTCGACGGCTTCGGGCTCGGCGACTACGTGTTCGTAGGCTCCGACACCTACGAAGCGGCCCTCAACTGGAAGCTCGCGATCGACACGTTCGGCGAGACGTATCACTTCAGCGCGCTGCACCGCGACACGCTGCATCCGGTGTTCCATGGCAACCTCCAGGGCTGGGACCACTGGGAGCGCAACCACCGCATGGTGCTCTGCAAGCGACGAATCGACGTCATCCGGCACCGGCCGGAGGTCGAGTGGGACATTCGCGAGGCCGCCTTCCCCGTGTACTGGATGTTCCCCAATGTGGTGTTCAACGTCGGCGAGCAGATGCTGATCGTCGTCCGTGTGCTCCCCGACCCGGACGATGTCGGTCGGTCGACGTCCCAGATCTCCTTCTACGTCGATCCGAGCATCGTCGAGCGCGGCCGATCGCGGGACGCCGCCACGCAGGCGGCCCGCACGTTCGGATCGGTGATCCGCGACGAGGACTACGCCGCAGCGGCGGGCTCGCAGAGAAGCGCGGCCTCGGGGCTCATCGAGCACTTCGTCTTCGGACGCAACGAGCCGACGCTCCACCACTACCACGACACGTACAACCGGGCGCTGGGCTTGCCTCCGCTCGAGCGATTCGGCGACGCGCCCGCGTGACCGACGGCCGGTGCGACAGCATCCAGGGTCGGAAGACCGCGCTGCGTCCCACGGCGGCGGGATGGAGACGCCTGTGTCCGTGGCGTCCGCCGCCGATGGCGGACAGGTCCGCCGCGTCGCAGAACTCGAAGATCTCGAGTTTTCCGACTTCGTAACCCGAGAAGCGGACCCGGTCCTCGCGGATGGGAGAAACGCGCTCCGCATCCCGCGCCACGTCCGATGAGGAATCGACATGCCAAGTCAGCAGGGGAGGGAAGGGGCACCGTAGCCGGGATTGCCGACGGGCGGTCGAGGTGCGGCGTACGCGTGCGCTTCAGAGGCCGCTTCTTCGAGCAGTCCCGGCTCCGAAAACGTCGAGAGCCCGGCAGGATCTGCGTCGCGGAACGGCCCGCGACGGCGGAACCCCAGGGCCCACGCGTCGGCGTACCTGCTTTGTCACAGCGACCAGGATCACCCTTGCAACCAAGGCGGCGAGCCCCGACCGAGGGAGACGGTTCCAAGGCCCCGACCTGACCGGCACTGCCGGCGGCCCCCACTGCCTCCGCTGCGCCTGCGGCTCAGCGCGCACAGGCAGGCCACGCCCGCCGTGAGCAAGAGCGCGCGGCCCGGCTCCGGCACCTGCGTCGCGGGACACCCCATCACCTCCACCTCGGCGAGCGTGAGGACGCTCGACTCGTCGGCGCCACCGCTGCCATCCGTCGCGAGCAGCAGCAGATCGGGCGACCGGACCACCTCCACGCGTGCTCCCTCGACCGGCGCGCCGGTGAGCTCGATCAGGTCGATGACGATCTCTGCGGGCCCGTTCTGGCGATCCCGCCGATTCTGGAAGTGCCCGGGTCGGCCAAGTCGGGAGTTCTTCGCCGCTCTCGTACTTGGCCTGGTATAG
>CAZQMY010000562.1:0-3535 GCA_964594405.1 uncultured Spirochaetaceae bacterium | reverse complement strand
CGCCTCGGCGGCGGCGCGCAGGTCGGTGACCTGCTCCTTGCAGAAGATGCAGCCGAAGTGGCGGAGGAAGACCAGCAGCGTCGGGGTGTCGCCGAGCTGATCACGCAGCGTACCGGGCGACAGGCCGACACCACTGACGGAGCGATCGAGGAAGTCCGAGGGGAGGGTCTTCAAGGATGGGAATCTCCGCGCTGCCAGGAGCGAGTCCGTGTCCTGAGTATGGCTCTTCCCCGCCGCCTGGACACGGGCCCGGGACCTCGATCCGTCGCCCACCTCACAGGGCTTCGGCTGCCGTGGAAGGCCAGGACCCGGGCGTCGCGCGGGTGCCCGTCCTCCTTCCAGCGCGCTTGAAGCGCGCGAACTCGGGCGCCCGATCGCACGGCGCGCTCCAGGCAGCTCGTGTGTCGATGAAGACGGGCCTCCTCAGGGCATCCCCCGCCACGCCGGGCAGCCGCCGCACGCCCCGGCTCATCGGAGCGTCTCGATCAGACGGACCGTGGCGTCGGCCCAGGCCTCGGGCGTCTGGCCCGATACGCGCGCCCGCGAGTGCTCGCCCATGCGCCGCCGTTGCTCTGCGGGCGTGGCCTCCATCCGGGCCAGGCCCTCCGCGATCGACTGCTCGCACAGGCCGTCCACGAGGTAGCCGTTGCGACCGGGCTCGAGTAGCTCGGGGTGGCAGCCGACCGTCTGTGCCAGGAGCAGCGGCATCCCCAGCTCCATCGCCTCGTTGACGACCAGCCCCCATGGTTCGTAGGAGGGCAGCACCAGCGCGCCGCAGCGGCTGTAGAGCTCCATCAAGGCTTCGAGCTGGAGGTGGCCATGGAGGGTGGCGTCAGGCGCGCCCGCGAGGATCTCGCGCACGCGCGCTTCGGTCTCGCCGAAGCCGACGAGCTCGAGGCCCCATCCACCCCCCGATTCGCGGTAGCGGAGATAGGCGCCGGCCAGGCGCTCGACGTTCTTGTAGGGCAGGAAGCGGCCGACGTAGAGGAACGAGTCCTGGCGCTCTGCCGCGGGGCGGGATCGATCGAAGGCCCGCAGCACCGCCGAATCCACCGGGTTGCCCACGGTGGCGATGCGCTCGGCCGGGACGCGAAAGGTCTCGAGGTACTCGCGGGCGAGTGTGCCCGTCGTCAGATAGCCATCCCAGCGGCGATAGACGAAGCCCTTCAGCAGCTCCTTCCATGCCGACCGGGGATTGTCCGTCCGAGTGGCCGCCCAGCGCGTGAGGCCGAGGCCGCCTTGCCGTTGGAGATGACGGCCCATCCGATACTGGACCGGGTCGGCGGGGGAATCGATGATCAGCGCATCCGGGCGGGTCTCGTCGACGAAGGCGACCACGCGTCTCATGCGCTCCCGGCGCGGGATCTCTTCGTACGTGCCCGGCAGCACCGTGAGGCTGCGAGAGGCCTCGTCCTCGGTCTGGGCATAGCGACGTGTCCGCTCGGACGCCGCGAGCTGCACGCCGACGCATCGGTACCCGGCCAAGTCATCCAGAGCGCGGATCCGGGCGTGGTGTGCCGGGCCGAGCGTGAGCTGCACGTATTGGACGACGTAGGGTGAAGGGGCAGGATGCGGCACGCGGTAAAGCTATCATGGAGCCGCGGTGGACTCAGGCCGGCGCCGGATCGGACCCGACCCGCTCGGGCGGGCGCGCTCCTATCGGGCCGATCCGGAGAGCGAGGGCATCGTCACCGCGAAGCCGAGGAGCAGCGTATGGCCGATGCGACCCGGCGCCGGAGACCTCCGGTACTGCATCAGGTAGCCCGCGTCCGCGGTGATCCACGCGTTCAGCGGACGCCGCAATCCGACGTAGAGGTGGTCTTCGCCCAGACCCGCGCTGCGGATGACGTCCGTCGCGTTGAGATCGAAGAAGAGCTCGTTGCGGACGATGGCCTGGACCGAGCCTCGCAGCGGAATGGTGACGCCGATGTTGATTCGGCTCCGCCAGGCGACCTCCCTGGAGCCCTCGAAGAATCGTTCCTCCTGCCAGAAATGAATCTGCGAGGAGAAGCCGCCCCAGTCGTGGCTGTAGGCGATTCGTTGCCAGGCTCGGCTCTCGAGCCCGGAGATCGGGCTCTCGAAGAGGTGGCCGTCGTATCCGAGCGCGAGCTCGAAGCGGGCCGGAAGCGCGATCGAGACCCACGGTCGCACGACCGTCCGCTCGTAGGCGCCGAGGTCGTCGACCACGCGCGACTGGGTCATGAAGTGCAGGCCCACGCCATCGACGATCGGGAAGCTCCACTGGGTGAGCGCCCAGAGGGCCCCCTCGCTCTCGAGGGCGGCCGCCGGCTGCCCGGTGACCAGAGCGGCGAGCGTGAGGGCAATCGGCACTGCACCACGCACCCGGCTACGGACCATCTCGCCTCCTCGCCCTGGCACTCAGAGGGCCGGCCCTGCGCGCGTCGGAGGAGCAGCCTCGGGACGGCATGAGCTGATCGTAGCGCGGTCCCCCTTCGATGCTTCGGATGCCGAGCGCGGGCGCACCCCCGGCCTCGGGCGCGGGGGGGTGCGCTGGATGGCGGGGCCGCTAGAACGTACCGCGCTTGAGCGTGACGTCGCCCGCCTTGACGAGCGGTGAGAGCTTCACGGTCGCGCCCTTGCCGGTGGCGTCGAACTCGATGCTCGCGACCGTGGCGTCGGTCAGCACGATGTGAAAGTAGACCTGCTCGCCCGCGACCGCTTCGTCGCTGGTCCGCAGTGAGAGCGAGTCGAAGGTCTCCCCGCCGAGCATCGCGTCCTGGAAGTAACCGACGTCGGCGTCATGGTCGACGACGACGACGAGGCGTCCCCACTCGTCGTACGCGACGAACTGGACGGTGATCCAGTGCTCGCGGTCCTCGGTGCTTCCGGTCTCGGCCGCGTGGTTGATGACCATCAGCGCGTCCAGGGGCGCGGCCAGCGCCGCTGCGGTCTGCAGCAGGGCCAGGGTCGTGATGAGGGGGCAGAGCCACTTCAGGGGACGGGTCTTCATTGGGGTCTCCTCAGGGCACGCGCTCGGTGGTGCGCACCTCGATTCGGGTTCGGGACTGAAGACCGTCGCGGCTCGAAATCGGATCGCAGCATCTCGCGAAACGGGGCCCGCTGCGTATGCCCTCTTCCGGGCACCGCCATCCGGCACCTGCGTCGCGTGGACGCCTTCAGCGCTTTGATCGGCACACCACCGAGGGCGCGGGTCTGCGGTGCCCCCTCTCCCTTGACGTCCTCCGCGAGTGCAGATGCTCTGCGCCGAGCGGCCGCCCGCGCGTCGCCGTTCCCTGCTCGCTCGTCGTTCGATGTTTCAGGGCGGGGCGTTCGGATCGCGTCGGAGGGGATCCGATTCGGAGTCGTTCAGGGTCCGATTCGGGGCACGTCACGGTGCCGAGAACGGAGAGAACGGATGAAACACATCGGTCATGACGATCGGTGCGCAGTCCCGATCTCACTTTCTCGAATGGCAGGGAACTCGCGCCACCTCTGCGGCGTCGAGCTGACTCCGGCTCGGACCGAGTCGGGCGGAATCGACCCCGGATGCGATTTTCCGGATGAGCGGCTTCTA
>CAZQMY010000561.1:0-3555 GCA_964594405.1 uncultured Spirochaetaceae bacterium | reverse complement strand
GATGGTCGGGCTCGTCGCGCCGCTTTCCTCCGTGCAGATGCCCCCTGGCGTGCCGGTGGCGACGGTGGGCGTCGGCTCGCCCTGCGCGCGCAACGCCGCGATCCTCGCCGCCCAGATCATCGCACTGACCGACCCGGCCGTCGCCGATCGCCTCGCCGCCTGGCGGAACAAGCAGTCGGCCACCGTGGACGAGAAGGACGCCGCGCTTCAGAAGCGGATGGAAGAGACGGGATGAATCGCAGCACGGGGCGGGTCGATGAACATCGCCCCGACGCGACTCGACCGCGAGCCCCGCTGAACGGATTTCCGAGCCGAGCCGAATCGACAAGACAGGGGTCAACCATGAAGATCGGAATCTGCACGTCTCCGGACAATGGTGCCATCGCCTGCGACGCGGGGGCGGAATACATCGAGGCCGGCGTGCAGAGACTGCTTAAGCCGCTCGACGATGCCGCCGCATTCGAGGAGTCGCTCCGTGAGGTCGACGCCTGCCCGTTGCCCATCCTTGCGGCCAACGGCTTCCTGCCCGGCGAGTTGCGGAGCACCGGTCGGGATTTCGCCCCGGACCGCATCGCCGACTACACCGCCGTCGCCTGCGCGCGGGCGAAGCGGGTCGGCATCCGTCACATCGTGTTCGGCTCGGGCGGGTCGCGCCAGTTGGAAGACAACTTCCCCCTCGACGAGGCGGCCGACCAGTTCGGCAGCCTGCTGAAGCGGCTCGGCCCGATCGCGGGCGAGCAAGGCGTGGTGCTCGTGATCGAGCCGCTCCGCCGGCAGGAGTGCAACTTCATCAACACGATCGCCGAGGGCGCGGCCGTGGTCGAGGCGGCGGGTCAGCCGGGCATCAAGCTGCTCGCTGATTTCTACCATATGCTGCAGAACGAAGAATCGCCGGGTGACGTGGGCAGGTTCGGCAGCCTGATTCGGCACTGCCACGCCGCGGAGAAGGCGAACCGCACCCCGCCGGGCATCGACGGCGAAGACTTCCGCCCCTTCCTGCAGGGGCTCAAGGACAGCGGTTATGCCGGTGACGTCAGCCTCGAATGCCGCTATCCCAACAGCCTTGAGCAGGACAGCCCAAGGGGCATCGCCACGCTGCGGGAGGTCGCCACCCACTACGTCCAGACGGCCTGGTGGGGGCTGATCGAGCCGCGCCGAAGAGGCGCGCGCCCGCTGATGGTGCTCCAGGGTGTGATCACGCGCGAGGGGCCCGGCGGTGTCGAGGTGCTCCTCGCCGTGCGCTCGGACCTGCGTGGCTGGGAGCTGCCCGGCGGTACCCTCGAGCCCGGAGAGGCCTTCGAGGAGGCGATGGCGCGCGAGGCGAGGGAGGAGACGGGGCTCGAGGTTCGCGTCGCCGCACACGTGGGTGACTACGTGCGGACTGGCTTCCGGCCGCATACCGCCCGCGTCTATCGCTGCGAGGTGGTGGCCGGCGATCTGCGGCCCAGCGACGAGACCCCCTTGCTGCGATGGTTCCCTCTCGATCGCGTGCCCGACACGCTCTTTCCCTGGTATCGCGTCCCCCTCCACGACGCTCTCTCGGGTCCGACTGCTCCCCTCGAACGCCACGACTTCCAGGGCGTGGGCGCCATCCTGGCCGCCATGCGCATCGATCTCGCGATGCGGCTCTCCAACGATCGGGCCGGCCTCAGAGAGCCCGAGGGCGATGGGCGCGGTGCGCCTCCGGAGGGGGCTCCTCGGCGGCGCGGTCAGCGCTGATGGCCGCCCCGCCGCGGGGCTCGGCTCAGCGGAGGAAGAGCTGGTAGGCCGGGTTCTCCGTCTCCTCCCACCAGGCGTAGCCGAGCTCATCGAGGAATGCGTAGAAGAGCGCGTCATCCTCCTCTGGGATCTGCATGCCGACGAGCACGCGGCCATAGGCAGCGCCGTGGTTGCGATAGTGGAAGAGACTGATGTTCCAACGGCCGCCGGTGGCGGCGAGGAAGCGCATCAGGGCCCCCGGACGCTCGGGAAACTCGAAGCGCAGCAGCCGCTCGTCCTCGATCTCCGCTCGTCCACCCACCATGTAGCGGATGTGGAGCATCGCGAGCTCGTCGTGGCTCATGTCGACCACGTCGAGGCCCGCGGACTCGAGTCGCGACTTGAGCGCCTGCCTCTCCCGCCCGTCGTCCGAGATCGCCACCCCGACGAAGACGTGGGCCTCGAGTCCACCGGCGACCGACCCCGTTCCGTATCGGTAGTTGAATTCGGTGATGCCGTGATCGCCGAGCAGGCCGCAGAGCTCCGCGAACGAGCCCGGGCGCTCTGGGATCGTGAGCGCAAAGATGGCCTCGCGGTCCTCTCCGATCTCCGCGCGTTCGGCCACCTGCCTGAGCCGATCGAAGTTCATGTTGGCCCCGGTGTCGATGGCCACGAGCGTTCGTTTGCTGCAGCCCTCCCGAAGCACGAAGGACTTGAGCCCCGCCACGGCCAGGGCACCCGCCGGCTCTGCGATGGAGCGGGTGTCGTCGAAGATGTCCTTGATGGCGGCGCAGATCTCGTCTGTGCTGACTTCGATCACCTCGTCCACGAGATCGTGCGCCACCGCCCAGGGCGCGGCGCCCACCTGGCGGACCGCCGTGCCGTCCGCGAAGAGGCCGACCTGGTCCAGGCAGACGCGCTCGCCCGCCCGCAGGGCCGCCGCGAGACAGGCGGACTCGTCGCTCTCGACGCCGATCACGCGCACCTCGGGATGCAGCCGCTTCGTGTAGGCGGCGATCCCGGCGATCAGGCCGCCGCCGCCCACCGGCACGAAGATCGCGTCGAGAGGCCCGCGGTGCTGCCGCAGGATCTCCATGGCGATGGTTCCCTGGCCCGCGATCACGTCCTCGTCGTCGTAGGCGTGGACGAAGGTCGCGCCGCCTTCGTCGGCCATCGCGCGGGCGCGGGCGTACGCCTCGTCGTAGCCGTCGCCATCGAGCACGATCTCCCCACCGAGTCGTCGAACCGCCTCGACCTTGATGCCCGGCGTGGTGCGCGGCATCACGATCGTCGCTTTGGCCCCCAGGGCGCGCGCCGCCAGCGCCACCCCCTGCGCGTGGTTGCCGGCCGAGGCCGCGATGACGCCTCGCTGGAGATCCGCCTCGGGCAGGAGCGAGATCTTGTTGTACGCGCCTCGGAGCTTGAAGGAGAAGACCGGCTGCAGGTCCTCCCGCTTGATGAGCACGCGATTGCCGAGCCGTTCCGAGAGCTTCTGAGCCGGCTCGAGGGGGGTCTCGCGCGCCACGTCGTAGACGCGCGCGCGAAGGATGCGTTCGAAGAGGCCGGAGTCGGGCATGGCGGCGAGCGTAGGACAGCCGGGCCCGGGAAGAACGAAGGCCCCCGGGTGCGTCCACCCGAGGGCCTTCCGAGTCCACGTTCACCCGGGTCGGATCAGCGTCGCTGCTCCCGCAGCCCGCTGGCCTCCCACTCCTTCGAGAGCTGCCTGAGCTTGCGCGAGAACTCTTCGAAGGGATCGTCGAACGAGAGGATGATCTCGGTCGTGCGCGGGATCTCGTCGCCGTTGAGCAGGCCGCGGTAGCGGTTGAGGTTGGCGAGGATCGCTTCGGCGACCTTCTG
>CAZQMY010000560.1:0-3555 GCA_964594405.1 uncultured Spirochaetaceae bacterium | reverse complement strand
CCGCGGCGGGCTGGACCCAGCGCTCGATCACGTGCCCCTCGAACCCCTGGTCGAGGATGCGCGCCGCGCGCCTGAGCTCGGCGAGGCTCAACATCGGCCATGCCCCCATGATCCATCGAGCCGCGAAGGCCCTACCTCTGACAGCTGGCGCAATAGTGCGTGCTGCGGGCCGCGACCACCACCCTCTTGATCCCGCTGCCGCAGCCCCGACATGGGTCACCCGCGCGCGCGTAGACCCTCCGCTCGTCCTGGTAGCCGCCATCGCTGCCGTCGGGCGCGAGATAGTCGCTGATGCTGGAGCCGCCCGTCTCGATGGAGCGCAGCAAGACGCGCCGAAGCGCCTCCGCGACCGCGAAGCACTCCGCCTTACGGAGCCGCCCGGCCATTCGCCGCGGCCGGACGCCCGCCAGGAAGAGGGCCTCGTCGGCATAGATGTTCCCCACCCCGGCGATCACACTCTGATCGAGGAGCCACGCCTTGGTGGCGAGCCTGCGCTTGCGACTCTTCGCGAAGAGCAGCTCCCCCGTGACCGCGAGCGCATCGGGCCCGAGGCGATCGATGCGCACATCGCTCTGCCCGCGCTCGAGGTGCTGCAGCTTCCCGAACTTGCGGACGTCGCGCATGTAGACCGCCGGGCCGTCGTCCTCGAAGTGGAGCTGCAGGTGGGTGTGCTCGTCCGGCCGAAAGGCGAGCTGCTCTTCCGGCGCGAGCGAAGCCCGCGCCGTAGAGCTGAGCAGGCGGGGGCTGCTGGCTTCGCTGGAGAAGAGCTGCCCCGTCATGCCCAGATGGATCAGAAGCCGCGAATCGTCGTCGAGCTCGGCCAGCAGATACTTGCCCCGTCGGCGCAGGGCCTTCACCGTGCGCCCGCAGAGCGCCGACCTGATCCGCGAGGGGGGCGAGATGAAGAAGTAGCTGGGCCCGGTGGTGAGCACGCGCCGGATCCTGCGCCCCACCAGGACGTCCTCGATCCTGCGACGCGTCACCTCGACTTCCGGGAGCTCCGGCATCCGATCTTCCTCGCGCCCCGCGTCGACCCGGCGGAGCCTCCTTCGAATTGGTAGCGTGCCCTCCAGAGCCCCAGAAGGTCCGGTGAGATCAGAGTGAGCGATTCGTCATGCCACGACCTGCCCGTCGCGGACGGAGGCCATGGGAACGGAGCGGGGAAGCCCATGGCCGATGGCGCCGCCGGCGCGGGCACCCGGCGCCGCCGGGCGCCGCGTCGCATCAGCGCCCGCTCTCTCGAGAACGCGGCCCTCTTCCATCTCGAACGCCATGCGGCGTCCACCGAGAGTCTGCGGAGCGTGCTGCGCCGAAAGGCCGCCCGCAGCCGCCGCCACCACGAAGAGGACGGCAGCGGCGACGAAGCCCTGATCCAGGCCGTGCTCGACAAGCTGATCCGGCTCGGCGTGCTGGACGACCGGGCCTTCGGCGAGGCCCAGGTCCGCAGGCTCCGCGGCCGGGGCTGCTCGGAGCGCGCCGTCACGGCTCGCTTGCGCGAGAAGGGGCTCCCCGAGGCGCTCTGCCGCGAGCTCCTCGAGGCCAGCGAGCTCAGCGAGCTGGAGGTCGCGCGCACCTATGTGCGGCGGAGGCGACTCGGGCCATGGCGGCCCGATCCCGAGCAGCGGGCGGAGCGGCGCACGCGCGACCTCGCCGCGCTGGCGCGCGCGGGCTTCGGCTACGAAGTCGCGCGTCGGGTGATCGACGAGGCGCTCGGGTAGGGGCCGGCGTCCGGCTCCGCTCGGGCGGACGCTTCTCGGGCCCGGGAAGGCGCCGCGGCAGCGAAGCCCGCCGTGGGTCACGCCACCGTCGCCGGCCCGGGATGGGCCCGTCCCGCGACACTGCCCGGCGGGGCTGGTATCTTCCGGCGCCCAGAGGACTTGACGGCACCGTCCGAAATCGGTCCGCCGGCCACCCGAGGCCCGCGACCGGCGGCCCGGCGCTCCAACCCGTTGCGCCGCGTGCCTGGCGCCCATCCCGAGACGGCCGTGCGCGGCGCCCATGCGGGCCACGCGCCGCGGCAGCGAAGTAGCCATGAGCGAAGCCAGCACGACCCAAGCAGCAGACAAGCACTATCCCGACGTCGACCCCCAGCCCAGCTTCCCCGCCGTCGAAGAGAAGGTCCTCGAGCGCTGGGCCGCGGACGCGACCTTCCAACGATCGGTGGAAGGCCGCGAGGCCGGCGAGGCAGGGGGCAATGAGTTCGTCTTCTACGACGGACCGCCCTTCGCCAACGGCCTGCCCCACTACGGCCACATCGTCACGAGCTACATCAAGGACATCATTCCCCGCTACCAGACCATGCGGGGCAGGCGCGTGGAGCGCCGCTTCGGCTGGGACTGCCACGGGCTCCCGGCCGAGATGGAGGCCGAGAAGGAGCTCGGCGTCTCCGGTCGCAGCAACATCATCGACTACGGCATCGATCGCTTCAACGACCACTGCCGGACGTCGGTGATGAAGTACACACGCGAGTGGCAGCGCTACGTGAATCGCGCCGCGCGCTGGGTCGACTTCGGCAACGACTACAAGACCATGGACCTCTCCTACATGGAGCGCGTCATCTGGGCCGTGAAGCAGCTGCACGAGAAGGGCCTGCTCTACGAGGGCTACAAGGTGATGCCCTACAGCTGGGCGGCCCAGACGCCGCTCTCGCTCCAGGAGACGCGCCTCGACGACTCGTACAGGGAGCGCCAGGATCCGGCGATCACCGTTCGCTTCAGCCTCCTCCCCGAGCCGGGCGACGAGGGGCCGATGGACGTGCTCGCGTGGACGACGACGCCCTGGACGCTGCCCAGCAACCTCGCCCTGGCCGTCGGCGCCGACATCGACTACGCGGTCTACGAGAAGGATGGCCGCCGCACGATCCTCGGGGCGGAGACGGTCCCGAAGCTCGAGCGCCAGCTCGAGGGCTGGAGGCAGGTCGGCACCATGCAGGGCAGCGCCCTCGAAGGGCGCCGCTACGAGCCCCTCTTCCCCTTCTTCGCGAGCCGCGCCGAGGAGGGCGCCTTCCGGGTCCTGAGCGCCGAGTTCGTCAACACCGACGAGGGCACGGGCATCGTCCACATCGCGCCCGGCTTCGGTGAGGACGACATGGCGGTCTGCGAGCAGGCGGGGATCGGCGTCGTCTGCCCCGTCGACGACGCGGGCTGCTTCACCGGCGAGGTGCCCGATTGGGCGGGCGTGCAGGTCTTCGACGCCAACACGCCCATCATCCGCGCGCTGCGCGCGCAGGAGCGGGTGGTCAAGGAGGAGAGCTACGTCCACAACTATCCGCACTGCTGGCGGACCGACACGCCGCTCATCTACAAGGCACTCGATTCCTGGTATGTCGACGTGGTCTCGATCCGCGACCGCATGGTCGAGCTGAATCAGCAGATCAACTGGATCCCCGAGAACGTTCGCGACGGCCTCTTCGGCCGCTGGCTCGAGAACGCCCGCGACTGGGCGATCAGCCGCAACCGCTTCTGGGGCACCCCCATCCCGGTCTGGAAGAGCGACGACCCCGCCCATCCACGGATCGACGTCTACGGCAGCCTCGACGAGCTCGAGGCCGACTTC
>CAZQMY010000559.1:0-3574 GCA_964594405.1 uncultured Spirochaetaceae bacterium | reverse complement strand
GTTCAGCGTCTCCCACATCTCGAGGCTGATGGTCTCGCGGATCGTCCGCGCGTTCTCGCGCGCTGCCCGGAGTGACGAGATCAACGAGCTGGGGTTCTCCTCGTTCCACGTCAGATAGTCCTGTACGCGCTCGGAATCGTCGGCCATCTCGACCGCGGTCCGCTTCAGGAAGTCCGCTTCCTGGCCCGTGACGATCACCAGAGGTCGCCAACGCTGCGCACGTTCCAGCTCGACGTCGAGCTGGAACGCCACGTTGACCCCCAGCATGCGCGCGAGCACCTCGACGCGCTCGACGTAGCGATTCAGCCAGAAGCAGCTCTCCGCGACTCGCGAGATCATTGCTCACGCTCCTGCAGCACCCAGGTATCCTTGGACCCACCGCCCTGACTCGAGTTCACCACGTAGGAGCCTTCTACGAGGGCCACACGCGTCAGCCCACCGGGTAGCACCCACGAGCCATGGGCACCGGTCAGCACGTACGGGCGAAGGTCGATGCGCCTCGGGCCGATCCCCTTCGCGCCCCACGTGGGACACGTCGAAAGCTCGATTCGTGGCTGTGCGATGAAGTTTCGGGGATCGGCCTCGATGCGCGCACGAAAGTCGGCCCGCTCCCTTCGCGAGGCTTGAGGGCCGATCAGCATCCCATATCCGCCAGCCTCGTTGACCGACTTGACGACGAGCTCGGTGAGATGATCGACGACGAAGCGCCGATCCTCCTCACGGGCGCAGACATGGGTCGGCACCTGCCCGAGGATGGGCTCTTCGGACAGGTAGAAGCGGATCATGTCGGGCACGAAGGGATAGATCCCCTTGTCGTCCGCGACGCCGTTGCCGATCGCATTGGCCAGCGCCACGTTGCCCTTGGCGTAGGCAGCCACCAGGCCGGGAACGCCGAGCAGGCTGTCCTCACGAAAGGCCTTGGGGTCCAGGAAGTCGTCGTCGATCCGACGGTAGAGCACGTCGATGCGGCGTGGTCCCAGCGTCGTCTTGGCGTAGACGCGATCCTCGTCGACGAAGAGATCGCTGCCCTGAAGCAGGGGGACGCCCATGCACCTCGCAAGGAAGCTGTGCTCGAAGTAGGCAGAGTTGAGTGGGCCGGGTGTGAGCACGGCCGTTCCTTCCTCGTCGTCCGGAGCAGGCCCCATCGAAGTGAGCGCCTCGACGAGACGAAATGGGTACTCGTCCACACCGCGCACGCGGGCCTGCGCGAAGACGCGCGGGAAGACCTTCTTCATGACCGTGCGGTTCTCGAGCACGTAGGACACGCCCGAGGGCGTTCGGACGTTGTCCTCCAGGACGAGAAACTCGCCATCCGGGTCCCGGATCAGGTCGATCCCCGCAATGTGCACATGCACGCCTCGCGGCGGCACGATGCCGCGCATCTTCGGCCGGTAGCCCTTCGCGCCGAGCACCAGCTCGCGCGGCACCACGCCCTCGTCCAGGATCCTCTGCTCACCGTAGACGTCCGCCAGGAACGCATTCAGCGCCCCGACGCGCTGCTTGAGACCGGCGTCGACGCGCTGCCACTCGCTCCCCGAGATCACTCGTGGAATCAGATCGAATGGGAAGATGCGCTCGGCGCCTCGGCGGTCCGAGTACACCGAGAAGGTGACGCCGCCGCGCAGGAACGTCGCGTCCGCCAGCTTCTGTCGCGATCGGAACTCCCGCTCTCCCAGACCGTCGAGCAGCGAGACGATCTGTCGAGCCTCTTCACGGGGCAGGTCGTTCTCGACGAAGTACTCGTCCCAGGTATCGGCGAGCGGGTGGTAGCCGCTGAAGAGTGGCTTGTCGTCTGCGTCCTTCACCATCGGGTTCCTCGGAAATCGGTTGCGACCGGACGGCGTGCTCCGCCCCTCGACGCCTTGGCAGACTCACCGCCCCACACGCCCCGTCTCGGTAGACTCGAGAGTCGAAAGTCTAGCCGGGACCAGACGCTCCCATCCATTCGTCCCATCCGCCGACCGCAGCCGAGGCCACACGACCCTGGCAACGCCTCGGCTGGGGTCGCTGCTCCGACCCAGCGGCACAGCTCGATCCCCGATGAGTCCACGTCACGCTATGCTACCGCCGTGGCCCGCAGCGAACCCCTCACCGACGGCTCGTCCTACAACCGGGACATCGCCTACTGGCGCCAGTACAACGCCTTTCACCCCGAGGCGTTTCGCCTCCACGACGGCAATCTTCCCGACGAAGAGCTCTGGCCCTGGCGCGACTACCGCGTGCACCTCGATCGCTACCCGGCCCCGGATGCGCCGGCGAAGCTCATCGTCGTGCACGGGGGGGGAGGCTACGGCCGCCTCTTCTTCATGATCGGCGTCGCGGCGCGCGACGGGCATGCGGAGGTCGTTGCCCCCGACCTGCCCGGCTACGGCATCACCGCGGTCGCCGGGCGCTACACCTACGACGACTGGGTCGAGCTCGTGAGCGATCTGATCGATGCAGAGCTCGAGCGCGACGGGCGCCCCGTCTTCGTGCTCGGCGGCAGCATGGGAGGCCTGGTCGCGTACGCGGCGGCGGCGCACAGCCGGAAGGCGTCCGGCGTCATCGGCACGTGCTTTCTCGATGCGCGGCGACTCGAGGTGCGCCGAGCAGTCTCGCGCTTCAAGTGGGCGGCGCCCATCGCCGGGGCCACGCTCTCAGCGGCCGGCGCGATCGCGGGAGGGCTGCATGTCCCGATCAAGCTGGTCGGCGACGTGCGCGCCATGTCGACGGATCCGAAGCTCAACGACATCGTGGTCGCCGATCCGTATGGCGGTGGCAACACAGTGCCACTGGGCTTCCTCGCCTCGTTTCTCGAGTACACGCCGCCGCTCGAGCCCGAGCACTTCGATGTGTGCCCGATTCTCGTGGTGCACCCGCAGCTCGACGCCTGGACGCCGCCACACCTCACCCGAGACTTCTTCGATCGACTCGCCGTGGCCAGGCACTGGGTCGACCTCGAGAACGCGGGACACTTCCCGGTGGAGACGCCAGGGATCTTCCAGCTGCGCGACGCGATCCGGAAGTTCGTGAGCGCGGCGTCATGACGTCGTCGCTCGGATGGGCGCAGTGATCGGCTGATCCGGCTTCGAGAAACGGGCCCCTCGTCAGCGACGTCGCCGCCGGTCGAGACCCATTCGCAGCGGCCTCGCCCCACCGCGGTGGCGTCGCTCGATCTCCCGCTCTGCATCCTGCGCATCGGACAGGCCCACGAGCTCGAGCCTGGAAGTGGGGACCATGAGAGGAGATTCCGTGCAACCTCTTGCATTGCGAGCCCATCACGCAGACCCACAGAGACCGAAAGAGACCGAATGCGGGCGCGATCTCCCGGCGCAGAGCCGTGCCACGGCCTGCCCTTCGTGCCGGGACTGCTGGCCGACGACCATCGCCCGCATCCGAGACAGAGCGCCCAGTGCCGACAAACCCATCCGAGTTCCCGAGAATCCACGCCGGAGTCTCGAATCGATCGGGCGTGTCGCACCGACGGAAATCCAGCACCGATGGGCGAAGCGGGCCGGGCTACGTCGTTTGGAGAGACTGGTCAGGGAGACGAATACCCGGACAGTGTGGAACTCGTAGGGCTCCGGCGGCGCTT
>CAZQMY010000558.1:0-3586 GCA_964594405.1 uncultured Spirochaetaceae bacterium | reverse complement strand
CGTAGAACAGGCTGCCCAGGATGACCAACACACCACTGCGGCGCGACAGCGCCGCGCGGATCACGCCGGTCTGCCAGAAGAATGGCCCCCCGAGGGCCACGTTGCCGATGAAGGTCCACCGCAGCCCACCGGCATCCGCTGCGAGCCCGGCCCGAGCCGGGTCGATGGTGCGATTGGAATCGAGCTCGTTCTCCGCGGCCGCGTAGAAGTGGTACTCCAGCCCCGAGGCCTCCAGATTCCGACGCGTGAGCTCGTCGAAGATGGGCTCGCGAAAGTGGTGGAGGATCTGATAGACCACTCCAACCCGCAGGGGTGCCGAACGCTCGAGCTCGCTCCGATCCATTCCATCCTCGGCTTCGTGGAACGCGTCCAGATCGTCCTCCGCCGCGCACGCCGCTCGAGAATAGTGATTTATCATCCGCTTCGTGCCGCCGATCGGACTCCCTGATTCGGCCCACACTCCCCCGGCCCCGTCCATCGACGCCGATCTCGCCGACGCGACTCCTGCTCCGACGCGCGATCCATCGCTGCCGAGTCCGAACACGTGGAGGCTCCGCTCCATCGGAGCTCCGTCGCCTCGACGAGAAGAGGCCAGTCCAGCGAGGACCCATGAAGACGAACGACCCGATCGATGAACCCATGACCGAGCGCACGCGCGCGCTGGCCGCCCTCGCTTCGCGAGGGCCGCTCGTCCGCTGGGGACGCGCCGGCGAGCCCGACCGCGACCCGCGAGCGATCCGCGGGGGCGATCCCCATTTCGATGCGCCGGGCTCGCTCCGCCCCGCGCCTCGGAGACCGATGCGGCGGTTCGGAATCGGTGCCCGGCTCTGCGTCCACGTCGCTCTGCTCTCGATGGCTTCCGCCTGCTCGACGCTCTCGTCCGCCCGCGCGGTCTGCACCCATTGGGCAGCGCCCGCCGCCTCGATCCGCGGCGACTCGGCGCAGACACCGCTCGGCACGCGGGAGTCGCCGTTCCGGATCGCCGACTTCTGGGCGATCGCCAGCCCCGGGCAGACGCTCTGCCTCCTGGACGGCGAGTACACGGCGCCGGCGGACATGATCCGCCCGCCGCCCGGCCTGAGCGGATCGAAGGGCTCACCGATCACCATCCGGGCGCTGCGCGACGGCGCCGTCCTGATCGACGGCGGAGCGCGACGTGGCTCGAAGATCAGATCTCCGGTACGGCTCAAGAACAACGACTACTTCGTGCTCGAGGGCTTCAACGCCGCCAACGGCAACACGAACGTGATCGGGATCGGCGGCAGCTGGGACAACGCGTACATCAACACCGGGCTGGGCCCAGCGCACCGCAAGCCGATCAAGGGGGTCGTGCTGCGTCGGATCATCGCCTGGGACGCGAACCCGCGCTTCGCGGAGTACCGCGAGTGCGTCGCCGATCCCCGATGTCGGAAGAAGATGGAGAAGGAGCGCTTCGTCGCGAACTTCCACGTCTTCGACATCGCCGCCGCTGAGGACATCCTGGTCGAGGACTCGGCTGCCTTCGGCACCGGGCGCAAGGTGATGCAGGTCTTTCTCTCCGAGAACGTCACGCTCCGGCGGGTCTGGGCCCGCTGGGAGGGCAATGCGGCCACGCACACCCAGACCATCTCGTGTGCATACCGGAGCTACTCGAGCCTCTGCGAGAACGTCATCGCGGGATGGTCCGCCGAGCAGCAGCCGGAGGACATCGACATCAGCCAGCAGCTCAAGACGGTGCTGGGGATGGACTGGTTCAAGCGCAGCGACTCCTGGCAGCGCACCGAGGATCCCTTCGACGCCGGGCTCCGGGTGTTGGGCAGCTTCGCGTACGTCGCCCCCCACGCCCGCCTCCAGCCCGCCTCGGTGGTGGCCTACGGCTACGGGAAGGGTCAGGAGCTGACGGACGTCGTCGCCTTCACGCCCCAGGACTTCGACGCGCGCTACATCGTCGCGCTCGTTCGCTGCGAGGGGCGCGCGGACTGTTCCTGGCAGGAAGGCAGGAGCCGCACGGAAGCGCCGCTCTCGGTGCGCGGACTGACGCTGATCAGCCGCAAGTCGAGATCCGCGATCGATCCCGAATGGTCGCAGGGCGGCTCCTTCACCCCGCCCAGGCGCATCAATCTGGGTGCGATCCGCACCGGAGTCCTCTCGCAGGGCACGGACTTCCCGCTCTGCTACCGCTACGTCGACGGCAAGGCGACGCACATCCCGCTCTGGCCCTGGCCCATGGAAGAACGGATCAAGGACGCCACGCGGATGGCCCGCGGCAAGGCCACCAGCATCGAGGCCGAGGTGGCGTCGATGCTGGGCCCCATCCCCCCGATCTGCAGATCCCTGCCCGCGAGGCCCGCCGGCATGCATTGAGACACCAGCGCGCGGGGATGGGCCCGGCGGGATTGCACCGTTCGCCGGACGCATCCATTCTGTGCGACGCCCTCCTGAGCCATGGCCCCGCGGACGCATGAGCGCCCGGTCGCCAGCGCGAGGATGGGCCGCCGCGCGCCCCGATTCCGTCGTGCGCTCGACCAGTGATCGTCCCCGTATCGAGGAGTCCCCATGCCCGCACGATCGATGGCGGTGACCGTGCTCGCCCGGATCGTCCTGCTCGGCATCACGACCCTCGTCTGCCTGACGCTCACCGAGCTCGCTCTGCGCCTCGTGCTCGACGAGGTCAACCTGCTCAAGCCTCGCATCGTCGACGACCCGGTGCTCGGTCATCGCGTTGCGGAGGGCTCGGCCGGGCACGACCCGCTCGGCCTCCGGAACACCGAGCTGCCCGAGCGCATCGACATCCTGGCGGTCGGTGACTCGCAGACCTACGGCGTATCCGCGCTCGCCACCCAGAGCTGGCCCGCCTGGCTCGCCCGCGAGACGGGACGATCCGTGTACAACATGGCCCTCGGTGGGTACGGCCCGATCCAGTACGAGTACCTGCTTCGCGAGCACGGCTTGTCGATGGAGCCCTCGGTGGTCGTGCTCGGCTTCTACTTCGGCAACGACCTCTTCGACGCCTCGCGTGTGGTCTATGGGCTCGATCACTGGGCCGAGCTGCGATCGGCGGACTCCGGCGTCGAGGTCACGCGATACAAGAGCGTCGAGAACCGCCCGAGCCCGAGCCTGCCGGCGAGCGTGCAGGTCTGGCTCTCACACAACTCGATGATCTATCGCCTGGTCGTGACGGCCGCGGGGCAGCTGCTCGGCCGAATGCAGGTCGCGACGGGCAACCTCCCGAGCGGCGTCACGAACGTCAACGACCCCGACCTGCAGACCGCCTTCACGCCCGGCGCGCGCCTGGACGCGATCGATCTCGCCACGCCCGAGATCCGCGAGGGCCTGCGGCTCACGCTCGAGGCCATCGATCGGATCCACGCCCTCTGTATGGCCCGAGGAATCCGCTTGATGGTGCTGCTCGTTCCGACCAAGGAGTCGGTCTTCGAGGCACACCTGCGCGGCAGACCAGAGCTCGCCTTCTCCGAAGAGATTGCGCGGCTCTTCGAGAACGAGGCTCTCGTCCGCCGCGCCATCGCTGACCACCTCGAGGATCGGGGCATCGAGGCCGTCGACCCCAGACCCGCGATGAGGAGCGCCTCCACGCAGGGCCCGATCT
>CAZQMY010000557.1:0-3592 GCA_964594405.1 uncultured Spirochaetaceae bacterium | reverse complement strand
GGTCTGCGCTCGCTGGCTGACCAGGTGCATCTCGATGCGCTCGTGCTCCTCGTCGAAGTGGGCCCGATGCTCGAACGCATCGACCTCGATGTTGGCGTCGAGCTCGCGGTTGATGCGGTGGAGGAGGTTCATGTTGAAGTCTGCGGTGACGCCGGCACCGTCGTCGTAGGCGGCCTCCAGCACGTCGCGATCCTTGACCAGGTCGATCCCGATGATCAGACCACCTCCTTCGGGCGCACACATGTCGTGGATGCGCTTGAGCAGGTCACGCTGGCCCGTCACTTCGAAGTTGCCGATGGTGGAGCCCGGGAAGAAGACGAAGCGCTCGCGCGGCTTCGAGCCGATCTCGGGGGAGCTGAACTGCTCGCAGAAGTCCGCGCAGACCGGCCGGACGGCGACGTCGGGAAAGGCACGGTCGATCCGCTCGGCGGCCGAGCGCAGGTGCTCCCGCGAGATGTCCACGGGCACGTAGGCGGCCGGCTCCTCCAGCGCCGAGAGGAGGATGTGCGTCTTGGTGCTGCTCCCGCTACCGAGCTCGATCAGCATCACGCCGGGACCGACGCGCTCCGCGATTTCGTCGGCGCAGCGCTCGAGGATCGAGACCTCGGTTCGCGTGACGTAGTACTCGTCGAGGTCGCAGATCTGATCGAAGAGCTTCGAGCCCGTTTCGTCGTAGAAGTACTTGCAGGGCAGGGTCTTCGGCTCTCCGCGAAGGCCAGCGAGGATCTCCGCCTGCATGTCGTCCGGCTTCGGGTGGAGGTCGTGGATCGGGATCTCGCTCATGTCGGCCAGTCGCCTCTCTTCGTCATGTCTCGGTCGGTGGTCCAGCCAGGCGGATCCCGGTGAACTGCCAGCGGTCGGGTGGGTGGAAGAAGTTGCGATAGCTGGGGCGGACATGGTCTTCCGGTGTGGCGCAGGAGCCGCCGCGCAGCACCATCTGCCCGCTCATGAACTTGCCGTTGTACTCCGCGAGCGCGTCGCTCCGCGGCGCAAAGCCCGGGTAGGGTCCGTAGGCGCTGGCGGTCCACTCCCAGACGTCGCCATAGATCTGGGCGAGGGGCGCGCCGGAATGGGCGTCCGCTGGTGTGGGGTGGAAGCGTCCATCGTCGACGAAGTGACCCGTCACGGGCTGGGTCTCGGCGGCCACCTCCCACTCCGCCTCAGAGGGCAGCCGCTTGCCGGCCCAGCGCGCGAACGCATCGGCTTCGAAGTGACTGACATGGCATACCGGCTCTGTGTGCACCAGATCACGCTCCCCGGCGAGCGTGAACTCGCGCCGGACGCCATCGCGCCAGCGCCAGTACATGGGCCCGGTCCAGTCCTCCTGCTGCACGCGGCTCCAGCCTGCGTCGAGCCAGAGCTCCGGACGGGCGTAGCCGTCGTCCTCGATGAAGGCGAGATACTCCCCGTTGGTCACCAGGCGATCGGCGATCGCGAAGGCTTCGAGGTAGACCCGATGTCGCGGGCCCTCGTTGTCGAAGGCGAAGTCCTGGAGCGTCGTGCACACCTCGCCTTCCTCGTGTGCGCTGTGGCCGATCTCGTAGAGATCGGCGGGATGCCCGACGAAGCCCATGGCGGGCGGCTCGTCGGCCTTCGCGGGCAGGGCGGGGCGGTAGACCGGGCAGAGCGCGTTCATCGAGAAGAGGTGCTTCAGGTCGGTGAGCATCAGCTCTTGATGCTGCTCCTCGTGGGCCAATCCGATGACGATCAGCTCCTCGGCTTCCAGCGGCGGATCGCCCGCGAGCAGCTCGAGCACGCGCGAATCCACCGCCTCGCGGAATGCCATGACTTCGCGCGTGCTCGGTCGCGTGAGCACGCCGCGCAGCGGGCGCGCATGGCGATCACCCAGCGCGTTGTAGTAGGAGTTGAAGAGGAAGGGGTAGTCGGGATGGTGCAGCGCGTATCCGGGGACGAAGCGCTTCAACACCATCATCTCGAAGAACCAGGTCGTATGCGCCAGGTGCCACTTGAGCGGGCTCGCGTCGGGCATGGACTGCGCGACGAGGTCTTCGGCATCGAGCGGCTCGCAGAGCGCTTCGCTCCGCTTGCGGATCCTTGCGAAGTCCCGTCCGAGCTCGCTCTTGGATCGTGTCCTCGATCTGACGGTCGTGGGCGCGTGTGGCGCTACGTAGGTCGGATTCGACATGCCGGGTGGAATGAGACCTGCTGGGTGGGAGCGTTGGCGAAACTCGCGAACCGGTCGTTCGATGCCAGACCGGGTGCGGGGTTTCATCGCCCCGCGTGAAGGAGGCTACGGCGTCGCTTGGGAGGTTAGCAGCCGATCCCGTCCGCAACACAGGCCGATCGTGGGGTGATCGACACTCCTTGCCTCGATTTGCCTCGATTCGCCTCGATCTGGTGGTCATCGGAGAGCCTCGATCGTCCAGATCAGGGGATCAGGCCGGCCCGACGGCTGGCAGCGAGCGCGTCGACGGCGAGGATGCGACGGTGGACGTCCCGGATCTCGGCCGCGAACGCGCGCCGCCGCTCGGCCAGTCCCGGGGCCTCGCTCATCAGCAATCCGCGATTGTCCGCGAGCCTGAGCGCGGTCTGGAAGATCGCCTTGGAGACGGATGAGGCGCTCTGGATGTGCTGCTGGAGCCTGTACTGCTTGCCGAGACCCAGGCACTCCGAGATGAAGCGCGCCTCGTCGAACGCTGCGCCCTCGGGCTGCTTGCCGAGCTGATCGCTGACCACCTGGTACGCCTCGATGAAGGGGCGCAGCGTTCGATGGGAAGTGAAGGGGCGAAAGGCCCGGATCAGCAGCGCGGGCCCCTCGGCCTCTCCGAGCTTGCTCTCCCAATCCGGATCGACGTAGGTGAGCTGGTCGCAGATCTCTTCTTCGAAGCGCTCCTTGTCCGCGAAGAAGAACTCGAACTTGAGCAGATCGCGCAGGCGCAGGCACTCTGCGAAGAAGGTGTCGAGCGGGTCGTCTCCATCGTGCTCGCCGACATGGAGCACGGCGAGCTCGACGATCGCCGGATTGACGAAGAAGTGGATGATCGTGTTTCGGTAATAGGCCGCCATCAGCTGCCGATCGGGGCCGATCAGATAGACCGGCTCGAGCCCGCCGTCGAAGCGGCTGACGACGCCATTCTCGCGCAGGGACTCGAGGGTCCGACGGATTCCGTCGTCGGACTCGAGCTGGAAGAACTCCGCGGTGGTCGGCAGCTTCCGATTCTGGACGTACTCGAGCAGATTGGCGAGGCCGCGCCGTACCTGCGCCACCGTGAGCGCGCGATCCCCGGTGCCCAGCATGGCGAGGGTGACGAGCGAAGTGGGCGTGATCGGCGTCGCGTTGTTGATGCGGACCGAGACCTCGAAGGCGAGCTTCTGGAGCGCGAGCTCCCGATCGTCAGGATCGGGCGGGCTCCCCGGGTCGCGCTGCTGCAGCTGCGAGGCCAGGGAGAGCGGTTCGCCGAACCGGATGTGGATCTTACCGTAGTTCCGACGCAGCGATCGGATCAAGCGGAGGAACCAGCCGAAGCCCTCCTTCTCCTTGACGCCGCCCATCTGCTCCTTGACGTAGCTCCTGACGTCCTGGATCTGGTCGTAGGCGATGGAGACCGGGACGAGGAAGACGTCGTCGCTC
>CAZQMY010000556.1:0-3598 GCA_964594405.1 uncultured Spirochaetaceae bacterium | reverse complement strand
CTGTGGGGCACACGCGACGACATCCTGCGAGCGCTCACGCTCGACGCGAAGGCCCGGATCGACGCTTCGCTCCCAAGGCCGGAGCCGGCGGGCGACCCCGTCGACCACTGCCGTCTTCTGGTTCGCGCCGTGGTTCGAGAGATGATCGGCGACCGGGAGTTCTTCCGGCCCATGATCCTCGGCTGGCTCGAAGGGGAGATCGAAGGGCACTCTTCGCCCGTCGAGCCCATGTCCGATTGGATTCAGATGCTCAATCGCGCCATCAGGACGGGACGCGCGCAGGGCGTGCTGGACAGCTCTCTGAAGCCTGGACACGTGGCCTGGCAGGTCTGTCATGATGCGCAGTTCGCGGCGATCCAATGGGCACTCGGCCGGATCGACGATCGGCACTTCGAAGCCCGAGCCCTCTACGGATTGAACCTCGCCCTCCTCGGCATCGTATCGGAGAAGCGCCGTCCGGAGATCCGATCGAAGCTCAAGGGGCTGGAACGCAGGCTTGGCGCCTCTGCGGCGAGCCCTTCTTGAGACACAGACTCACGGGTGGCACCAACAGCCGCCGGCGACCGACGCCGAGACCGGCTGCCAGGCGCCGCCTGCAATGGTCGAGTGGCCCGAAACAGATGGAGCGATCATGCGAACGCGATGCACGATGTACGGCGGACAGGCCTCCCACTTTGCCGGCAAGCTGCGAGCGTACCTGAACTACAAGGGCGTCGACTATGTCGAGCGCGACCCTTCCGTGCTGCAGCTCCTGCGTTTCCAACGACGGCTCGGCTTTCGAGCCGTTCCCGTCCTTGAGCTGCAGCCCGATGAATTCATCGTAGATACGCCGCTCATCATGGATGAGCTCGAGAAGAGACACCCGGAGCGCCCGGTCCATGCCACGACGCCAGTCCAAGTGTTCGCATCCATGCTGCTCGAGAGCTGGTTCGATGACGGCTGGGTCGGCGTTTCGATGATGACCCGGTGGCTGCACGACGAGAACTGGGACACGCTCCTGCGCACAGAGCTGGCGAAGGGACTCCTCCCGTTTCTGCCTGGATTCGTGGGGCAGCCCATCGTGAAGATGACCCTGGCGCGGTACCTGACGGGCGGCCTCGCCTACGTCGGGGCCACGCCAGGTCAGACGGATCTGTACTCGAGGTGGGCGCTGAACACACTCGATCGCCTGGATGAGCACTTCGAGCATCACAGCTACCTGTTCGGTGGGCGCCCTACGACGGCGGACTACGGCCTGCTGGGAACCCTGCTCGGGCACCTCAACCGCGACCCCTGGCCGCGTCGGGAATGGATGGACCCCCGACCGACGCTGCAGGACTGGGTCGACTTCGCCGGCAAGGGCGGAGCCGCCACGGGCGAGCTCCTCGGTGGTGACGCCGTGCCGGAGACCGTCACGCCGATCTTCGAGGGCCTCTTCGCAGAGTTCCCGATCTATCTCCGGGAATCCGTTTCGCGCCTGAACCAGAAGATCGAAGCCGAGGACTTGAAGCCCGGGGACGAGATCTCCCGGATCCTGCCGAGAGTCGAGTACCCGATGCTCGGCAAGCCATTCAAGAGGAATCCGTGGACGTACACGATCTGGAGAATGCAACGCATTCAGGGGACCTTCGAGAAGATGGCTCCCCAGGATCAGGAAGCCGTACGCCGCTGGTGCGCCGCCATGGGCGACGAGGACCTCCCCACCATGGACCTCGGGCCCAGGTTGACGCGCAGAGGACTCACTGCGGCCCTGGCTTGACCAAGGCCAAGGGTGAGTCACCTCGAGCCCTCCGGAGACCCCTCGAGTCGAGCCCGGCCACCGGGCCAGCGGGGCTCGCCCCTCGTTGGCCGAGTCCCGACACCGCGCCTTGCCCAAGGCGTTGCCGTCGGAGCGGATCGAGCGGAGGGGGCTCGAACCGCGGGGGCAGCCCGAGGACTGCCCCCACTCGGCCCGTGAACAATGCGGGCGTCGACGGTCCCGCCATCTCCCCGGTCCAGCGCCGGAGACTGCTACCCGATCTCTCCGGCCGGTGTCGGTACCAGCGCGACCCCGATCATCGCCTCGCGCGTCACGAGCGCCGCAAGCCCTTCCTCGTCGAGCTCGTCCGTGCCCGCCGGTCGCAGCGGCAGCACGAGGTAGCGCGTTTCCGCTGTCGTGTCCCAGACGCGAACCTCGACCTCCATCGGTAGCTCGAGACCCATCTCCCGGAGCACGCGCCGTGGCTCCCGAACGACGCGCGCGCGGTATTCCGGTTGCTTGTACCAGTCCGGTGGCAGACCGAGCACGGGCCAGGCCGTGCAGGAACACTGGGTACACACGATGAGGTTCTTCCTCACGGGCGTATCCTCGAGGACGACGATGTACTCGCCCTCGGGCCCCGCGAAGCCGAGCTCGGCGCAGGCCGCGGTGCCGTCGGCGAGCAAGCGCGCACGGTAGGCGGGATCCGTCCAGGCTTTCGCCACGACCCGGGCGCCATTGTGCCAGTCGAGCCTCTCTTCGACCTGCGCGACGACGCCGAGCGTCGATTCGTCGAGATGCCCAGCCTCGGTGAGGGCCTCGACGACCGCCCGCGCGCGAGATTCCGGCGACGCGACTTCCTGCCCGCTCATCCCTCGTCCTCCTCGACCGCCACTTCCGGCCGCAGATAGGATTCCCACAGATCGACCACGACCGGCGCGTTCTCCTCGGCATCCTCGCCCCACAGGACCCGTGCATCGAACTCGACGTGGTAGGTGGCCTCACGACGTGATGTCAGCCCGTGCGCACTGGCGTCGGGGTATGCAAAGGGCGGCGCGACGTGGACGACGACGCCGGATCTTCCTCTCACGTAGCGCGGCACCCGCGTATGCCCCGGTCGGACGACCCGGGCGACGTACACCCGATCGCCCACGGCGAATCGTGGCGCCACGGGCTCGGAGCGGCCGTCCTCGACGTTCGGGCGCGCCGGGCTCGCGAGTGGGAAGGCGCCGCCGGCACGACGTTCGAGGTCGGCCTCGTCGAGCAGCCCCTTCTCGACGAGGAGCGTCGCCACGCCCGTCAGCACCCGCTCGTAGTAGCCTGCCTGGAGATAGTGCACGGGCTGCATGCGCTCGACCGAATGCCGGTACTCGTCGGCGTTGTAGACCCGCAGCAACCCGATCGCGGCGACGTTCAGCCGGAAGGCCGTCGCTTCCCAGGAATGGTGGAAGGTCGGCTCGTCGCTCTCCACCTCGATCGCGCCGAAGCCGACGATGCCGCCCAGGTCGTAGATGCCATCCATGACGAGACGATATCCGCCGCCGCAGGATCGCGCGATCTGCGGCGACGAGGCGATGCCGCGACTCCGCCGAGGGGGGGTGGCACGGATCAAGGCTCGAGCTCAGCGGATCCAGGAGAACCGTCTCGCACGGTGCGTCATGTCCAACTCGGACTCCAGATCAGCAGCGTTGCAGCTGCAACGCCCTCGGTCCAGAATGTCGTGAGACGGAGCGACGTACGAGACCTCCGAAGGTCAGCGGCGAGCGCTCCCCGCCTGGCTGCGGGACTACAATCACGAACGGCCCCATCGAGCCCTCGGCATGAGATCACCGATCGCTCGACTCAAGAGCGCCTGTACAACCTGGCTGGCACTGACATCTC
>CAZQMY010000555.1:0-3606 GCA_964594405.1 uncultured Spirochaetaceae bacterium | reverse complement strand
GCCCCCGTGCACGATCAGCCGCTGGCCGCCGATGCTCTCGCGCAGCAGCCGGCAGAAGGGCGGGTTGATCTCGATGACCAGGAGCCGGGCGTCGGGCGCCATGTTGCGGAGCAGGGCGCGGGTCGTGCCCCCCGTGCCGGGCCCGAGCTCGATGGCCAGCCGCGCCCCGCGCAGCTCGGCGGTCTTGACGATGCGCCGCTCCATGAAGCGGCTGCTGGGGATGATCGAGCCGACCTCCTTGGGCCGGGTGAGAAATCCGCGAAAGAAAGCCAGGCGGTGGTCCTGCCTGGCATCACTGGCGGGCTCGGTCATGGAAGTCGTCGTCCTCGCTCGTCTCTCGTCTCTGGGGCCATCGCGTCTCTGGGGCCATCGGGCGCGGGATGGGAGGGTCGGGTGTACGCCCGAGGCGCGTCGCGGACGCATTCTAGTCGTAAACGCCATCGATCTGCCAGACTCGCTTCACCCAATCGAAACAGAGCCGGATGACCAGGCCGTCGTTCATCTGGACGTCGAAGTGATCCTTCGCGTAGCGCTCGGTCTCGCTCCACCAGTGTCCGGTGCTCCGCCAGGGGCCCGAGGCGACGACCACGTCGCCCTGCGTGAGGGCGCTCTGGACGTGCACGGGCTGGCCCCGGGCCACGCGGACCCTGGCGGCAATGGAGGGGCGCAGGGCGCGCAGGGCGGGCAGCTCGGCGCCCTCGAAGAGCGAGCCCGGCCCCCCAGGCCGGTCTGGAGGATTCGCGGGCGCCTTCTCCTTCCCGTCGACCCGAGGGGCTCCTTGCGCACGGGCGTGCGCATCGCGGGGCGGGGGCGGCTCGAAGGGATGCAGCTCGAAATCCGTGGGATCGTGGCGATCCCGCACGCGCGGCGACCCGACCCGCCCCTCCCCGCAGAGGGCTTCGAGCCTGGAGAGGGTCTGCTCCAGCGCCGTGGGATCGGGGCCGTGCGGGCGAAAGAAGTCGATCTGGTCGGTTCGGCGGGGGCGGCCCTCGGTGCGGAGGGAGAGCGACTCGATGGGCGCGGAGGGCGGATGCTCGGCCAGGGCCAGATTCGCCAGGCGCAGCAGCACCCGCACGTCGCTGGTGGGCGCGGCCAGGCTGATCTGGCGCACGTCGCGGCCGCCGCCTTCGAGGCGCAGCTCCAGGCGCAGCGGCCCGCACGAGAGGGCGCGCAGCGCGAGGCGCTCCAGCAGGCGTGAGAGCAGCCCGCGCAGCACGAAGCCCAGGGGCTCGAGGCGCGTGATGGAATGCTCGAGGTCGATGGCCTCGCAGATCGTCGTCTCGCGCGGCTCGGGGAGCGGCGACTCGACGTGCTCGCCCCGGGCCTTCGCGATCAGCTCGATCACCTCGGGGCCGAGCCGCCCGGCCAGGGCGCGGCGCGGCAGGCGCAGCAGCTCGGCGACCGTCTGCACGCCGAGACGGGTGAGGGCGGCGGCGAGGCGATCGTCCGGATCGAGCAGGTCGAGCGAGAGCGGAGCGAGCCACTCGCGCTCCCGGTCGGGATCGAGCGCGAGGGTGGCCCCGGGCTCGCTGCAGATCCGGCGCGCCACCAGCAGGGCGATGGTCTTCGAGCTGGCCACGCTGACCGCGCCGGGCAGCCCCTGGCGCCCGGCCCGATCCGCCAGCGCCGAGGCGAAGCCGCTCTCGGAGGGGAAGAGGCGCGCCATGCCCGAAGCGTCCAGGAAGACCGCGCCCTCGGCGGCGAAGAGGCCCGTGGCGCGCGGGGCGAGCTGGGCGCGGGGCGAGAACGAGAGCGCCAGGTCGAGCAGGGTGTCGCGGGCGGCCTGCTCGAGCACCGGCGAGGCCAGGCGGAGGCGCAGCTCGGGGCAGGCGGCCAGGGCCTGGGCGGCGCTGCCGAAGCGGCGCACGCCGGCGGCGCGCGCTTCGGGGGAGAGCGCGCAGAGCTCTGCCCGCGACCCGGGCCCGGTGGCGATGGCCACGGGCGCGCCGCGCAGCTCGGGGTGGGCCCGCAGCTCCGCGTGCAACGGCAGCTCGGACACCAGCAGACAGGCGATGCGGGCGGCGGCCATGTCGCGGCCTGCTAGCGCGCGTTGCGCTTGCGGATCAGCTCGGCGCTGGGGGCGAGGCGATCCAGCAGCGGCGGGACGCCCTGCCAGCGCGCTCGCGCCGCGCCGAAGGCCAGGGCCAGCCCGGCCTGCGAGCCCACCTGCCGCGACTCGCTCAGCACCAGCAGCGCCGACCGGCTGCCCGCTGCGGCCCGGGCCAGGCGAAGCCAGGCCGCCGTCGGCGGCCGGGCCAGCTCGGAGCCGAGATCGAGGACGACCAGCGGCAGGCCCTCGGTCTGCACCAGATGCTCCGCACAGCGCAGCGCCGGCTGCCAGTCGAGCGCCTGCGGCGACCGGTCGAGCTTCTGCGATCGTCCCCGTCTCCGTTCGGCCCTCTCCATCCGGCCGCGCCCGACCCGGGCCCAGATCATCCGCCGCAGATCGACGCCGGCGGCCTCCGCGGAGGGCGGGTCGAAGGCATCGGGGCCGTCCACGAAGGCGGCGAGCTCGGCGCGCGGGCCGGTGACGTGGGCGAGGGCGCCGAGCACCACCGAGGTGCGGCCGGAGGAGGGACCTCCGGCCAGCTCGCTGATGGCGCCGCGCGGGAAGCCGCCGCCGATCAGGGCGTCGAGCTCGAGCTGGCCCGAGGAGAGGGCGGCGCCGGCTTCGCGGGGGCGCGGGCCGCGCTCGATCTGCGGGCCGAGATCGGCGAGCAGGGCCTCGAGGCGCTCGCTGGAGCGCAGCCGATGCGCCGGGCGCTCGGGGGGGCTGTCGGGGGGCGGGGACGGATTTCGGGACGGAAGCGATGCGGGGGGCATGCCCGCTATTTTCGCCTTTTGTTCGCCTCCTCGTCAATGATGAGATCGAGGCGCCGCGCTATTCCGCCCTGTCCGGATCGGGCAGGATCCGAACCCGCCCATCCTCGATGCGCACCCGCCCCTCGGCGAAGAGCCGGATCGCGTGGGGCACCAGCCGCCGCTCGGCGGCCATCACGCGCGCCGCCAGCGACTCGTGGTCGTCGTCCTCGAGGACCGGCACCGCCTCCTGCAGGAAGATCGGCCCGTGGTCGTACTCCTCGTCGACGAAGTGCACCGTAGCGCCGGTGATCTTCACGCCCTTCTCGAGCACCGCGTCGTAGACGTGACGGCCGTAGCAGCCCTGGCCCGAGAAGGCGGGAATCAGCGCCGGATGGACGTTGAGGGCTCGCCCCTCATAGCGGCCGCGCAGCTCGAAGTGCGAGAGAAAGCCCAGCAGAGCGACCAGCTCGACGTCGTAGCGATTGAGCTCGGCGTGCAGCGCGTCGTTGAAGCGCTTCGCGTCCTCGTAGTCCCGCCGCGGCACGGCCACAGCCGGGATGCCCCGCTTGCGCGCGCGCTCCAGCCCATAGGCGTTCGCCTTCGACGAGAGCGCCACCACCACCTGTCCCGGAACCTCCCCCGAGTCGATGTGCTCGAGCAGGTTCTCGAGGCTGGTGCCGCCGCCCGAGAGCAGCACCGCGATGCGGAGCGGGCGCGATCGCGGCGCGGGTCGTTGACGCTCGACCATGGCGCGGCTCCCCCGCCAGACTCTAGAAGAGCGCCTTGAAGATGCGTCGCGGCGCC
>CAZQMY010000554.1:0-3629 GCA_964594405.1 uncultured Spirochaetaceae bacterium | reverse complement strand
GCATGGGCCACCGCGACAAGAACTTCCACAACGACATGATGGTGCGTCGCGGCTATCCCGAAGCGGCAGCAAGGATCCAGGATCTCTACCTGGCGGGCCGCAAGCGCGAAGCAATCGAGGCCGTACCGGACGAGTACTGCGACGAGTCCTCGCTCGTGGGGACGCCCGAGCGCATCCGCGACCGCTACCAGGCGTGGGAGGGATCCGGCGCAACGGGGCTGATCCTGGCGAACATCCAGCCCGAGGCGATGGAGCTGATGGCCGAGATCACCGGCAGCCGCGATCGGACCGGCGCGTGAGCGGAGCCGTGAAGGCGATCGTCGAGCGCTGACCGCCGCCCTCACGGCCCGGTCGCAGGCAAAGGCGCCGTTCGATCCACGTCCGAGCAAGCCCCCGTATGCCGATGCGCGACCCGTACTCGTCCCGCAAGGTCACGAGCACCGCGATACCACACGATTTCATGAGGGGCATTCGCGCGCTCCGACAGCCGAGGGTAGGATCCCCGCGCCTGTGCGCGCGTCCGTGGGGCGTCCTCGAGGGCGGGAGACTCGAGGGGGAGAGACAACGGGAGAGAGACGGGAGATGATGCGTCGCGTAGCGCCGAGGCACGGAGTGGGTGGCTGCGCTCCCCGAGCGCAGGTGGTGCACGGCCAAGAGCGCACGACATGATCTGGATCCAGTTCGCATTGCTCGCGGGCCTCGTCGTCGCGGCAGCGACCCTGGTCGGCCCCCTCGTCTCGAGCCTCGGCGACCGATTGCGACTCGGTCAGGCCTGGGCGGGCACGGTGCTGCTCTCCGTGGCGACCACGCTCCCCGAGCTCGTCACCACCGTATCGCTCTCCCTTCGCGGCTCCATCGGAATCGCGATGGGCAATGTACTGGGCAGCTGCATCTTCAACCTCTTCATTCTCGTTCTCGTCGACGGGCTGAGCCGCAAGCCCATCTACTCGCGCTTGTCGACGAGTCACATCGTCATCGGGAGCCTCGGCTGCTCGCTGCTGGCGCTCGCCGTCATCGGCCTGTCGCTGGGCGCCTCCGAGGCGTTCGGCCCCAAGGGCCCGAGGCTGTTCAGCTTCGGGATCACGACGATCGCCATCGTGCTCATGTATGGATTCGGCCAGCTCACCGTGATGAGGATCTCGAAGCAACAGTTCGAGGACACCGAATCGGAGTCAGCGCCCCGCTACTGGGATTCGAGGCCGACACTGATCCTCTTTCTCGCGTTCGCGGGGATCGGAGCCGTCATCGTGGCCTCTGCCTACGGGTTGGGTGAGACGGTCGAGGTGATCGCCGATCGCTACGGGCTCGGAGCGACCTTCGCCGGGGCCACCCTGCTGGGCATCGTCACCAGCCTTCCCGAGGTCACCAACAGCATCGCTTCCACGCGACGGGGACAGATCGACCTCGTGCTCGGCAACGTATTCGGTGCCAACGCCTTCCTCGTCGTCGTTCTCGCCATCGCAGACATCGTCTTCATCGGGGGTGCCCTCTTCTACTCGGTGGGACGCACAGAGGCGGAATCGGCGGTCGTCATGGCAGCGACGGCGATCACCATGCAGGCGATCGTGCTCGGCGGACTCGCCGTTCGCAGCGAGACGCGCGTCTGGCGACTCAGTCTCGAGTCCATGTTCTTGCTGGCCCTCTACGCCTTCAGCCTCTACGTCGCCTCGGGGTTCGGAGGCGATTGAATCCACCGAGCCATGCGGTGGTCGGATTGCGGCCGCAGCGCCGCAGTGGAACCATTGACCACGGCGTGGATTCAACCGCGACCGAGAGACCACGAGAGAAGAACGACGGAGGAGCCATGTCGACACGCGGAGCCGGAGCATCGAGAGGCGGAGGCGACCTCTTCCACAACGAGGATGTCTTCCTCGTCGAGGACGCCCTCGGGCTCTACGTCGTGTGCGATGGCGTCGGCGCCTCGCCGGCCGGAGAGGTGGCCGCACGGATCGCGACCGAGGCCCTCGAGGATTTCGTCGCCCGCTCGGAACAGGACGCCGACCTCGCGAGTGGGAGAGCGAGCCGACTGGTCGTCGAGCGCGCGATGCGGCAAGCCATGCTGGCCATCTCCGAAGCCGACGAAGCGAATCCGGAGTTCCGCGGTCTGGGCACCACGGTCACCCTACTGCTCGCCCAACGTGATCTCGGAGTGATCGGACATCGTGGCGATAGCCGGGCCTATCTGATTCGCCGGGGAAGATGCCGTCAGCTCACCCTCGACCACGAGCTGACCGATGCCCCGCTCGAGGGAGCTGGGGGGGACGACCGCCCCTTCGACGTCTTGACGCTCGACCTCGAGGCCATGGACACCATCGTGCTCTGTACCGACGGCGCAGAGCAGGTCGTCGAGGACGATGCCGTCGTCAAGGTCGCGGCCTCGCTCTCTCCTCGACTGCTCGCCAGCCGCATCGTCACCGCTGCTCACCGGACCTCGCCCGATGAGGATGCGACCGCCGTCGTCATCCGGGTGTCGCCGGAGCACGAGCGACGGTGGCTCGACCTCTCGCTCCCGAGCGAAGGCTCGGCCTTCGGCAGGACGCTGTCCATCGGCACCACCGGGGTCGACGCCTGACGGGCATGCGCCCCGTCGACGCCCAGAGCCAGCCGGCGCAGCCGTAGCCGCGAGACCGCAAGAGGCGCCAGGCGCCCGGCCGAACGCCGCCATCGGACCGGCCGGCTCAGCGGATGCGGGCGCCCCGGTACGTGCGCTCGCTCTCGAACTCGTAGCGGCGCCGCAGCTCGGGGAGGTCGTCCGCATGACCGAGGACGATGATCGTGTCGCCCTCGGCGAGAGGCGCATCGCCGGGTGGATTCGTCTCGAGCTCCCCGTTCGCGTGGCGGATGCCGACGATGAGGAAGCCGCGATTGCCATGCACCTCGATGTGATCGAGCGTGCGTCCGATCAACGTGGAATGCCCCGGCAGGCGAAGCTCCTCGAAGCGCAGCCCCATCGGACCGAGCTGAGCCTGCAGATCGCCGCGACCGCCCGCGTCACCGAGCAGCTGGTACGCGCCGGGCCGCGTGACGAGATGGGCGATGCGCTCGGCGCCGATCGCCGCGGGCAGCACCACGCTCGTGGCGCCGCTGCGCCGAAGCTTGGGCTCGGTGCTGGGATCCTCTGCGCGCGCGATGATCTCCATGCCGCGGTTGAGCGCACTCGCGCCGAGCGTGATGAAGACGTTCGCCGCGTCGTCCGGCAGCACCGTCGCCAGCGCCTTGGCATACTCGACGCCCGCGAGTCGGAGCATCTCCTCGCGGGAGGCGTCTCCCGAGAGGGTCGGAAAGCCGGCGGACTCTGCATCGCGGACCTTGACGGGGTCGATGTCGATGACCACCAGCTCTTCGCGTGCGTTGGCGAGCTCGCGGGCGAGGATTCTACCGATCCGGCCATAGCCACAGATGATCGTGTGGCCCCGCAGCTTGGATACCTGGCGACTCATGCGTCTTGCTCCCAATGCGCGGTTGATCTCGCCTTCGGTTACCAGCTGCACGAAGCCGCCCACCGCGTAGATCGCCGCGCCGTAGCCGCCGATGATCACGGCGATGGTGAAGCTCCGGAGCTCGTCCGACACCACCGGCCGCACTTCGCCGTAGCCGACTCCGAAGATGGTAATGACCACCATGAAGAT
>CAZQMY010000553.1:0-3642 GCA_964594405.1 uncultured Spirochaetaceae bacterium | reverse complement strand
CCGCAGGTACGAGAGCGACGAGTAGCCGGTGCCGAAGTCGTCGAGGGCAAAGCTTATGCCCATGTCCTCGAGCCCGGCGAGGGCCGAGAGCGTGCCATCGTCCTCGCCCATGATCGAGCTCTCCGTCAGCTCGAGCTCCAGTCGCTCGGCCGAGAAGCCCGTCCGCTCGAGGACGCGCTCGATCTTCTCGACGAAGCCCGCCTTGCGCAGCTGATGGCTCGAGATGTTGACGGCGATGCGGATCGGCCGATAGCCCTGGGCGACCCACCGGGCGCCCTGGGCACATGCCTCCTCGAGGACCCAGTCGCCGATGTCGTGGATCAGGCCGGTGTCCTCGGCGATGGGGATGAACTCGGAGGGCCCGACGACACCCTCGTCGGGCAGGAGCCAGCGAAGCAGGACCTCCGCGCCCAGCACCCGCGAGGACTCGGCGTCGCGGAGGGGCTGATAGGTCAGGATCAGCTGATCTCGCCCCAGCGCCTTGCGCAGTCGTCCCTCGAGAGCGAGGCGCCGGGCGCCCTTCGAGTTCATGGACTCGTCGTAGAAGACGAACTCGTTCGATCCCTTGCGCTTGGCCTCGTACATCGCCGTGTCGGCGTTCCGGACCAGCGTCTCGACATCCGCGCCGTCGTTCGGATGGATCGCGATGCCGATGCTGACGCCCGAGAGGACCTCGTGACCGTCGATCTCGAAGGGAAGTGAGAGCGAGTCGACGATCCGGCGCGCAACGGTGGCCGCGTCGATGGGCGAACGAAGGTGGGTCAGCAGCACGGTGAACTCGTCGCCCCCGAGCCTGGAGACGTTCTCCTCATCCTCCTCGCCGCGCTCCTCGCCCTGATAAGCCACCCAATCCGATCGCCGGAGGCAGTCGACCAGGCGCCGAGCGACCTCCGAGAGCAGGACGTCGCCAGCGACATGCCCGAGCGTGTCGTTCACCTCCTTGAAACGATCGAGATCGAGGAAGAGCAGGGCCAGCTCGTTCGCCCCGCCGCGAGAGTTCTCGAGCGTGCGCGAGAGGATCCAGTGGAATCGCTCTCGATTGGGGAGACCGGTCAGACTGTCGTAGTACGCGAGGGCCCGGATCTTCCGTTCGGCCGCCTTGTACCGCGTGATGTCGCGGAGCACGAGAATGGTGCACTGCTGGTTGCTGAAGACGTCGTAGAGCGGCGTGAGGACCAGCGCGAACCAGTCGCTCGCGCGCGGCCGGTGCGGATGCGCGACCTGGATCTCCGTCGGCTCGCTCGGCGACTCCTCCAACGTGGCCACGACGTCCGGCAGGTGAGCGAGCGCGAGCGCATAGGGCGCCCCGACCAGGGAGTCGTCCACCCCGAGGACCTCGCGCGCAGCGAGGTTGAAGGAGATGAGCTCACCCGATGATCCGACGACGACGATCGGGTCGACGAGGCGATGGACGATCTCGGCATGGGCGACGCTCACGACCGCGCTCGAGCTCACCCTCAGCACGCCGAAGATCAGGAAGACGGCGGAGATGCCCAGCGCGAGCGGTGTCGGGTCGATCAGCCCATCGCCCGGAATCACGCCGGCGACGTAGGCGATGCTCGAGATCGTGGGAATCGCCGCCACGGGAATCAAGTGGAGGGTCGTCCGCTTGAAACGGATGCGACCGGCGAGCAGCCCCCACGCCAGCACACCGAGCGCCAGCGCGACGGAGCCTTGCGAGTAGATCGTGACCGCCCAGAAGAGCGGTCCCCAATCCGCATGGAAGATGTGCGCCCCGTGGATCTCCTCGATCCGGTAGTCGGACCAGAAGAGCCCGTGGAGCTCGGTGGTCCAGAGACCGATCAGTGCGATCACGGGAGGGACGAAGAGCAGCGCGCGGAGCCGCAGTCCGATCTCCGCCCGACCCCAGAAGGTCGAGAGCGCGATCATCATGATGAGAGGCGCGGTGGCCTGCACGCCCAGGTGCTTCAGCTTCGCGAAGAAGACCTTCGCAGGCGTCCATGGCACGAGCATCGAGAGAGCCTCGAAGCCCTGCCAGACCGCCAACGCGACGACCAGCCAGACGAAGAGCGGCCCCACCATACCCCGTCGTCGCGAATACACGAAGAGCGCCAGCCCCGAGTAGAGCACGGAGGCCCCGAGTGGGATGAGCGCGAAGGGTGTCCAGTCGGTCTGGATCAAGGAGTGGGCTCCGATGGGTGTTCCCATGGATCGGATGCCCGGAATTGCGGCTGTACGCCGGGGCGGGGCGACTCGGGACGACGCCCCGGCGCAAGACGGGGATTTCCTCGATGACGCTGGAGGGGATCTCGATGACGGCCCCACTGATCACACCGAGGTCCGATCGGTCTCCGGCATGGGCCGTCCATCGAGGTGCAGCTCTACTCACGACTCGGCGCACGAGCGCGCCCGACGACCGACGTCGATCCTCGTCGACGAGCAGTCGCGGTCGGGGACGCCATGCGCCCAGGATCCCGGATCGCCTCAGCCGAAATCCTCTGCCGTGGACTTCATGATGGCTTCGATCCACCACGCCGGCGCCTGTGACATCATCGTGTTGATGTCCCAGTAGTCACGCCAGAGGGTGATCTTCCCGCCCCGCAGCTCGTGCACGGTGACGAAGTCGTTGACCACCCTGCCGCCGTCCTCGAAGTGCCACGTCTCGGTGTGCTCCACGAGCACGGAGTCGCCCTCGGCCACGGTTCGATGGATCTCGTGCTCGAAGCGCGAGACGTGATCCAGGCCGATCCTGAGCCGCTTGACGACGTTCGCCGGTCCATCGGCGCCGGGATCCGGTGCGGGCACGTCCTCGTAGTGGGCGTCCGGCGCGAGCTCTTCGGCCACGCCCTGCCAATCCTTGCGATAGAGGCAGCCCCACATGCGCGCGACGACGGCTTTGTTGGCCTCCACGCCGGCCTGATCGTCCATACTCGGGCTCCCCCTCGCGCCGCAGCTGCGGGTCTACGCCTTCGGCGGCCCCTTCAGCTCCACCACATTCCCGTCGGGATCGCGGACGTACATCGAAGGTCCATTGCCTCGGGCACCGTAGCGCGTCCCCACGTCGCCTGGCTCGACGCCGTGCCCCTTCAGATGTGCACGGATCCGCGCCTCGTCGAAGGCCTCCAGCTCGAGGGCGAAGTGGTCCATGTTGCGCCCCTCCTCCCCCGGGCCGGCTCCGCCGGCCTTGCCCAGGGGCGAGTCCACGGGTACGAGATCGATGAGGCTCGCGCCCGCGCGCAGCTGGACCAGGCCGAGCGCATCGATGCGGCGCTCCTCGATGCAGCCCATCACCCCCGCGTAGAAGGCCAGCGATCGCTCGAGGTCGGAGACACGAAGCACGACGTGATCTAGACCGCGCATGCGGATCGGATGCTCTTCCACGACTCAGGCTCCCCCGTCGATGCTGGATCGCACGCCCTGCGATTGCGGCGCCACGCGACCCGCCGCATGATAGTCGATCTCATCCGCACAAGGAGACCCCGTGCTCAGACTCTACGACTTCCTCGAGTCCGGCAATGGCTACAAGGTGCGGCTGATCCTCAATCAGCTCCAGATTGCCTACGAGCGGATCGAGCTCGACATCACGCGGGGCGAGTCACGCACCCCCGAATTCCTGGCCCGCAACCCCAACGGCCGCATCCCGACCCTCGAGTTCGAGGATGGGCGGCATCTCGCCGAGTC
>CAZQMY010000552.1:0-3649 GCA_964594405.1 uncultured Spirochaetaceae bacterium | reverse complement strand
GCATCCGCCAGATCAAGTCGTTCGCGCGCGAGGACACGGAATTTGGGCGCTTCAGCGACAAGGCCGGGCGCGTGCGGTCGGAGACAATGTCGATCATGCACACATGGGCGACCTACCAGCCGCTGATGGCCTTCCTGCAGGAGCTGATAGCCACCGATGGCGTCGACCACGGCACGGTCGAGGAGCTCACGACGGGCTTCGACGAGGTGGCCCGGATCGCTGCGCCCTGGACACCTGAGCGCACCGAGGAGGTCACGCGGATCCCGGCCGGCGCCTTGCGCGAGATGGTGGGGGCCTACCGCGAGGCGGCAGGCGCCGCGCTCTACAGCTCCACGGGCGTCAACATGGGCGGGCACGGCGCGCTCGCCTTCTGGCTTCAGGAGGTCATCAATACCGTCAGCGGCAACCTCGATCGTCGGGGCGGAACCCTGATGGGCCGGGGCATCCTCGACTTCGCGAAGCTCGGCCAGCGCAGTGGATTCGGGCTCTCGCGCGAGCGGTCGCGGATCGGCGGCTTCCCGGCCGTGAACGACGCCTTTCCAGGGGGCGTCATGGCGGACGAGATCCTGACCGAGGGGCCGGGGCAGCTCAAGGCGCTCTTCGTGACCGGTGGCAACCCGCTGATCACGATGGCCAACAGCGAGCGGCTGAAGCGCGCCTTCGAGAAGCTCGAGCTGCTGGTCACCATCGACATCCTGCCCACCGAGACCGGACATCTCGCGCACTGGCAGCTGCCCGCGACGACGCCCTTCGAGCGCTTCGATCTGCCCTTCGCGTTTCCCCTGCTGATGGGCATGCAGTCCCGCCCCTACCTGCAGGCGACCGATCCCGTGAGCACCCCACCTGGCGATCAGCGGGACGAGGCGACGATCTATCTCGACCTCGCTCGCGTCTGCAAGGCGCCGATCTTCGGCTCCTCGCTCACGCAGCGGCTGCTCGAGTGGGGGACGGACCGCCACTCGCGCAAGCATCCCCAGCGACAGCGCTCGGTGCCGCAGGAGTTCCTGATGTCGACGATCCTGCGGCTCACACGCAACGGCAGCTTCGATGCGCTGCGGCGCCAGAGCCACGGACGGATCCGCCCAGCGCATCCGGTGGGCACACTGCGCGAGGATGGCGTGTCGACGGAGGATGGAAGGGTCGCGCTCGCGCCGCAGAAGCTCGTCGAGCGCGCGGGGATCCTTGGGCAGGCCTTCGAGGAAGCGCGCGAGAGTGCGGGCGGGCTGAAGCTCATCACCAAGCGTCATGTCAAGACGCACAACTCGTGGACGCACAACGACCCCGAGTTCGTGCGTGGCGCGTTGCACACCAACTACCTCTACATGCACTCGGAAGACGCGGAGGCGGCCGGTCTCTCGCAGGGCTGCCTGGCGGATGTCCGCTCCGCCACGTCGATGGTGCGCGTGCCGGTGCAGCTGCTCGACGACCTCATGCCGGGCACCGTCGCCCTGCCGCATGGCTGGGGCCATCAGGGGGCGCCCGGTCTCTCGGTGGCCAGCCGAACGGCCGGCGTAAACGTGAACCTGCTTGCCGCGGACGGCGTCGACGCGGTAGAGCCCGTGAGTGGCATGTCGCGTCTCACGGGGATTCCGGTCGAAGTCTCTCCAGCGGCCGGCCCGCAGGATCCGGGACACTGGTCGGGTGTACCCGAGTCGGAGCGGCTCGCGGTCTGATGCGGCGCAGTGGGACGGACCATGCATTCTCTCCCCGTGACTGAAGCACCGCTCGTTGCCCCCGCGCGACGGGGAATCCTGGGCGAGGCTCTGGGGCTGCTCGAGCTGCCCCGCCTGCTCCTGCGCTCGCCGGACCTCGCGCGCCAGCCTCGGGGAGACGGCGGCCCCGTGATGGTGCTGCCCGGCTTTGGCGTGGGTGGGGGCTCGACCGCGCTGATCCGGGGCTATCTGCGCGCGTTGGGCTGGGATGCGCGAGACTGGGGACTCGGTCGCAACCATGGGGACGTGCCCGATCTGATTCCCCAGGTCGTCGAGCGTCTGGAGCAGCTGGCCGACGAGGCCGGACGGCCGGCTGCGCTCGTGGGCTGGAGCCTCGGCGGCGTGCTGGCTCGCGAGGCGGCGCGCGAGCGACCCGCGCAGGCACGCTGCATCGTGACGTTGGGCAGCCCGGTCGTGGGCGGGCCCAAATACACCGCGGTTGCCGAGGTCTATCGGAGACAGGGCATCGACCTGGATGCGATCGAGGCGGAGGTGCTGGCGCGCGACGCCGTGCCGATCACGACGCCCGTGACCGCCGTCTTCTCGAGGCGAGATGGCGTGGTGGCGTGGAGGGCCTGCATCGATCGCATCAGCGAGCGTGTCGAGCACGTCGAGGTCGGGACGACGCATCTCGGCCTGGGCTTCTCGGCGGAGGTTCTCGGCATCATCGCCGCGCGGCTGGCTGCCAGCGCGCGCTGAGCGCTCCGGAGTTGCGTGTGGCCGCCGAGAGGCGCATCGGGCGGTCAGGGCGCGAGCGAGCGGCTCGGTTCCGGATCGGAAGCCTCACGTTCGTGTGCCTTCATTGGCGCTCCAGGGCCAGTCGTTAAGCTCTGTCACCAAGGACGTTCCGTGCAGGAGGCGACCCATCATGGCCAGATCCGACTCCGGCTCCGGACCGAGCGTCCCGCGGCGCAAGGCGCCCGAGTCTCGGCCGCCCGTCGTTGTCGTCGGTGCTGGGATGGCGGGCCTGTGCTGCGCTCTTCACCTGCAGGCGCGCGGCATCCCAGTCACGGTGGTCGAGGCCGGAGACACCGTCGGGGGTCGCGTGCGAACACGGCTCGTGGACGGCTTCCGACTGGACCGCGGCTTCCAGGTCCTGCTCACCTCCTACCCCGAAGTGCGCGAGATGCTGGACCTCGACGCGCTCGGGCTGAAGCACTTCGTGCCCGGGGCGAAGGTCTTCGACGGGCGTCGCTTCCGGACGCTGGCCGACCCGAGAAGAGCGCCCTCGTCGATCTTCTCGACACTGGGCTCGCGAATGGTCGGACCGGCCGACGCGCTGCGCGTCGCGCGACTGCTGAGACGTATCGAGCGGGGAGGCGAGGCCGACGGGTCGGGCGGTCGGCGACTCGGCACGCTCGAGCGTCTCCGGGCGGAAGGCCTCTCGCGTCCGCTGATCGAGCGCTTCTTCCGTCCCTTCCTGGCAGGCGTCTTCCTCGACCCTGCCCTGCAGACCTCCGAGACGAGCCTCGAGTTCGTGCTCAGGATGTTCGCGAACGGCCTCGCCAGCCTGCCCGCCGAAGGCATGGGCGCGATCCCTGCGCAGCTGGCCTCGCGGCTCGAGCCGGGGGTCGTCCGACTCGCTACGCCGGTGACGTCGGTGCGCCCCGATCGCGTGCTGCTGACCTCGGGCGAGCAGCTCTTCGCCCGAGCCATCGTGGTCGCCACCGAGGCGCGCTCGACCGCCAAGCTGCTCTCCGGCTTCGAGGCGCCCGAGAGCTGTGCCACTACATGCCTGCACTTCGACGCGCCCTCCGCGCCTCTTCGAGGACCCTGGCTGCTGCTCGACGGCGCGCGCAGCGGCCCGGTCAACAACGTGAGCGTGCAGAGCGAGGTCGCTCCCAGCTACGCACCGCCGGGCCGATCGCTGGTCTGCGCGAGCATCGTCGGCCGATCCGCGGCGAGCGACGAAGTGCTCGAGCGCGCGGAGGGCGGAC
>CAZQMY010000551.1:0-3650 GCA_964594405.1 uncultured Spirochaetaceae bacterium | reverse complement strand
GGCGCCTGCTTCATGCAGACCGCGTTCGCCTCGCACAGGTCATAGTCGACTACCACCTTCATGACGTTCTCCTTGATTTCGCCTCATGCAGATCGATGGCGCGGACTGCTTTGGGCGGATTGCTCCGGGCAGAATCGCTTGGATGTCGCCGGCGAGTCTACAACATCCCGAGTGTCCACCCCAGCTTGGCTCGCTCGCACGTACAACCTGACGGGGGACCCGCTGCACCCGCTCGATGCCAGGGAGCAGTATGCATCGCGCCAGCGTAGACGCCGTCAGTCCAGCTGGCCGAGCACCATGCCACTGGTGGGCACACCCACACCCGCCGTCACCAGCACATGCTCGTGCTTCTGCGGCTGGCTGGTCGATTCCCCGCGGATCAACCGCACCCCTTCGTTCACGCCGTTCATCCCGTGGATGTACGCCTCGGAGAGCTGCCCGCCGTGGGTATTGGTGGGCAGTCGCCCATTGAGACGCAGCGCTCCGTCCTTGATGAAGTCCTTCGCCTCGCCCCTCTTGCAGAAGCCGAAGCTCTCGAGCTGCCAGAGCACGATGGGCGAGAAGGCGTCGTAGATCACCGCGCAGTCGATGTCGTCGGCGCTGAGCCCGCTCATCGACCACACCTGGTCCGCGACGAGATCCATCTCCGGCAGTCGCGCGATCTCCGGACGATAGAAGCTGGTCATCACCTCCTGGTCGGCGCCGGCGGCCTGCGCCACACCGCGGATCAGCGCCGCCTTGTTGGGCAGATCGCGCGCCATCTCAGGACTCACCACCACACACGCGGCTCCGCCGTCCGTCTCCTGGCAGCAGTCGTAGAGCCTCAGCGGCTCGACGATGGCCCGGGCGCTCTGATGCTCCTCGAAGCTGAGCGGCCTCTCGTGGAAGAACGCGCGAGGGTTCTTCACGGCATGCTCGCGCTGGGCCAGGCAGACCTCGGCGAGGTCTGCGCTGGTGCAGCCGCTCTCGTACATGTAGCGCTGGGTGAACATGGCGACCCAGGAGGCCGGCGTCATGAGCCCCTGCGGCATGTACCAGCTCCAGTGGATGAGATCGGAGGTCGTCGGCCCCCCTGACACGCCTTCGCTGTAGCGCGCGCCCGATCGCCCGTTCAGCGCCCGGTAGACCACCACCGCCCTGGCGCTGCCCGTGGCGACTGCCATCACGGCCTGATGCATCACACCGATCGCCGCCCCACCGCCGTGGGGCGTGCGGCTGAAGAAGGTCAGGTCCTTGATCCCTACACACCGGGCCACCTCGATCTCGTCGCTGGTGTCCATCGTGAACGTCGTCATGCCGTCGATGTCCGACGGAGCGAGACCCGAGTCCTTGATGGCCGCCGCCGTCGCCTCGGCCGCGAGCGACACCTCCGATCGGCCGGAGTTCTTGGAGTACTCGGTCTCGCCGATGCCGACGATCGCCGCTTCGTCCTTGAGTGTGGTGGGCATCTCCTAGGCTCCCGCCGGCAGCTGCACCCTCACCGTCCCGGTGACGTGCGCGCCCCATGAGTTCTTGCCGGCCACCTCGACCACGACGACTTTCCGCGCGTCGTGCTTCTCGGCGACGCTTCCGCTCAGCGGCATGGTGTCGCCGGGGAGGTTGGGCGGCCCGAGCCTGATGCTGACGCCCCGCACCCTCGAATCGATCCCCGCCCAGTCGGTGACGAATCGGCTCACGAGACCGTTGGTGGTGAGGATGTTCATGAATACGTCCTGCATGCCGGACGCCTGCGCGGCGTCCTTGTCGTGATGAACGGGCGTATAGTCCTGTGAGGCCACGGCCCCAGCGACGATCGAGCTCACCGTGATCTCGATGGGGAGCGCCGGTAGCCGATCGCCGACGGTCACGTCGCCATAGCGAAGGGATCTCGTGCTCATCGATTCTCCTCGGGCCCTCTTCGGGCCATCTCGCGCCCCAGACGCACCAGCTGCGGCGTAGCCGCTCCGAGGCTGAGCTCCAGGGCCTTGGTCCAGATGAAGTAGCGGTGGATCACGTAGTCGAGGTCGACGCCGTGGCCCGCGTGGATGTGCTGGGCTGTGCTGGCGATGCGCGCGCCGCCCTCGGCCGCCCAGAACTTGGCGATCATCGCCGCGCGCGCCGCGGGCTTGCCGACGTCGAGCAGATAGGCCGCCCGGCCGAGCGTGGCTCGCATGCTCTGCAGATCGATGAAGGCATCGGCCAGCCGATGCTGGACCGCCTGGAACGAGCCGATGGGCGTGCCGAACTGGACGCGCTCGCGAGCGTATCCTGCGGTGATCTCCAGAGCGCGCTCGGAAACGCCCACCTGCAACGCACAGGTGCCGATCAGTCCCGCGTCATGGAGCCAGGCACTGGCGTATGCGCCTTCTGCCGGCTCGAGCGGCAGGACGTCCGCCTCCTCGACGAGCGCATCGTCCAGCTCGACGCGATGAAGGGTGTCGCGATGGCTCACTCGATGAGCCACGCAGCGGACGCCCTCGGCCTTCGGGTCGAGCAGGAAGAGCCCCACGCCGCCCGGTACGCCGGCCGGCACCAGGATCCGCACAGCCTCCGCCGCGATGCCCACGGACGTCTTTACGCCGTGAAGCCGCCAGCCCCCGTCCGCCGCCTCGGCGCGGGTCGCGGGCGCGGCCGGATCATCGCTGCCCTCGTCGTCGAGGGCCGCCGAGAGCAGCAGCCGCCCCTCGACCAGCCCCTCCAGCCACTGCGCGCGCTGGGCCTCGCTGCCGAAGCGCGCGACGCCGAGCCCCGCCCCCACGAGCGTGGTCCAGACCGGCGCCGGGGCCACCGTCCGCCCCACCTCCTCGAGCAGGATGCAGAGCTCCTGCATGCCGTACCCCATCCCACCCTGGGCCTCGGGAACCGCGAGGCCCAGCAGGTTGGCGTCGGCCAGCTTCGACCAGAGCACCGGATCGAAGAGCGATCCCTTCTCCTCCGCGCGCTTGCAGACCTCGACGCCGGCCTCGGCCTCGAGGATCTCGCGCGCGAGATCGCGCAGCATGCGCTGCTCTTCCGTGTATGCGAAGTCCATCTCTCGTCCGCGCGCGTCCGAAGCCCGCGCCTCCTCCTCCGCCGCGCCGGCCCTAGATCGGGCGGAACACCGGGAGCTTCATCTCGTCGTCGACCAGCTCGATGGTGGCTCCGACCCGCATGCCGATCGCCACGTCCTCGGGCTCGATGTCGACGACGTTGCCGACGTAGCGGGTCCCTTCGTCGAGCTCGATCACCGCCACGATCAGCGGATAGTCGTATCCCGGAACCTCGGGGTAGCGGATCACGACGAAGCTGTAGATCTCGCCCTCCCCCTTCGAGAGAACGTGCTCCCAGCGCGTCGACTGGCACTCGCCGCACATCGGGCGCGTCGGATGGCGAAGGGCTCCGCAGTCGCTGCACTTCTGGATCGCGAGCTCGCCCTTCTCGAGAAGATCCCACCACCACTGATTGTCGAAGCCGAGCGCCGGCTTGAGGCGTTGGGGCCTGGTGGGCCTGCCGGTCTCGCTCCGGGGCGCGGCAGCGGGCTGATCGGCCGCCTCGAACTTGAGCACCCGGAAGGTCATCCAGCCCACCTCTTCGCCGTCCTGATCGGTGAAGGTGGTGCGCGTGTCGATGAAGTAGCCGATGCCCAGGGCCGTGGCCTTCTGCTCGGAGACGGTCTCGATCACGGTCTTCGC
>CAZQMY010000550.1:0-3677 GCA_964594405.1 uncultured Spirochaetaceae bacterium | reverse complement strand
GGCGCACATCGAGGAACTCATCGACGAACTCAAGCGGGAGTTCACCATCGTCATCGTCACCCACTCGATGCAGCAGGCCGCGCGCGTCTCCCAGCGCACGGCCTTCTTCCATCTGGGCAAGATCGTCGAGGTGGGGGACACCGAGAAGATCTTCACGGCCCCCAGCGACCCGCGCACGCAGGACTACATCACCGGCCGCTTCGGCTGAGCGCGGGCGGGCGGTGACTCTCCCGTCCTCATCGTCCTCCCCGGCCTACCGGACAGCTACCGATCTCGACCCGGAACCCGCGGCGGGCTCCGCGAGACGTCAGGAGCCGCGCGAGAACGATGATGCGAGGATCGCCCGATGTGTGCCATCCAATTGGCACCGTCCGCGGGGAACGCCCTCCGCCTAGCTTCTCCGTGTGACATTCGTGTGAACTGACGCTGTTTCGTCACGCTTTCGTCGCATTGGCGTCTCGAACTTTCAACGCCCCTTCCGTAGCCTGCCGCCCGAGCTGGACTCCCCCCCGATTCGGCGCCCGCAGACCAGGGCGTTGCGCGTGCCGATGCGCAATGCCGTTCTCTGTGTGCCCGACGAGTGCGCGGCGGGCGCCTGGCCTCCGAATCTTCGACCCGCATCGGCTCGCCGGAACTCCCGGTGACCACCGGCGCGAGGCCGCCGTATGCCGGCAAAGGCGCGGAACACTCAAGGATGGAGCGGCGCATGCATCACCACGGCGCTGGAGGGAGTCGCAGGCGCATCGCAACGCGCGTGCTGACGGTGGTCGGACTGCTGGGCCTGTCGGTGCCCGCCGTCGCGGCGGAGAGCGTCGACGCCTTTCGCTCCAAGATGGAGAAATGGGTGGAGACGCGACAGCTGATCTCCGCCGAGCAGAGCGACTGGCGCGAAGAGCAGCAGACGCTGCGCGCAGAGCGCGACCTCCTGAAGGCCCAGCGAACGGCTCTCCGGGAGTCGGTGAAGGCGCTGGAGGCCACCGACACCGCCGCCGACGAGGAGCGCCGACAGCTCCTGCTCGAGCGCGGCGAGCGACAGCGCGCGTCGCGGGCGCTCGAGGACAAGATCCGCGCCTACGAGGAAGAGGTCCTGGCGATCGTGCCTCAGCTGCCGGCCCCGCTGCAGGAGAAGCTCAAGCCCCTGCTGGTCCAGATCCCCGAGGATCCGCTGACCACCAAGCTCCAGCTCGGTCAGCGATTGATGAACGTCCTCGGCGTGCTCGCTCAGGCCGAGAAGTGGAACGGCACCGCGACCTTCGTGGCCGAGACACGGAGCGTCGGCGACGGTCCGAAGATGCAGGTGCGTACGCTCTACTGGGGGCTCGGCCAGGCGATCTATGTCGACGCCAAGGGCCGCACCGCAGGCATCGGGCGCCCCGGGCCCGACGGCTGGGTCTTCGAGGACGACCCGGCGCTCGCCTCCCAGGCCCAGCTGCTGCTCGACATCTACGAGGGCAACGTCGACGTCATCGACTTCGTCGGCCTTCCGGTGCGGATCCAGTGATGTCCGGTCACGCGCATGGCGCCCGCCTCCTTCCCCGCCACGGCCGCAAGGCAATCGGGACGATCATGAAGACCACCGCCTTCCAGCACACCCTCGTGGCCCTGCTCGGACTCTGCCTGCTCGCCGCTCCGGCCATCGCCGACGACTTCGCGGGAGCCCAGAAGGGGATCGACGCCAAGCTCGAAGCCTCGCTCGAGGAGCTCGCGAAGGTCCGGGCCAGGGTCGACGCCGAGAAGCTCCCGCTCTCGCGCGCGGTCTCGAGTATCGAGAAGCAGGTGCTGGAGCTTCGGCAGAAGGAGGCTTCGCTTCGCCGGGAGTTCGACCAGTCGAGCAAGCGCCTCACCACGCTGCGCAAGCAGGCGGACAGCCTGCGCGACCAGGAGGTCTTCATCGACGGACGCCTGAAGGAGTTCGCCCGCGACTTCGAGAGCCGCATCGACATCAGCGAGATCCCGCGCTTCGAGGAGATCACCGGGGCGGCGCGCCTGGCCGACAAGAACGCCAACCTCGACGTCGTGGGCAAGCGAGAGACCCAGCTCGCCGTACTCGACGCCGCGCTCGAGCGCCTGAAGGAGCAGCTGGGCGGGCACGTCTACGAGGGCGAGGCGCTCTCGCCCGATGGGCTGCTGACCGAGGGACGCTTCATCGCCCTGGGTCCGACGGTCTTCTTCGCGACCGGCGATGGCGAGGTCGCGGGCCTGGTCGAGACACAGCTGAACGCTGCAGATCCCGTCGTGGCCGCGCTCCCCCCTGAGCACACACCCGGCCTCGTGGCCCTGGCGAGCGGCCAGGTGGGCGCGCTGCCCTTCGACGCCACCCTGGGCAAGGCGTTGAAGAAGGAGAAGGCGAAGAAGACCCTCGCGCAATACGTCGCTGATGGCGGCGCGGTGGGCTACGTGATCATCGGCCTCGGCGCGGCGGCGCTGCTGCTCTTCGCCTTCAAGACCTTCGAGATCACGAGCTTCCGGGTCGCTCAGCCCGACCAGGTGGATCGCGTCCTGCGAGAGCTGGAGCGCGGCAGCATGGAGGGGGCGCTCAAGCGCGCCAAGGAGGTGAGAGGCCTGGCGGGCGAGATGCTCGCGACGGGCGTCGAGCATGCCACCGAGAAGCGCGGCGCCATCGAAGAGCTGCTCTTCGAGAAGATCCTCAGCGTCCGGCCGCGGCTGGAGCGCTTCCTGCCCTTCCTCGCCATCACCGCGGCCGCTTCACCGCTCCTCGGTCTGCTGGGTACGGTGATCGGTATGATCAAGACCTTCCAGCTGATCACCATCTTCGGAACCGGCGATGCGAAGAGCCTCTCTTCGGGCATCTCCGAGGCGCTGGTCACCACGGCGCTCGGTCTGATCGTCGCGATTCCGACGCTGATCGGACACGGCGCCCTCGCGCGCATGGCAAAGGCCAAGCTCGGCACCCTGGAGCAGCTGAGCGCCGCGTTCGTGAACGGCCTCGTCACCATTCGCCACAAGAGTGGGGAAGCGGCCGAAAAGGGCGCCGACGATGACTGACCAGGTGGTCCGCATCTGGCTCTCCGGGGGCTGGGTGATGGTGCCGCTCTTCGCGCTCGCGGTGCTGCTCTACACCCAGGCCTTCCAGCTGATGCTCTATCTGCGTCGCATCGATCTGAACCACGGTGACCCGATGCAGTGGTGGAGCTGGGTGGCCGATCCCTCCACGGCCGAGGGCCAGGTGCGACGCATCATCGACTACACGCAGAAGGACGTGTACACGGCCAAGCAGATCCGGCGCCGATTCGACGAGGTGCGCTCCGCGATGCTCGCCATGGTGGATCGGCGCGCCAAGTTCGTCGGCACCCTGGTGGCCGCGGCGCCCCTGCTCGGGCTGCTCGGCACAGTGCTCGGCATGCTGCAGACCTTCCTCGGCATCTCGACCAGCGGCGGCGGCGAGACCGCCGGCGCCGTCGCCTCGGGCATCTCGGAGGCGCTGGTCACCACCCAGACGGGCCTCACCATCGCGCTGCCCGGCCTCTTCGTCGTGATGCTGATCCGCCGCAAGCGCCACCAGCTCGAGGCGCAGATCGCGCGGCTCGAGAGCCTCACCTTCACCCACTTCAAGTTCGAGTAGTCGAATGGCGCGCAAGAGCATCTACAGCGAGGCCGAGGACGAGACCGAGATCAACCTCTCGCCGATGATCGACTGCATCTTCATCCTGCTGATC
>CAZQMY010000549.1:0-3678 GCA_964594405.1 uncultured Spirochaetaceae bacterium | reverse complement strand
GGTGGTGAAGAAGAGGTCGAAGATACGCTCGCGCTCGGCCCCCGGGACGCCCACGCCGTCGTCCTCGACGTCGACCCGTACGAGGCCATCGCGCGCCGTGGCGGCCACGCGGATCTGCCCCGAGTCCTCGATGGCCTGCGCGGCGTTGACGACCAGGTTGAGGAAGAGCTGCTTGAGTCGCTGGGCCTGGCCGTCGACGAAGAGGCCGCGCGGATACTCGGGGAGCACGTTCACCCGGCCCTTGAACTGGGGCATGGCCATGCGCAGCACCTGGTCGAGCAGCGTCGAAAGATCCACGCGCTGTCGCTCGCCGCGGCCCGCATGTGAAAAGTCCCTGATGTCGCGCACGATCGTGGCCGCCCGATCCAGCCCCTCGAGTGAGTCCTCGAGCAGCTCGTCCCACTCGTGCGTCGCCTCGAGGAGCTCGCGGCCGAACGCGTCATCGTGGTGACGCTTGCGCAGGTCCCCGAGCTCCCGCTCGAGGACGGCGATGTTGGTCTTCACGAAGGCGAGCGGGTTGTTGAGCTCGTGCGCGATGCCCGCCGCGAGCTGCCCCACGGCGGCGAGGCGGTCGGAGAGCGCGACCTGATTGCGCAGGGTCTCGATCTCTCGCTGATCGCTGATGATGACGACCAGGCCGATATCCGCGCCCTTCTCATCGAAGAGGCGCGAGCTCGAGACGCGTACGGGGAGGCGCGTCCCGTCCAGGGCCTCGAGCTCGCAGCCGAGCTGGGTGACCTCGCGCGGCGGATCGAGGAGGGGGACGTCGAGCAGGTCGGCGACGGGAAAGCCCGCCGAGTGGCCCGGCCGGCATCCGATCAGCTGCTCGAATATGCGATTGGCCAGGCTGATGCGGCCGTTCAGGCTGGTGAGGATGAGTCCGTCGGGCAACGTCCGGATGATGCGCCCGGCCAGCGCGCGTTCCGGCCGCTGCGAGTAGCCGAAGCGGCTGAGGCCCCAGACCGAGAGGAGCCCGAAGATCCCCAGCGAGAAGGATCCGATCCGTGGGACCTGGACGCCGACGATCGGCAGGATGCCGTCGGAGAGGAGGGCCGAGACCAGGATGATCAGGGTCGCGCCGGTGATGAACGGGCTCATGTCGCGATCGATGGCGGCCCGCGAGACCGAGGAGAGGCCGCGGAACTGATGCAGGGCGTGGAAGGCCATGGCCGTCGTCATCGCGACCCAGAGGCCGAAGAGCGGGCCCGGAACGAGCCCCCAGCCCCACGGCGTGCGCTCGACACCCGCCAGCAGAGCGGATGTGGTCCAACCGAGCACGAGGAAGACGCTCGACAGGGCGAAGCCGAGCCTGAGCAGGCGCCGGAGGTGGGGGAGGGGCGAGCCCGTGATCTCTCCGGCGAACGCGAGCGCGAGGGGCCCGACGAACACGAAGCCCGGCGTGGACAGGCGATGCCAGGCGGTGGCGGCCGCAGCATCGGGAGCCACGTTCCACATCACCTCGCAGGCCGCCCAGAAGGCCCCGAGCAGGAGCAGGATCGCGCCGCGCCAGTTCGCTCGCAGATCGGGGCCCAGGGCCAGCGCGAAGGCGCCGGTCGCCACGAGCAGGATCGTGGCCATGAGCGGGATCAGGACGTAGCTGAGCATGAGCGGGCTCCGGAGCGCCGGAGTCCGTCTCCGGCGTACCCTCCATCGGCGCCCCGATCGCGTGTCTTGATTTTCAGCATGGGCGGCGGGCTACAGGCTCGCGAGACCCTGCCCTCGCGCGCGTCCCTCAAGCCTCCGCGGGCGTGCTCGTGAGGGCGAGCGCGGCGCCCCCGAGAATGAGCACACACGCCAGATAGAAGATCGGGGGCGGCACCTCGCCGAGGATGAGATAGGCCATCACGCCGGCCGAGATCGGCTGGCCCAGGTTCGCAATGGGGACGACCTGCCCACGAAGCCTCGCCATCGAGAAGTTCAGAGCCGAGTGACCGATCACCGTCGGGACCAGCCCGAGGCCCAGCACCATGGCGGCCTCGAAGCCCGGGCGCTCCAGCCCGACGAGGGGCGCCTCGAAGAGGCTGGCCATCGTGCAGGTGAGCGCCGCCGTGGCGTAGAGCGGAACGATGTAGAGGAAGACGCTCGGCAGATCGCGATTGGCGCGGGCCAGCACGAGATAGACGGCGAAGAGCAGCATCGAGCCGAGGCAGACCGCGTCACCGACGATGTTCTCGCGCGAAAGCTCGACATCGCGCAGCGTCAGCGTGGCGATGCCCGTGAGGCCCAGCGCCGTGCCCGACCACTCGCGTGCGCTGACCCGCTCGCGCGCCATGAGCCAGAGCAGGAAGGGCGTCGCGAGGGGCACCATGTTGACCAGCAGCGTGGCGTTCACCGCCGTCGTGGCGCGGGCGCCGATGTTCCAGGTGAGCAGGTGGGCGCCGAGGAAGAAGCCCGGGAGGAGCCCTCGCACCAGATCCCGGCCGCCCAGGCGCTCGGCGTGCCATCGCCGGTCGCGGACGAAGAGCGGCGCCAGCGCGAGGGTGGCGACCCAGAGTCGGGCTGCGGCGAGCGTGGCGGGCGGCATCTCGCTGCCCTTGATGAAGAGCACCGAGCTCGAGCAGGCGATGATGCCGGCGAGCAGGACGAGCGAATCCCTCGCCCCGCCGGGCGCTGCCTCGCCGCTGCTCGCCATCCGACCTCAGGCGGCCTCGAGCGGCTTGCCGTCGATGGTGATGCGGTGGAGCAGCCTCGCCTGGCCCGGGTAGTCGTTCATCGCCATGTGCCAGGTACAGCGGTTGTCCCAGATGGCGACCGAGCCGGGCTCCCATCGGAAGCGGCAGGTGAACTCGTCCTGGGACGCGTGGGCGAAGAGCTGCTCGAGCAGGGGCCGGCTCTCGGGCATCGTCCATCCCTCGAAGGAGAGGGTATGGCCCGGGTTGACGTAGAGCGCCGTGCGGCCGGTATCCGGGTGCTCGATCAGCACGGGATGGACGGCGCGGCCCACCAGGTCCTTGCCCTGCAGCATCGGACCGAGATCCGACTTGCGATAGATGCCGTTCTCGCCGTAGAGGTGATCGTTGGAGTGGATGGCGCGAAGCCGCGAGAGGCACTCGCGCAGGCCCTCCGAGAGGGCATCGTGCGCGGCGTACATGTTGGCGAAGAGCGTGTCGCCGCCGGAGCTGGGCAGCTCGCGGGCGACGAGGATCGAGCCGAGGGCGGGAACCTCGTCGTAGCTGTGGTCGGTATGCCAGCCGCCGCCGATGTTGGTCTTCTGATTGGCGTCCTTGCGCACCTCGGCGATGTCTGGATGGGCCGTCGATTCGGGGAAGAACTTGTTCTTCACGATGGGACCGAAGCGCTCGGCCAGAGCCAGGTGGCGCTCGGGCGAGAGGTCCTGATCGCGGAAGAAGACGACGCCGTAGTCGTGGAAGGCCTGGTGGACCGTTGACCAGGCGGCGTCGTCGAGTCGGGCGAGGTCGACGCCTTCGACCAGGGCGCCGCATCCGCCTTCGTGAGGTGTGACCCGGATCGCTGTCGTCATGGGCAGGCCCGTCGCGCATCGGCGCCGGATTGCGCCGAGTCCAGCCGGAGGCCTGCAGGCTACCCGGAAACGCCGGCGAGTGCAGCTTCGTAGGAGCCGCGACCCCGGCCCCAGAGGGCGCTGCCTCGAGCTACTGGCCCTTGCGCCGGTACTTCGCCTCGGTGGCTTCCTTCTGCGGCAGCCACCACGCCTCGTTG
>CAZQMY010000548.1:0-3678 GCA_964594405.1 uncultured Spirochaetaceae bacterium | reverse complement strand
CGCTCACGCCATCGCCGGGATAGATGGCGATGCCGACGCTCGCGCCGATGAAGAGCTCGCTGCCGGAGATCACGGAGGGGGGGGCCAGCCTCTGGATCTGTCGCCGAGCGACGGAGCCCGCATCCTGCGCGGATCCCGTGCTCGTGAGGAGCAGCGTGAACTCGTCGCCCCCGAGTCGCGAGAGCGATTGCGAGGCGCCGGCCGTGACACCCAGCAGGTCCGACTCTCGCACGGAGGACGAGAAGCGCTCGGCGACCAGTCGCAGGACCTGATCGCCGGCGGAGTGACCGAGGGTGTCGTTGATCACCTTGAACCCGTCGAGGTCGATGAAGAGCAGGGCACAGGTCCGACCGTAGCGCTCGCACTCCAACAGCGCGGACTCCAGCCTCTGGCGAAAGAGCTGCCGGTTGGCGAGTCCGGTCAGCGGGTCGAAGTAGGCGAGCTCCCGGATCCTCTGCTCACTCGCCTTCCGCTCGGTGACGTCGCTGAGGACCAGGACCCGGCTCAGCTCCTTGCCCGTGCTGTCTCGCAGCGGCGTGATCCGCATGCTGAAGCAATGCGAGTGACCGTCCACCACGAGGTCGATCTCACCGACCTCTCGCGACTCGCTGAGCCGTCCGCTTCCCGCGCCCGAGCGTTCGGACGCCTCCCAGGCGTCGAATGCCGAGGCGACGGCGGGATGATTCGAGAAGACCGAGCCGATGGGGAGGGACTCGACGTTCGATCGCTGGAGGTCGAAGATCCTGCGCGCGGCCAGGTTGATGTCGCGCAGCCTCCGATTCGCGTCGACAGTGATCACGCCGTCGCCCATGGCATCGATGATCAGCCGTCGCCCGGTACCCATCAGGGTCAGCATGCCGGAGCGTTTGAACCCCCAGGCAAAGAGCAGGCTCATGCAGGTGAAGCCGACGGGGAGCGGGTCGATGTAGGGGATGGGCTCGAAGCCGGCGATGTGGGCGACGCTCGTGATCAGCGGAGCCGATACGCCCAGGAGCAGGATGCGTCCATCGGCGCTGCTCCCCCCGCGTCCATCGCCGTGGGTCGCATGGATCGTTCGACCCGCGAGCAGGACGAGCAGGTAGGTGTGCGCGGCGATCGCCCAGAACCAGGGGCCTCGAACGACCTGCGCCTTCGCATAGGGCGCATGGGGGTCGAGAGTGAAGCCTGCGTAGATCAGGCCGGGGACTTCGTGGTCGAAGAGGACCACGCCGATGGTGCTCACGGCAACTCCGTAGACGAAGAGCTGCATTCGCGGGGAGAGCTTCATGTAGGGATCGCGCGATCGCAGGGCGACCATGTAGATGCCGGGGCCGAGCATCACCACGGCCGGATAGCACGACCTTCCGAGCCGGACCTTCGTGTAGACGTCGGCGCCGAGCACCTGGAGCGTCTCGAATCCCAGCCAGACGGCGATCGCGACGAGGAGCCTGAAGAAGGTCGACCCGGCGGGCGCCTCACGCCGCTCGAAGACGTAGATCGCCAGCGCGGCGACGATGCACGTCGCGATCAGCTGCGACAGCGCGTAGGGTGTCCAGGCGAAAGTCAAGTGTCTTCCGTCATCGAGCTCGAGACAGGGTCCCGCATGCTCTTCGGATCAACGGCGTCCGCACCTCATGAATGTGCGCGGATTCCCGGCGGGCCCCGGACTTTCGCGGCGATCCGACTCGGGCTTTCAATGGGGGCGCCGACGCGCGATGCTGCCGACTTTGCCGGGGAGCGCTGACGATGGCCGCGCGGTGGGGGGAGCAGGTGCAGAACGCCAGGGCCGGGCTTCTCGCCGATTGGCCGCTGCTCCTCCTGGTCGCCGTCTGCCTCGTGAGCCTTCCCTGGCTGATCCACCCCTACTACGACGTCGCAGGCGACAGCTCGATCTATCTCGCCACTGCGCGGAGCCTCCTCGAAGGCGAAGGATATCGCTACCTGGAGGCGCCGTACCGAGTCCGTCCGCCGGGTCTCTCCGTGATCCTGGTCCCCGCGCTCGCTCACTTCGGGCGCGATCCGTCGGCGCTCAATCTGCTCATTGCGGGGTTCGGGGTGACCGCGGTCGCGCTGCTCTACGTGCATGCGCGCGAGGGGCTGGGGCGCCCGCTCGCCTTCATGCTCTCGCTCTCGATCTGGCTGAATCCCGGCTTCCAGAAGTACTCGGCCCAGATCCTCTCCGACGTGCCGGGGCTCGCTGGCCTGATCGCCGGGCTGCTCCTCGTGCGCCGGGCCGACCGCCGCCCGGCGCTGCATCGTGAGGTCGTGCTGGGCGCGTTCATCGGCCTGCTCACCCATCTCCGCTCGGTATCGGTCCTGATCGTGCCCGCCGTGATCGCATCGCGCATCCTGGCGGCGCTGCGGACGCCGAGCGCACGCAGTCGGGGGCCGCTGCCGTGCGCCGCGCGCTTCGTCCCGATGGCCCTGGCGTGTGTTCTCGTGATGGCTCCCTGGGCCATTCGCGATCGGCGCGTCGCAGAGCCGGGCATGACGGATCAGCTGGTCATCTACGACTACGCGACGGCGCAGTGGCGGGCCGATCCCAATGATCCCGATTCACGCCGCCTGGGGCTGGGCGAGGTGCTCTCCCGCACGGAGATGCGCAGTCAGCAGATCGCTCGAACCCTCGGCTCGCGCATGAGCTGGGGGACGCTCCAGGACGGCGCAGATCGCGTGCGGCCGACGCCGCTGGAGTGGATCATCACCCTATTGCTTGTGCTCGGTCTGGTCTACGCCGGAGTCTTCCGACACGAGGTGGGCGCGCTCTGCGCTTTGGCGCAGCTCGCCGCCCTGCTCATCTACTTCGACTATCACGCACGCCTCGCCCTGCCCATCTACGTGATCGGCCTGGCGAGCTTCCTGCTGGGCGCGAGGCGCCTGCTCGACGGGCTGCTCGGGCCTGCGCGCGCGACCGGCACGCTGGCGGTGGGACTCACCTTGCTCTCGATCCTGGATGCCGATCCGGGGCGCGGTCATGACCGGATCGCGGCCAGGCACCTCGACCTCGAGGAGCGTTGTCTCGCGCTCGCGCGGGCGTTGCCGCCGGACGCACGGCTCGCGACCACCGTGGGCTGGCACTACACGATGTGCCTCGAGCGGCCGGTCTTCCTGATCGCACAGCGCGTGATGATGGAGGGCAACGCAGCCGCCGCTGAGAAGGTGATCGACCGCTACGACGTCGACCTGGTCTTCCTGGACCGTACCAAGGCCTATGACCGGAGGTTTGCGCCCTACTTCCAGGCCGTGTACGGGGAGCCGAAGCGGATGGGGCACCTCGATGTCTGGCGCGTGCGGAATTGATCCGGCGTCGCGCGCTCAGGCCTCGGTCTGGAAGTGCTCGACGAGGTCGAGCATGTTCGTCGCGGTGTTGTTCAGGCCCTCGGCGGAGCGCCGCAGCACGTTCGCCTGCTCGCGGTTGCGTGCGGCGGTCTGCGCCACCCCCTCCACCTGCTCGGCCATGCTCCCGCCAGTGCTCGCGGCCTCCCCGAGACCGCGTCGCACCTCCACCGAGAGCTCGACCTGCTCGCTCACTGCTCTCGAGATCTCGCCGGCGAGGTCGTTGAGCTCCTCGACGGCTTCGCTGATCTCCTGGACCGACCCGACAGCGCTGGTGCAGTCCGCCTGGATCGCATCGCCCCGCTCGCTGATGTCGCCCGTCGCCTCGCCCGTGCGCTTCGCGAGCGCCTTCACCTCGTTGGC
>CAZQMY010000547.1:0-3685 GCA_964594405.1 uncultured Spirochaetaceae bacterium | reverse complement strand
CGACCGCTCGTCTGGCTGCCCCTGCTGATCGCGCTGCTCGCGCCTTCGCCGGGCCTGGCCCAGGACGGCGAAGGCGGCGATGCGTCGGAGGCATCGGGCCTCTTCGAGGACCCGGAGCGATCGGACTGGTCGAGGTGGAGCGCGTACACCCCTTCGTTCGCCATCGCCATGGGCGCCGACATGACGACGACCCTCTCGAGCATGAACGGCCTGGTTCGCACCGAGAACCGTGTTCCGGTGACGGGTTTTCCGCTCTTCCAACCCAACAACGAGGTGCTGATCGACACGGAGAAGGGCCTCACGGCCAAGGGGCTCACGCTCCTGCTCCAGGGACGATTCATGCTGCCCGAGTTCGACGTCCCTTCGAAGCCAAGACTCTTCCTGCACGCGGGCTACTTCGCTCAGTTGGCCGGCTTCACGACGCTGGCCGAGCAGGGCGCTCCACCCCAGCGCTGGGTGAACGCCTCGGTAGAGACCTTCCGGTACGAGTTGAAGTACACGCCCCTGCATCGGATGCACGCGGGCATCGGGGCCTCCTTCAGGCTGCCTTTCGATACCTATGAGGTTCGCCTCAACCCGCACCTCAACTACCTGATGAGCCAGGCTCGACTCGAGGCGATCGTCTTCTACACAGAGTTCGGGTTCGGACGGGATCCCTTCACCACCGATCCCGAGGTCGTGACCGATCTGACGACGCACTCGATCGCGCCGGGGATCGGGCTGGACGTCGACATCGACCAGACCGGCCCGATCATGTGGGGCTTCTACGCCGACTTCATGGTGGGCATCCCCTTGGCCGGCAAGTCGCTCACCCTGGAGAACGGCCGACCGTACTCACCGGGCAATGAGCCCGGCTGTCCGAGCGATTGCCAGTCCGGGCTGGTGACCTACGAGTTCGAGCGCAATGGGCCCGACTACAACGTCGTGGTCGGTCTGAGGTTCAGCTATGTGGGCTTCTGACCTGCAAGCCCGGTCTGCGCCCTACGCGCCGACAGCGCGGGCCGTGCTGCTCTCCGGGCTCGTGGTGGCCATGACCCTGGTCGGAGCAGGCTGCTCGGAACCTACGCCCGAAGCGGAAGGAGCCGGGGCAGGGCAGCAGCTCGAACCCGGTCGCGCCTACTCCCCGCCGAAGGAGTGGGAGGACCATCCGATCTTCGCGATCGACCGTGACGAGATGCGCAAGCGCATCGAGGCGGCGCGCGCCGGGAAGCCGTTGCCGCCCGATCCCAATGATGCGAACTACCGCGGTCCGGTGATCGGAGGGGGGATCATCGACGGGGCCTTCTCCCCCCCGGCCACGCTCGATCCCGCCGCCGTGCCGAACCCCTACGAGAGCGTGGGCCTCGGCGTCAGCATGCGGCGTCCCGACGATTGGGTCTGGCTCCCGATGACCAGCCGCCCCGACTTCGCCGACCATGCCGAGCGTCTGCCGGATGACCCGATGGTGCCCGCCGACTGGCATGCGCCCATCGTGACGCCGATCATCGCCACGGCGCCGGTGCCCGATCCGGTGCGCGGCCGAGATCCCATCGTCGAGCTCTTCATCCGGCCTTCGCTCAACGCGGTGATCCAGTATCGGCCGGAGCACTGCACGAAGTACGCGCTCTCCATCCTCGAGCACTTCGCGGGGGCGAGGACGCGGGACTACGACAACGTGGATTCGACGATGGCGCCCACGCCGGCCGGGCTCGGTGGGCTCGATGGCGGCGTCACCAGGATCGCCTACGACGTGACGCAGCCCGATGGCTCGACCCTCCGCGCGAGCGAGACGCGCTGGCTGGCCCGCCGAGGGCGATCCAGCTTCTCGCTCCACGTCACCACCGCTTCTGGAGACGATCCGGCTCTCGAGCAGATCATCGAGGCCATTCGCGACTCCATTCGAATCGATCCGTGAGGACCACCCAGTGAGCAGTCAAGACATCGCAATGCACAGGCTCGATGGCCGGCACCAGCTGGGTGGACCGGACGACGCCGGGCAAACGGCCACGACCTCGGGCGATCGTCGGGTGGGTGGCTCGGCCATGCACCCGGCGCTGCGCCTCATGATCCTCCTGATCGCTTTACTGATGCTCTCGGCGCCGGCGCTCGGCCAGACCGGGCCGGACACGGACGCAGTCGTCGGAGCGGAGGACGAGGCGTACGACGAGAACGACGAAGACGGAAGCGATGACGACGACGAGGCCGACGACGACGAGGACGAATACGAAGACGAATACGAGGACGACGAAGAGGACTACGACGATCTCTACGAGACCGACGCCGGGGATGTCTTCGATCCCAGCAGCGTGGAGGAGATCATCATCGAGGGCGCGGCCACCGGAGCGAGCGCCCAGTCGGAGCCCGCGGCCATCACCGACTTCAGCCAGTCGGAGCTCGACAACCTCGGGATCGTCAGCGTGGAGGACCTCGCGCTGAACACGCCCTCGCTGCACGTGGGCCAGTTCGGGGATCGACCCGTTGTGACACTGCGTGGCGTAGGGACCGCGAACCTCACCACGCAGGGCGAGCCTGGAATCGGCTTCGTAGTGGACGGCATCTACCAGGGGCGCCCCTCCGCGGCGAACGCCGACTTCTACGATCTGCGCGGTGTCTTCGTCGATCGTGGCCCGGTTGGCGTCCAGGGCGGGCGGCAGACCAACGGCGGTCGGATCACCCTCCAGTCGCAGCCCCCGACGGACGAGCTCGACTTCTTCGGAGACGTCGAGTTCGGCAACTACGATTCGTACGTCGCCCGTGGCGTCGCCAATGTCCCCATCTTCGAAGAGAAGCTGATGTCGCGTGCGACGGTCACGTTTCGTCGCCGCGACGGGTATCAGCAGAACCTTCGCACGGGAGTCAGCAACGACGGCAAAGACGATGCCAGGAACCTCGCGACGCGCCTGCAGCTGCGCTCGCTCTGGGACGACGATCGCCTCGAGACCCGGGTCCTCGGCTACTACAGCTATCAGAAGGGCAATGGGCCGGGGCGTCATCTGCTGAACAATCCACCCCTCAATACCGATACGACCATCGAGGACGGCGAACGACGTGGCCTCGATGAGGTCGTGTCCTTCCGCGTGCCCGACTGCCCGACGGGCGAGGTGGATGCGTGCTTCGACGACGACCCCCGAACCACCTGGGAGAGCGACATCGGATTCATCGACAACAGCTCGCGGGCCGTCACTGCGATCGTGAACTACGACCTGCCTCTCTTCGGGAACAGCTCGTGGTTCAGTGACATGCGGGTCGGTGCGGTGGGGGGCTGGATCGGCACGGACTCCGAGAACGAGTGGGATCTCGATACGACCAACTCGCCGCGCAGCTATATCAGCTTCGAGACGCTGGCGGATCAGGGCTCCGTCGAGGTCTTCATCGAGCGTCCGGACATCGACAAGTTCAACTTCAAGGTCGGCGCCTACTACTTCCGGGAGACGGTCGACACCGAGTTCTGCGTGGACGCCAACGCCCAGGCGGTACAGCCGATCGACCTGATCGGCCAGAGCAGGTTGCTCAACCAGAGCATCGCCGGCTATGCGCACGCCGGCTACCGCGTGTTCGACAATCTGCGGCTCACCGCGGGGATCCGGTACACGATCGAGAAGAAAGAGGCCACTCAGCTGAATCGGTTCTACAAGACCTTCAGGCTGGACACCGAGCCCCCTGGACAAGAGCGCACCAATCCGTTCGACTGCTCGACGCGCTATGC
>CAZQMY010000546.1:0-3687 GCA_964594405.1 uncultured Spirochaetaceae bacterium | reverse complement strand
GACGTGGAGCCAAATAGGGGGCTTGAACCGCTTATCCGCGAATCACGTTCGGCGCAAGATGTCGCGCCGGTAGAATCGACGGGACGGGGGGGCACCATCCTTCGCTGTCTCGGGGACTCACGTCGTCGTGCACGGACGCCATGGCCCTATGATGCTCATCCGCACCTCGCCGGCCGAGATGGCGGGCAACCACGATCCGCAGCTGTGCATGATCAAGCAGCTCCTCATCGAGAACGGCTGCGAGACCGACCTCTGCGCCGCCGCGCAGCGCGAGATGGAGCGACTGCAGGCGTGCTACTCGCCCCCCGAGCATGCGTAGGCGATTCGCGCCTTTCGGGAAGAGCGCGCACCCGCTTCCGCTAGCGGACCGCTGGTGGGGATCGCACCAGACGTCGGTCGGCAGGCGCGTCGCGGTGCCCGCCGAAGCGACGGTATCCGCCCGAGCCGAGCGGCACGGGCGGAGTCAACTGGCGATGAGGCGCCATCGGTAAGCGCATCGGACACGCACGCGCTCGTATCGGGCAGCATCGAATCGCGCCGAAAGATGATTATCCGAGCATCGTTCGGATGATCACATTCGCGATGACGATCACGGCGTGAGAACGCAAATCCGGATGCAAACGGAAGTTTCCGGAATGATGACCAAAGTCGTACGAAGTCACCGTCTACACACATCGCAGTAGATTGTGACTGCATCCCGTTGAACACAATGTAATGTCACGTCTTCACGACTCTCGATCGTGATATACACCGCCCAAGGCAACGTATCGGTCGTCTGCCCAACGGATGATGATCAGAATCAGCGGTGTATTCACTGCCACGAGGCACAAGGAGAGTCACGCGATGACAACCAGATGGATGCTCCAGACCCACACGGAAAGGCAACTCGCGGCGCGCGGTGGAACCAAGCTCGGCATGAGCGCGAGGCTCCTGATGCCCCTAATGGTCTCGTGTGCGTTGCTCTCCAACCCTGCAGCTGCGATCGTGGAGGAGGTGACGGCGATCGACCCATTCTCCGCGACGCCGACGCTGGGCGTCTGGTTCGAGAGCGACATCAGGCTCGCGGGCGCTGCAGGAATCACCGACCTGACCGGGCTCGGTGGCAATCTAGAGAGCAACGCACCCTCCCCCGACGGCGCGCTCCTGCTCACGACCACGTCCGACAACGGCGACAAGGCCGAGATTGCCGTACCCGGTGGCTACGGCCGTGCCGGCGACGTCATCGACGCGAGCCTGCAGCTGGCATACGCGTACTACAAGGAGGCTTCGGGCAACGCCTTCGCCGCGCCGACCCTCAAGCTGACGTTCTTCAACTCGACCTCACCCTGCCCATCCGCCGACGGCGACTGCTTCATGACGCTCGTATACGAGCCCACGTGGAATCAGGTGGGATCGGTCGGCTCCTCGGTGTCCGTTCCCACGGGCGACTGGGAGTTCCCGGCCATCGATCAGTCGACTGGCGTGTTCTGGAGCACGGGCGGCTTCGGCACCGGAAACGGCGCGGGCGGGCCACCGCTCAATACCCTCGCCGATTGGCTCGCCACCCTCGATCCCGCCTTCGCGGACGCGGATCTCATCGGCATCGGCGTGGGCGTCGGGACCTTCAACCAGGATCAGATCGGCTACTTCGACGAGGTCTCGCTCTTCGCGACGGGTCCGGTCGCCACCGACGTCACCTGGGACTTCGAGCCGCCCTCCGCACCGGGAGGCCTCGGCGTCTTCGTCGACCTCTCGGCGGTGCAGGGGCCGGCGCCCGTCCAGGCTGGCTACGTCGGCGTCGATGGACTGGACGCAGCCGACGGAACGCCGGTCGTCGTCAGCGGCCTCGACATCTCGCTCTCGAGCGGCGGCACGGAGAGCGGCGGCACCGGGATCAACGGGCGTGACCGCGGCGCGCTCGCGGCCGGTCAGGCGCTCAGCGACCTCGCCCGCGACTTCGCGTTCGCCTGGGGAGAGGATCTCCTCCTCACGATCGGCGGCCTCGAGGCCGGCATCTACGAGTGGACGGGCTACCTGCACGACATCGACCGCGATCAGGGTGTTGCGACCATCAGCCTGAGCACCGATGGTGGATCGAGCTACGCCTATGGCCCCACACCCGCGAGCCACAGCACCACCGACGATCCGGAGCGAATTGAGACGCACCGCATCCGCTTCTATACGGATGGGGCGGCCGACGTCGTCGTCCGCATCTCGAATTCGGATCTACCCGCACCGCAGGTGCGCCCGATCTTGAACGCCTTCGATCTCCGCGACGCCGAGCCGCTGGTCGAGCGCAACGTGGACTTCTTCGAGGCGAGCCACTCCAGCTCGCCCGTGCAGGACGGCTACGTGGCTGTGGACGCGAGTGATGCCTCCGACGGCACGCCGGTGGACGTGGCCGGTGTCGGAGTCGCGCTCGCAAGTGGGGGCACGGAGGTCGGCGGCAGCGGCGTCACCGGGCTGGATCGCGGTGCCCTGGATGCGTCTCAGCCGCTCAGCGACCTCGCGCGCGACTTCGCCTTCGCGCTCGGAGAGGAGCTGATCCTCACGCTGGAGGACGTCGAGGCGGGATCGTACGTCTGGACAGGCTACTTCCACGACCGCAACAGGGACCAGGGTGACGCAGAGATCAGCGTGAGCACCGATGGCGGAACGACCTTCGGTCCCGCCATCGTGTTCAATCACAGCACCGGTACCGATCCGATGCCTCTCGCGACCGTCACGCTGGACTTCCAGACGGACGGCTCCGCGCCGGTGGTGGTGAAGATCTCGAACAGCGACCTCCCCTCGCCGAGCGTGAGACCGATCCTCGATGGCTTCGATCTCGGACTCTTCGCGAGGCCGGGCATCTACACGCGAGTCGACATGCTGGACTCGGCCCAGGGCGTCTCGCCGACACAGGTGGGCTTCGTGGCGGTGGACCTCGACGACAGCACGGGCGGGGCCTCGGTGGATCTCGCGATCGGACGGCTCTCGATCACCTCTTCCGGAGCGGGGGGCCCCGCGACGGACGGTCGGGATCGGGGAGCGCTCGCGCCCGGTCAGGGCAAGAGCGACCTGATGCGGGACTTCGTGTTCGGCCTCGGCGAGAATCTCGACCTCACCTTCGAGAATCTCGCGCCCGGAAGCTACGTGTTCTCCGGAGTCTTCCACGACAGCGACGTGGATCACGGAGCCGCGGATCTTCTCGCGAGCGTCGACGGCGGCTCGACCTTCCCCTTCGGTCCGAACACCTTCGACAACAGCACGGGCAGCGATCCTTCCGAGACCGGCTACGGATCGATCGTCTTCACGGCCAACGGCGTCGATCCGGTCGTGGTCCGCATCGCGAACCCCGACGCGGGACAGGTGGCGCTCGTGAACGGCTTCGCGATCTCCGTGCCCGAGCCGTCGACGCTGATCGGCCTGATCTCGGGAGTCGGACTGCTGAGCGTGCTGGCGCGCATCCGCCACCGCTAGGCCCTCGTCCGGCAGGGGCATCGCACTCGTAGCGAGCCCGGGGCAGCGAGGCGGCAGAGCCGCTTCGCTGCCCCATTCACGTCGACCGCCTCGAGCGGCTCACGATCGACGCGGCACCGAGGATCGCGATCGCGAGCAGCCATTTGCGGACCGCGGGGACATCCGAGGCCTGGACGCTGAGATCGACTACGTCCCCCGAAGACAGACCGAAGAAGACCCGCCGTCCTCCCGCCTCGAACGTCTCGG
>CAZQMY010000545.1:0-3709 GCA_964594405.1 uncultured Spirochaetaceae bacterium | reverse complement strand
TCGCGGTGTGCGACTTGATGAACGCGTGTTCGAGCGCCTGCGAGCGCGGGCCGAAGGGGCTGGTACTCCTGGGTTCGGGATCGATCGTCACGACGTAGTCGAGGTTCGAGACCGGAGTGCCTGGCGTGACGCCGAGGTCGAATCTGAAGGCCCGCTGCTCGGTGTCGTCCAGCTCCGCTGTGTCATCGAAGACGAGCGGGGCATTCTGCACGGCCCAGTTGTCGAATCCGCCGCCCGGCACGTCTGTGACGACGTTCAGCCAACCGTAGAGACCGCCGGAACCATCCGGGTGCATGAGCGGAGCGTCGAGGCCATCCAAGGTGATGGTGACCCCACCCCAGTCGGAGTCCTGCGAGGTGAATCCACCCAGCCCATCCGGCCAGGAGATCTGCTCGAAGAGCGGATCGCCCTGAGCCCTGAACTCCAGATCCGTGAAGACGATCTGGGCCGAGTCGTCGGCGTTCAGCTGGATGAGGCCCGCGGGATCCGAGTTCTGGACCACGAGCGTCTGGGAGAATCCGTGCAGCTCGCTTCCGCCGAGCGCGAAGGTGTCGTGCATCACTTCGTAGTGCTCACCTGCGATCTCGAGTGAGCCGCGCCCCACCTCGTTGCCGCGGTCGAGGACGAGCCCGATCGTGAAGGACTCGCCCGCGAGGAGTGCCGCCTGTGCGGCCGGCGAAACGACCTGGAAGCTGCTGGTCAGCACCTGGGTCGCCGCTTCGAATTCGGTGACGGCGAAGAAGCTCAGCGTTGGCGCTTCTTGATAGAAGAGCACGGCGCTGACCTGCGCGGGGTCGGTGTCGAGCCCCATGATGACAGCGCCCCCCGCGCGGCCGGATCCGACGTAGCTCGCGGAGAAGCCCTCGAAGGTGCCCTCCAGATAGCTCGTCACCGGTCCGGCATCGACGGCCGGGCCAACCGCGGAGCCCGCCTGCATGGCCGAGGCTTCGAGGATCCAGACGCCCGGGGCCCCGGAAGCGGACGCCGTCGCCGAGTCGCTGCCGACGACGGGCGGCGACGCTCCGCCATTGCCGAGCGTCGAGGGGACGAGGCCAGCGAGTGAGAGCACGTCGACTTCGGGGGTCAGGGGTGTCCCGACTTCACCTTGATAGGTTTCTTCGTACTGGCTCTCGAGGAGGGCATGCACGGTACCGGGCAAGAGAGCCGAGAGCAGGAGCGCCAGCTCCAGAATCCGCTTTGCGGGAAGACGCATGGCAGGGCCTTTCGGATGGCGGGCCCCGCATCGGAGCCGACCTGGCTGCCGATGCGAGCCCCTGGGCGAACCGTGTGGATGGCCCGCAGTCTATGGCGCCATCGCGGCTACCGATCTGAGAACTGTCTGAGATCGGTTCTCTGATCGAATGCGAAGATTCCCTGGCCCACACTACTCACACCGGCGTGTAGGACGGCGGCGCAGCGCGCTTCAGAGCAAGCGCTGGCAACGATCGGCAATCGGCCCAAGGCCGAGCGCCGCAGCGAGTCGCGCGCCACGGGTCGCCTCTTCGCGAGACGACTGGACCTGTCCGAGACGATCGTAGTGCTCGGCCAGCAGTGCGCGGCACTCCGCCTCCGCCGGTCGGCCGCCGGTATCGACGACGAGCCGCAGCGCTCGGCGGAGCTGCGCAGTCGCCGTCGCGCGTTTGCCGAGGAGGGAGGAGAGCACGCCCCGGTACGCGTCCACGGGCCCCCAGCACACGCACGCCCGAGGCAGCACGACCAGTCGCCCCGAATGGATGGCGAGGCGCTCGGAGAGGACCTCCGCCCGAGGCCGGTCCTCGAGCGCGACGCACACGATCGCGAGGAACGCGAGGGTCGGCAGGATGAGAAAGTCGTCCGGGAGATCACGGAAGTCCTGCGAGGCGAGGCTCTCGTACTCCACCCGCGCGGCGTCGAGATCGCCGACCGAAAGCTCTCCGAGCGAGAGGGACGCGCGCCAGATGGGGATGTCGCTCGAGCGCGCCACGAAGCTGCGCATCAATCCGATGACCTCGCCGAAGCGCCCCTGTGCCCTTCGGATCCAGAAGAGCTGAGGGGCCAGGTACTGGATCCGGATCTCCTGATCGTATCGAGAGCCCTCCTGCGGCGCCGAGATCCGTCGCTCTGCGCCTGCGAGGTCGCCGGCGTAGAGCGCGCAGCACGTGGACACCCGGGGCGGCCAGGGCAGGTGTCCGTGGCGCTCGGCGAGCCGTTCGATGCGCAGCGTCTGCGCTCGCACCTCCTCCATGTCCGCCAGCTGGAGGGCATCGTGCGCGGCCTGCTCGCGGGCGTAGAGCTCCGCTTCGATGTCGGTGGTCTGGCGCGCGTAGTCGATCGCCTGCTTGGCGAAGTCGAAGCGGATGTCCAGCGCGTCCGGAGCGTCGTGCACCATGTGGTCGATCAGGGCGACCCACGCGAGGACGCGATCGTCGCCGAGCGCACGCGCCATCTCGCGCGCCTCGTCGTTGTATCGGACCGCCCCGTCTGGATCCTTCGACCAGTACGTCACGTAGGCCAACCGGTTGAGGAGCTCCGCGTGAATCGGGCTCGGGGGGCCTTCCAGCGCGCGGATCGTCCGCTCCGCCGCCCTCGCCCATTCCAGATCGACGCGACCATGGATGAGCGACCACGGCGCAGCCAGCAGAGCGCTGGCATGGAGATCGGCATCGGCCTCGAGGCTCGCGGACCGCCAGGCCTCGAGCGCACACCGCCGCATCTCGCCGACTTCGCCGAGCTTCTTCAGCAGCGAGGCCAGACGGATGTAGAGGTCGGCGCGCTGCGCGGCGACCAACCCCGGCAGGTCGAGCAGCTGCTCGAGCATCGAGCGGGCCGGTCCGAGCTGGTCGGTGCGCTCCCAATTCGTCGCAAGATCGATCCCGAGCGCGATCGGCTCGTCGGGACCATCGATGGCCGCCCACTCCCCGAGCTGTGCTCCGATCGCATCGAGGAAGGTCGGCGGCGCAACGGACGCCTCGCGTTGGAGCGTTCGAACGGCGCCCTCGTGTATCCGCCTCCGCTCGGTCGGAATCACGCCCTCGAGCAGCGCGTCGCGAACGGCGGGATCGGTGAAGGCCAGAACCTCGACGCTGGAGTCATGACGCAACAGGCCGAGGGCCACCGCCTCGTCGAGGTGCTTCAAGTGCAGCCCCGGCGCGCTCAGCTCGCGAAAGACGCGAATCGGGAATCGCTCGCCGAGCACCGCCCCCATCGCGAGTGATCGCCGGGCCTCGGCGGACAGACCACCCAGGCGGACATCGGCTTCGGAGTCCACGGGATCCCGGACCGAGACCGAAGCGCGAAAGCGGATTCCACGGCCACGCACGGTCTCGATCAGGCACTCGTCTCCGCTTGGATCGCCCAAGGCCATGCGAGCATCATGGAGCAGGCGATAGTAGGCATCCCGGCTCACAGCGACGTCGGGCCAGACGCGCGAGCGGACCTTTTCATGTGGAATCAGCTCGCCGGCGTGCAGCGCGAGATAGTGCACCAGATCGTAGACCTGGCGGCGCAGGGGGACATGAACGCCGTCGCGCCAGAGCTGCCGCGCTTGCTGCACGATCTCCCACTGCGCGCCGAGCCCTTCGAATGTCAGCGAGGCGATGCTTCGCCCTCCCCGCTTCGCGATGGACCGGCCGGCTGTCTCCGGACGGTCGCAACGAGCGTGATCCCCCCGGAGAGGCTACACCAGCTCGGATCACGCTCGGGCCAGGAAACGTGATCCATCGCGGAACCT
>CAZQMY010000544.1:0-3711 GCA_964594405.1 uncultured Spirochaetaceae bacterium | reverse complement strand
GGCGTGATGTGTCAGACGCTGCTGCCGCGGGCGCACGGGCCCGGCCGGGCGCTCGCGCACGAGGTGATGGTGCCGAACGCAGCGATCCGCAATCTGGTGCGGGAGGACAAGATCCATCAGATCTATTCGGCCATGCAGGTTGGTCAGTCGAAGTTCGGCATGCAGACGATGAACCAGTCGCTCGCGAATCTGGTGTCGCGTCGCCTCGTCTCACTCGAGGTGGCCGAGGGGCGAAGCCCCGATACCGATGAGCTCAAGCAGCTGGTCATGAAGGGGCCACAGGGCTCCGGCGGAGCCTAGCCGGGCCGGAGCTCGGCGTTCGACGGGATGCGCGCATAGGCGAGAGAGCGCCGGCCTTGCTGGCGGAGGGAAGCGAATGGCGGTCTACACCTGGACGGGCAAGACGAGGGACGGAGCGAGCAAGAAGGGCGAGCTCGAGGCCAAGAACGCAGAAGCCGTGATGGCGCAGCTGCGCTCGCAGGGCATCGTCCCCGGCAAGGTCAAGGAGAAGCCGAAGGACATCAGCGAGATCTTCACCTTCCTCCAGCCGAAGGTGACGACCAAGGATCTGGTTGTCTTCACGCGGCAGTTCGCCGTGATGGTGGACGCAGGTCTCCCGCTCGTTCAATGTCTCCAGATTCTCGGGGATCAGGAGGAGAACCCGACTTTCAAGAAGGCAATCCGCGAGGTCCGCAACGACGTCGAGTCGGGCGCGACCTTCGCCGAGGCGCTGGGCAGGCATCCCCACGTCTTCGACAGCCTCTACGTCAATCTGGTCGCTGCGGGCGAGGTGGGCGGCATCCTGGATACGATCCTGAACCGTCTGGCCGTCCAGCTGGAGAAGGCCGACAAGCTGGCCAAGCAGCTCAAGGGCGCGATGGTCTATCCGACCACGGTGACCGTGATCGCCGTGGCATGTATCGTGCTGCTCCTCGTGAAGGTGATCCCCGTCTTCGAGAAGATGTTCGAGGACTTTGGCGGCGCCCTTCCCGGGCCGACGCAGATGGTGATCGATCTCTCCGCCTGGCTGCAGGCCTATGTGCACTACATGATCGGCGGCGCCTTCGTGTTCTTCACGGCTTTCGGCCAGGCGCGCAAGCGTAGCCCGGCGTTCCGCTACAAGACGGACCTGGTCGCGCTCCACCTTCCGATCTTCGGCAACATCATCAAGAAGGTGGCGGTCGCCCGCTTCACACGCACGCTCGGGACGATGATCTCGAGTGGCGTGCCGATCCTGGATGGGCTCGACATCGTGGCGAAGACGGCGGGCAACATGATCATCGAAGAGGAGCTGCAGGGCACTCGTGCCTCGATCTCCGAGGGCAAGACCATCGCGGAGCCCCTGCAGGACTCGAAGGTCTTCCCGGGAATGATGGTCCAGATGGTCGCGGTCGGTGAGGAGACCGGTTCGATGGAGATCATGCTCAGCAAGATCGCCGACTTCTACGATGACGAAGTCGATACCGCGGTGGGCGCGCTGACCTCCATGCTCGAGCCCCTCATGATGGTCTTCATGGGCGGCTCCATCGGTACGATCCTGATCGCGATGTACCTTCCGATCTTCACCATCGCCGACTCGATCAACTGATCGAGTCGACGGAGCCTTCGGCATGGTTTCGGCTCCGGGCCTGGACGAGCGCACCGAAAAGGGACTGGTGCGGCTGCTCTTCGCGCGGCTGGCCCTCACGGTGCTGGCCTTCGGAACGGCGGTGGGGCTCGATGGCCTGGGCCAGGCGCTGGCAGAGGATGCGCGGGTCGGTCTCTACCTCACCGTGGCAGCCGCCTTCGCCTCGACGATCTTCTCCGCGGCGACTCTCGCCTACGTAAGGCGGCCAGCGCTCTATGCGAGCGCGCAGCTCGCCATCGACGTCGGGATCGTCACGTCGCTGGTCCACTACTCCGGTGGCCGAGAATCGATCTTCACCTTCCTCTACGTCGTGGTGACGCTCTACGGCTCCGGGCTCTTCGAGCGCCGGGGCGCAATCGTCTCGGCCACGCTCTCGGCGTTGGCGTACGGCGTGATCCTCTTCGGCGGGCGGCTGGGGCTCTTCCCGCGCCTGGTCGAGGACGGCGAGCTCCTGCCGATCGCTGTGCTCGGGGCGATCTGGGGCGTCCACGTGGGAGCGCTCTACCTGGTGGGTGTGCTCTCGAGTCTACTCTCCGCCGAGCTGATGCGGACCGGCGCGGCGCTCGATCAGAGCACGAGCGATCTCCGGCAGCTTCGTGACCTTCACCGCCTGACCATCGAGAGCATCATGAGCGGCCTGCTCACCATCGATCAGGAGGGGCGAGTCACGTCGTTCAACCCGGAGGCGGAGCGGATCACTGGGAGGTCGCGTGACGAGGTCCATGGTGAGCCCCTGGAATCGGTGATCCCGGGTGCCGGGGCAGTACTCGACGCATCGAACGAGGGAGAGCGCGGGGCACCGAACGGGAGAGGGCGGATCGCGTACTCGAACTCCCGGGGCGAGGAGCTCTACCTGGGGCTGGCCTCGTCGGTCCTCAAGGGACCCGACGAGGCGCCTGCGGGCCACATCGTGATCTTCCAGGACGTGACGAAGGTGGTCGCGATGGAGCGCGAGCTGCGTCAGTCCGAGCGGCTCGCCGCCGTGGGCGAGATGGCGGCCAAGATCGCGCATGAGATCCGGAATCCGCTGGCCTCGATCTCCGGGTCGGTGCAGATCCTGGGGGCAACGGTGGATTGGGAGGCGACGGACCGCGAGAGCCGTCAGCTCCTGGACATCGTCGTGCGCGAGGCGGATCGGCTGAACGTACTCATCAGCGACTTCCTGCAGTACTCCCGTCCGAATCCGCCGAAGGCGAGCCGCGTGGACCTGGGTGAGCTGATCCTCGACGTGGCCAAGATGCTCGAGTCGACCGAGTCGGCCGGTCCCGAGGGCGTGCGCGTGCGCTGTGAGACCCGAGGCGGGACTTTCTGTGTCTCTGGGGACGCCGACCAGCTGAGGCAGGTCGTCTGGAATCTGGCGATCAACGGGATCCAGGCGATGGAGGACGGGGGAATCCTGACGCTGGGCCTCAGAGCCGGTATGCACGGCCTCACTCAAGACGGGGGAGTCGCGCGCCGTAACGGAGATCAGCGTGCCTCTGGACGGACCCCCGATGCCGAGGAGAGGTCGCCGCACGTGGAGATCGTGGTCCGGGATCAGGGCCCGGGCATTTCAGACGAGATCCGAGAGCGGATCTTCGAGCCCTTCTTCACGACCAAGCAGATGGGGACGGGGCTCGGGCTCGCGATGGTGCACAGGATCGTCGAGGTCCACGGTGGCGCGCTCAGCGTCGAGAGTGAGATGGGAACCGGAACCACATTCAGAGTGATCCTGCCGTCGATGCAGGAGCGGGAGTAGAGCGGAGCAGTGAGCGACAAGGGACACATTCTCGTCGTCGACGACGAGCGGAGCATGCGCGAGTTCCTGGAGATCTTCTTCAGGCGCGAGGGCTTTGCGGTGAGCACGGCCGCCGATGTGGATTCCGGGCTGCTCTGCCTGGAGAACGACGAGATCGACGTCGTGATCACGGATATGCAGATGGGCGAGAAGAGCGGTCTCGATCTGCTGCACACCGCTCGGCAGATCTCGCCGGAGAGCGTCGTCGTGGTCATCACGGCCTTCGCCAGCACCGACAGCGCCATCGCGGCGATGAAGGAAGGCGCCTACGACTACATCACCAAGCCCTTCAAGGTGGACGAGATCC
>CAZQMY010000543.1:0-3785 GCA_964594405.1 uncultured Spirochaetaceae bacterium | reverse complement strand
GCACCTCCGATACAAGCGAGGACGGTCAGCAGAGAAATGAGACTGCACGACGCGGCCCGGGGAGGCGTGCCGGCCTTCGACCGCACGATCTCCTCCCCGCGGGGGCAGCCGTCGTCAACGGCGTCCTCATCGCACGCGCCAATGATGGGCGGCAGCTGCTGGTCGTCCTTGACGTCCTTCTCGTCACTCACGTTAGGTGAGACCATATAATTCAGCACAGCCCCTCTCCCCGCCGCCGCTCACGCCCACCCGGTCACCGCACCCGATGCGCTCGTGTCCCGGTCGGGATCGGGTGAGCCGTGGCGGAGCCTGTGCGCCGAGGGGAGACCGCAGGGCACCCCCACCCGCAGCCGAAAACCTGCTACGGCTGCTTCCTTCCGGACCTGACCGGGTTCACAGGATCCCATGCTCGAGAGGGACCCTGCGATCAAGCCACGACGCACCGGTCCACCCCAACGTACACGCGGCCCGGGGGCGGGTCAAACCGCCTGCGCTCCGCTTCGGAGGCCTGGTGATGTGCGGATTTGTCCCGGTGCCGCCGCCCTCCGAGAATGGTACGTGTGGGCGGATCGGTTCGCATCCAGGGGGGTGGGAAGTCATGAGTCGCTCTTGTGCGCATCGGGCGTGGTGGGCGGCGCTGGTGCTCGCGATCGTCTCCTGCGAGGACCGCGTGCCGGTGCCCCGGTCCGAGGGAGCAGTCGGGCCCGGCGGACCGGGCGACTACACGATCCTCGTCTTCGGCGATTCGGGCACGGGCAGCGAAGTGCAGTACGCGGTGGGCCGCTCGATGGCGGCGGTCTGCGAGAGCATCGGCTGCGACATCGGTCTGATCGTGGGAGACGTCGTCTATGGCTCGGCGCTCACGGGCGGGGACGATCCGAGGCTCGACCACGTCTTCGGTCGACCCTACGCAGCGCTCACGGCGCTCGGCGTTCCACTCTTCAGCGTCGCGGGCAACCACGACGTCGAGAGCGGCCTCGCCGCGCAGGCCGACTACGCGGCCCGGCATCCGACCTGGACGATGCTCGACTACAGCGCCGCGGTGCCCGGCACGCCGGAGTGGGTCCATGTCTTCGGCCTCTTCACGCCGCCCATCTTCAAGCGCGACGAGAGCATCGCGGGCGACCCGCTCACGGACTTCGAGGGCCCGCTCGCAGAGGCCCGGGCGTTCCTCTGCGACGCCGAGCATCGGGGCTGGCGCATCGCCTTCGGCCATCATCCGCTCTTCTCGAAGGCCCATGGGCGCTCCAGGCGTCTGGCCGATCGAATGGCGCCGCTGATCCGGGAGTGCGGGCTCGACTTCTACCTCGCTGGGCACGCCCACCAGCAGGAGCACACGCAGGCCGAGGGCGTCGACCAGCTGATCCAGGGCGTGGCCGGCGCGCCGCGCGAGGCCGGTGGCTGGTTCAAGCGAGGGCCGAGGCCGCGCTTCCACTCGGAGGTCGCGGGCTTCGGCGTGCTTCGTCTGAGTCGGGGATCGGCGCGGGTGAACTTCTTCGACGAGCGTGGTGCGCTGATCTACTCGTGGGACAGCGAGGCCGGGGCGCCCTGAGAAGCCTTCCGACGGCCCTGCTCGCAAAGCGCCGCCCAGCGCCGCCCGGCGCGGGCGGGCGTGTGGAGCACAGCGACAGAACTGCTCGATCGCCCTGCCCATCGCCGCTCTCGCCTTCGGTGGGTGGCGAGTCGACGATCGATCAAGAGGTCGATGCTGGCCTGGATCCGGTCCTGCAGCGCGTCGCGCAGCTCGTCGGCGTCGCCCGCCTCGAGGGCCACCCAGCCCTGGGCGAGCTCGGCGGGGCTCAGCTCCGGGCCGCCGCGCGCGGCGGGCCGTCCGCGGAGGACATCCTCCTCGCCGATGGTCCGCCCCGAGTCGAGGAGCTCGCGACAGCCCGTGAGGTCGATGAGGCCGAGCAGCGCGAGGACGAGGAGGAGCCGCCGCGATCCGATCCGCGCCGGGGGGCGCGGGCGATCCGACGAGTACAGCCGAGAGGTTTCCATCGTGATTCACTCCGGGGGGCGCGCGCGTCGGGGCGCGTCCGATCCGTCGAGCTTCGCACAGCCGGCGTCGGTCGTCGTGGTGAAGATACAGAGACGTTCGAGAGGGGCGCCCCGATCGGGCTCGTCCCGGGCGACGAGGCCGACGGCGCGCAAGGTGCCAACGGGCTCCTCGACTGTCTCGATCTTCCCACGGTCCGCCTCCTTGTGGATCGCGCTCGCCGCCCGGCGGAGCCGATCGCTCGTCCGCAGCCCTACTCGATGTTGAGATCGGCTTCCTCGACCTCGCGCTGCACGGCCTGGAGGCCGCCGTCCTGCCGCTGCGCCGATCGGATCGCCTCCGACGGTGAGGAGAAGAGCGCATTCGTGCCGAAGACGACACCCGGCAATCCGAAGAAGACGACGAAGATGTAGCCCGCCGCCCAGGCGCGATTGAGGGTGACCTTGTCGCCCAGCCAGCTGGCGGAACGCAGCGGCAGCGACCAGAGCCAGGGGATCGCGGCGAAGGCGAGTACGCCGACGACGTTGTAGAGGAGGTGCGAGAGCGCGATCTGCAGGGCCAGCACCTTGCTGTCGCCGCTGATGGCCATCGCCGCCAGCAGCGCCGTGATGCAGGTGCCGATGTTGGCGCCGAGCGTGAAGGGGTAGACCTGCCGTGTCGTCAGCGCGCCGGCACCGGCCAGGGGAACGACCAGGCTGGTCGTCGTCGAAGAGGACTGCACCAGGATGGTCACGATCGTGCCGGATGCGATCCCCGTCACGGGGCCACGTCCGATCGCGATGTCGATGATGCGACGGGCCTTGCCCGTCATCGCGTTGCGAAGCAGCTTCCCGAGGTAGATCACGGAAGCCATGATCATGCCGATGCCGACCGCGATCGCCAGGGATGCGCCGAGCGTCTCGGGCAGACCGTCGAACTGGTGCACGATCCACTTCGAGACCGGCTTGGTGGCCTTGGCCAGCACGTTGGCCTGAGACACCGATGTCTCGCGAGTCGATCCGGCTGCGAGCCAGCCGGCCATCACGCCGGAGACGCGCTCCAGGGGCTGGAAGAGGATCTCGATCGGCAGGAAGAGCACGATGCTGTAGAGATTGAAGAAGTCGTGGACGGTCGCCGCCTTGAAGGCCTTCCCGAAGGCGCCCTTCTCCTTGAGGCTGCCCAGGCCGACGATGGTATTGGTGATCGTCGTGCCCATGTTGGCGCCCATGATCATCGGGATCGCGATCGAGACGGGGACACCGCCGGCAACCAGTCCGACGATCACCGACGTCACGGTGCTCGAGGACTGGACGAGCGCAGTGGCCAGCGTGCCGAGGATCACGCCGAAGAGCGGATTGCTCGCGAAGGCGAAGATCTGTGCGGCGCCTTCCGAGCCCCCCGAGAGCCATCGGAAGCCTTCGCCGACGACGCCGACGCCGATCAGCAGGACGTAGACCAGGGCGACGACGCCCATCCACAGCAAGCTCGGGTGCAGCTCCTGGATTCGGGCGGGCTCGGACACGGGCTGGGCTTCGTCCACGCGGGTGTCCTCGGTGTGGGGCGATGATGGGGCGGCGCAGTATAGGCGAACCAATGAAACCCCGGCGCCCCGCCGCGCGAAGCTCCCGGGACTCGTCTCGGCGGCTAGAGGATCGCCAGGCCGGTACAGTCGACGAGCGCCTCGAGGGCGCGGGTGCCCACTGCGGAGTTTCCGTTCTCGTTCAGTCCCGGAGACCAGACGGCGAGGCTGCAACGTGCGGGCACGATGGCCAGGATCCCGCCGCCCACCCCGCTCTTGCCGGGCAGCCCC
>CAZQMY010000542.1:0-3799 GCA_964594405.1 uncultured Spirochaetaceae bacterium | reverse complement strand
AATTAGTGCTGATTTACCCCCTCGATGTCGTGATCGCTCATGTCGTTGCCGATCTCCGCGACACGCCTGCCCTCCCGGTTTCCCAGAACCTGGTTGTGCAGCGTCGTCTTTCCGGCACCGAGGAAGCCCGAGAGGACGGTGACAGGAAGGCGGCGTGGCTTGTCTGTGGGCTCTTGGTCCAGGGGCATCGAAGTCCTCGTCTGGTCTGTTTCCGGATGCGCTGCGCCGAGTCGCCGCTGTCGAGCCGAGCCTGCGCAGCCTCCCAACGCGTCAAGTGCCTCCAGGTGCGAGTGAGTTCCCGAGACAGGCTCGAAGGGCCGATCCCAGCGCCCATCACATCGCGAGCTCGTACAGTGCTCGGACGTCCTCGCGACTCGGGTAGCGCGGCGTACTCAGGATGATCATGTCGCGGAGCGCGTCGGTCGTGAGTGCGTCGACGTCGGCCGCCTTGGCCCCCAGGTCGCTCAGCCGGCGGTCGGTCCCGACGGTCGCCGACAGCTTCTCGACCGCCTCGATCGCGGCCTGGGCGTCGCGGGCGACGCCGAGCGCGAGCCCGACGTCGGCGTAGCGGTCGGCGACGGCCTCGAGGTTGAAGCGCATCACGTGGGGGAGCATGGTGGCGAGCGTCTGCCCGTGGGCCACGCCGTAGGTGCCGGAGATGGGGTGCCCCGTGGCGTGGACCAGCCCGAGGAGCGGTCCGGACGAGAACGCGCGGCCCGCGAGGTGGGAGGCGACCTGCATCGCGGACCGGGCCTCGACGTTGCTGCCGTCGGCGACGGCCTGCGGCAGCCACTCGCCGGTGAGCCGGATCGCGTGCAGCGCCAGGCCGTCGGAGTAGGGGTTGGACGCCGTCGAGGTGAAGGCCTCGATCGAGTGGGTCAGGACGTCCATCCCGCAGGCCGCCGTCGCGCCAGCAGGGAGGCCGACGGTCAAGAGCGGGTCGAGCACGACCGCGCGCGGCTTCACGTCCGGATGGCTGAAGGTGAGCTTGCGATGGTCCGTGCGCCGCGTGATCAGCCCGCCGCCGTTCGTCTCGGATGCGGTGCCGGACGTCGTCGGCACGGCGATCGTCGGCACGCAGGGCGCGCTGGCCCGTGCGGCGGGAGCGAGCGTCGAGAAGTCGATCTTGTCCTCGGGGTTGAGATCGGGCGAGAAGGCCAGCGAGAGGTCGTCGATGCCCGACGGCGCGGCCATGGCGATGTACTTGCCGCAGTCCATGACGGAGCCGCCGCCGACGAGCAGCATCACGGCGCCGTCGGCGCCGAACTCCTGCAGCGCCGCCACGCCCGCGGCGACGTTGGCGTCCGTCGGATTCGGGTCGACGTCGACGAAGTAGGTCCACTCGATGTCCGCTCCGGTCAGCGCTTCGGTGACCTTGTCGAGGACGCCGGCTCCGCTCACGCCGGCGTCGCTCACGACGAACGCGCGGCTGCCGTGGGCGCGCACGTGCTGGGCGAGGCCGGCGATGCCGCCTTCGCCGAAGGCGGTCGTCCCCATCGGGTCGAGGGTGAAGGGGTTCATTCGGGGTTCTCCTGTTCTCGGTTCGGGCTCGGTGGGCGCCGGAGTCTAGGCCAGTCCCGAGAAGTCGAGCTGGCCCGTCGTCATGAAGGCGTTGAAGCCCATGTCGACGTTCAAGTTGACCCCGTTGACGTAGCGTGAGGCCTCGGAGCCCAGGAAGGCGAGGCTCATCGCGATGTCTCGGGGCGTCGCGATGGTCCCGCCGATCTGCTCGATCGTCCAGTTGATCGTCTTCTCGCTGATCGTCTTGGTGAAGTCGGGAAGCAGGGGCGTGTCGATCGGCGCGGGACACGCGCTGTTCGTGCGCACCCCTTGCGCGAGCGTCGCCGTCGCGCTCTTCATCGTGTGGACCTGCACGCACTCCTTCGAGAAGGCGTAGCCGTCGCCGACGAGCTCGGCATGGTCCCGGCACCAGCCGAAGAGCTCGTCGCGGTCCTCGATCGCGATGCACTCGAGCACCTCCTGGAGGTGGCCCGGCCACTGGCCTCCGGCGATGGAGGCGGTGTTCGCGATCGCCCCGTCCTCGCGGATCTTGGGGAGGAGGCCGTCCGAGAGCTGGCGGAGCCCGAGCCAGTTCACGGCCATCACGTCCTCGACGGGATGCGTCGCGGCGATCCCCGCGTTGTTGAAGAGCGCGTCGATCGGCGCGTCGATCGCCGCGATCGCGGCGTCCACCGAGCCCGCGTCGCCCATGTTCGTCTCGATGAATCGATCGTGCGGCCCCTCCGGCTCCTTGAGGTCGAGCGCGATGACCTCGGGGCGACCGAGCTCCGCGAGAACGTCGAGGAGCGCTGCGCCTACGCCCGAGAATGCGCCGGTGATGACGACGCGCTTGTTCGTGTAGTCGAAACAGTGGGACATGCGTGTGTTGACTCCAGTCGAGGGGGCGTTTCTGCCCCGAGTACGCTCGATTCGCACGGGCTGAGCCGACCCCCCAGGCAGTCGAGCGTCACTGCAGGTCGCCGCGACCCGTCGCCACCGCGCCCGCTGGGGTCGCTACGGACGCCGGCAGGACCACATCCAACGCCTCGTCCTCCGAGAGCAGGCAGGAGTCGAGCGCCGAGCAGACTTCCTCCGGATCGAGATCGAGCGCCAGGAACGCGATCTCCTGTCGGCGGTCACCGAATCGTGGATGCCACCGATCGAGCAGCCGGCGCCGCTCCGCGTCGCACGTCGGCCACACCGAGCCCCCACAGCTCGCCCACCAGCGACCGGCTTCGAATACTCGATGGACGGAGCCCGCACACGAGTAGCCGATGGCCTGCTCGCATCGATCGGCAAGCCAGACCTTCCCCTTACCGCGTACGAGCCCGCGCGGGGGACGCGCTAGCCAGGCCCCGAACCGCTCGGGATCGAAGGGGCGCGAGCGTGTGTAGAGGAACCGACCGGGCGCCGACTGGGCCGCGTACTCGCCCTGCAGCAGGGCGAGCCAGGGTGGCACGATTCGGGCGGAGGCAGCCTCTCCGGCTCGCCTGGGGCCAGTCACGAACTGCCGGAGTCCGGCGCCCGGTGCGTCCTCGAGCACGAGCCTGGCGGCCTTCGGATTCAGGACGTCCAGCACACGGAGTCGCTCACCCCGGGACCGCCGATCTCCGATGAGGACCAGGTGTGTTGCGGACTCGATCAGGCCGACTGCGATGTCGGCCACTGTACGGGTATCGTGAGCACCCCTGCCCCAACCATGGGCAGAGATCGGATCCGCCGAATCGAGCTGATCGCCAACGACCTCCGCGTCGACGAGGGTCAGGACATTGCCGATGCGGGCGCCTTCACCGAACCGGTGAGCGAGATAGTCGCGCACCTCCCAATCCTCGACGAGCTGAGAGGTCTCGACGTGGGGAGGCAGCAAGACCCCCACCGGCTCCGACGCGCCGGTCGTCGATTCGATGAATCGCGACAAGGATCGGATGGGCAGGACGTCCCGGATCCGATCGACGCCTCGACGCACGCCCTCCGTCGGCAGCCCGCCGAGAAGATGGACGGGCCTGACTGAGCCGCGGGGCGTGTGCGCCATTCCATGAGCCCGACTGGTCAACGCACGCCTCGTCGGAAACTCGACGGAGACGCCGGGCTTGCCATGCAAGGCACGGGATGCGACCACCAGGCGAACGGGTCCGTCGCAGGCAGATCGTCGGCTCTGCACTGAATGGCGCACGCAAGTCGCCTGTTGAGGAGAATGGATCGGGGCAGCATCTCGATGTGTGTGTCTTCGCTCTTGAAGCGCCGCCGGAGCCCTTCGAGTTCCACCCTGTCCGGGATATCGTCTCCCTGACACGACTCA
>CAZQMY010000541.1:0-3805 GCA_964594405.1 uncultured Spirochaetaceae bacterium | reverse complement strand
CGGACATCCGCGAGCTCTCGCCCAACCTGCCCGCCGCCCTGGCCGTCATCGTCAATCGCTGCCTGGCCAAGGACCCCGCCGACCGATACCAGTCGACCCGCGAGATCCTGCAGGAGGTCCGCGGCTCACTCACCGGCGCGCAGACCCGGACCGAGGTGCAGTAGCGGTGCTGCCAGCTGTGCGCCGCGTCGTGACGGGGCTTCTGCCCCTCGGCGCCGATTGGGCGCTATCGTCCGAGGCGGGCGTCCGTTGCACACCCCTGCTCGAAACCGAGGCATGACCCGAGGCGGATGAAGAGGGCTGTGTCCTACCGTTCGCCTCACGGTCTGGGGGACCGTCACCAACGGATCCGCGTGCGGCGAGGGGACGGGCGGGGTTGCAGCACGATCGGCAGCAGGACAGGCAGCAGCGAACCATCGCGGAGAAGGTGTCGTGTACCGGCGTCGGGCTTCATCGCGGCGTTCCCGTGCAGCTGACCCTGCGACCCGGCCGCGCGGGCGCCGGCATCCTCTTCTTCCAGCGCCCCGCCCCGAGGCACGGCGGCTCGGCCCGGGCCGCGGATCGGGACCGCCCCGGTGCCGTGGAGATCCCGGCCCGTCCGGCGCGTGTCAGCTCCACCTCGAATGCCACGACGATCGCCCGCGAGACCGCCAGCGTGTCGACCGTCGAGCACCTGATGGCCGCGCTCCACGCCATGCAGATCGACAACGTCGAGGTAGAGGTCGAGGGGCCCGAGGTGCCCGTCATGGACGGCAGCGCAGCGCCCTTCACGAGGCTGCTGCGCCGCGCCGGCGTCTTCGAGCAGAGCACGCTTCGCCCGCACCTCGAGATCGCCCGACCCGTCGAGGTGGTCGATGGGCCGAGGCGCATCAGCATCGAGCCGGCGCGGTCCTTCCGCGTCTCCTACGTCGTGGACTTCGACCATCCGGCCATCGGTCGCCAGGCCTTCGAGGTGCCGCGCCTCACGCCCGACTTCTTCGAGCGCGAGCTCGCACCGGCGCGCACCTTCGGCTTCCTGCAGGAGGTGAGCGAGCTCTGGCGCAACGGCCTGGCTCGGGGCGGGTCCCTGGACAACACAGTCGTCCTCGATGATCGCCGCGTCATGAATCCCGATGGGCTTCGTTGGCCGGACGAGTTCGTGCGCCACAAGGTGCTCGACCTGATCGGCGACCTGGCGCTGATGGGGCTGCCGATTCGCGGCCATGTGCAGGTCGAGCGCGGCGGGCACTCCCTGCATCATCGGCTCGTGCGCGCGCTGCTCGACTCGCCCGACGCCTACCGCGTCTGCGATGCCGCTGACTCGTTCGGTACGCTCCCCCGACGCGTGCTCGCTACGCCGCCGGCGCTCTGAGCGTCAGCACTGGTAGCGCTCGAGCTCGCGGGCCAGCCGCGCGATGGCCGATTGATCGGTGAACTTGAGGCCCACGCCCGGGGGCTGACTGGGTCGACCCGGGACCGGGGCGCCGCTCCGCCAGACCACGTAGCCTTCGACCTCGTGGTAGTCGTCGCCGCCGGGCAGCTTGAAGCGTGCCTTCACGCGTGTTCCGGTCTCGAGTGGCGGCTCACACTCGAGGAACATGCCGCCGGCGCCGAGCGTGGTGGCATAGTCGCAGCGCACGCCCGAGTCCGTGAAGTAGTCCACGAGGATGCGGAGCGTGAGGCGGCGATGGCGCCGCAGGTCAGCATTGGATCTCTCGACCATCGTTCTGTCTCCGCTCTGGCTTCGGCGGCCCGCTCTGCGCTGCCGCTCCCGATTCAGGCGCTGCCTTCGATCTCCGCGATCCAGGCCTCGATCACCTTCGCGACCAGCCCGCGCGCCGGCGGGCTGGCGGCGACGACCAGGCTGATGTTCGCGCTCTCGGCCGGCCCGGCGCACTCTTCCGAGCTCGGATCGAGCACGAGTGCGACGAGCGCGGTGCGCAGATCGCCTTCGCCCTCGTCCAGCGCGATGGCCGCCGCGAGGGTGCGAAGGTCAATGCGCCAGCGTTCGTAGTCGACCGACTGGATCTCGCGCACCTCGTGCTCGCCGAGGATCTTGCGGATTCGCCGTCGGCTCCATCGACCCAGGGACTGGTCGAGCTCGTGGACGAAGGGCCCGTCGTTGCAGTTGCCTCCCGGATCGGCCGCCAGCGCCGTCACGCTGTAGACCACGCTGCCCAGCTCCTCGGTGCTCAGCCGGCCCAGGTTCGGCGCGCCGAGCCGATCCTCGGCTGCGCAGAGGCGCTTCCAGAACTCGCCCAGCGGACCGTCGGCCGCACAGAGGGGCGGTGCGGGCTGGATGCCCAGGGCCTCCGCAATGTCCTGCGCGGCGGCGTTGGCGATTCGCCGGGCGCGCTCGAAGGTCTCGTCGCTCAGCTGCTCGCTGCTGCCGATGCGCACCGAGAGGTGGCTCGGCGCATGGGCCAGCTCGTCGGGCGAGGCCGCGCCGAGGGCGCGCAGCAGCGCGAGTCCCAGGTCGGCGGCGCGGTCGAGGTTGCGTCGGCGGGAGATCTCGAGCAGGGCGCGCAGGGAGGCGGCTCGGGTCGGATCCTCTTCGAGCAGCTCGCGGTGGTGTCGGGTCGCATCCTTCCAGCGCTCGGGAAGATGGGCGAGCAGGGAGGCCAGGGGCTCTCGTGCCTCGTGTAGCTCGGGCTGCAGGGCGACGGCGTGCTCGTAGCACTCCACCGCGCCGGCCACGTCTTCGAGGGGCCCGGCCAGCAGTCGGCCACAATCCAGGTGGACCTGCGCGAGCGCCAGGTCCGAGGGGTCCGGATGGGCGCGCGCGAAGTCTCGCAGGGCGACCGCGGCCGAGCGCCAGTCGCCCATGCTCCGCAGCAGTCGGCCACAGCCGAGCGCTGCCTCGATGCATTCCGGGTCGCGTCGAGCCGCCTCGAGATAGGCCTCCGACGCCTCGCGGGTGTCGCCCCGGGCGTCCAGCAGCCGTCCGCGCAGCAGCGCGATCCTCGCGCGCGTCGCGTCGGCGTCGACCGCTTCGAGCGCGCTCGACGATGCGTCGAGCGCGTCGCGCTCGCGCTCGGCGTCGATCAGCAGCTCGACGAGGAGCAGCCAGGCCTCCTCGAGATCGGGATCGAGGGTGGTGGCGTCGCGAAGGTGACCCTCGGCCTGCGTGGTGCGCGTGTCCTCGATCAGCAGCTTCGCCGCCTGCAGATGGGTAGCGGCGCGTCGGGACCTGTCTTCGTCGGCGGCGATGAATCGGTCGAGGGCCGCCACCGTGCGATCGTTCTGCCCCGCCTCGACCCGCAGACGGATGGCCCCCTCGTGAGCGAGCGCCAGTCCGGCATCGCGACCGAGCGCCTCCTCGTAGTGGCGCTCGGCGGACGCGGCATCCCCCTCGCTCTCGTAGCCGCGGGCGATCATGGCCAGATGCAGCGCGCGCTGGGCGTCCTCGCCCGGGCGCGCCAGTCGCGCCTCCAGCAGACGCCGCGCGGCAGAGTAGTCGTGCAGCTCGAAGAAGATCTCGCCGGCGGCCTCCATGGCGCCTTCGTGATCGGCGTCCACCTCGATGGCGGCCGCGTAGAAGCGGGCGGCCTGCTCGAGCCGCCCCAGACCCCGGGCGCAGCGACCGCCGCACAGAGCGGTCTCCACACGATCGGATCCCGCGAGCGCCTCGCTGCCAGCGACGTCCAGGGCTCGGCCGGCGGCCTGCTCGGCCTCGGCGAACGCCTCGATCTGCTCACAGACCCGGGCGAGCTCGGCCAGGGCCGGCGCGAAGCCCGGATCGGCGAGCGTGGCGCTGCGAAGCAGCTCGGCCCGCTCGGCCTCGGCGTCCTGCGCGCAGAGCGCGGAGGCCCGCAGCCAGCGCTCC
>CAZQMY010000540.1:0-3811 GCA_964594405.1 uncultured Spirochaetaceae bacterium | reverse complement strand
GGGGAGGCCGAAGAGCTGTGAGAAGGCGAGCACCGAGTCCACCGAGCGGGTGGGATTCGCGTTCGTCGAGTCCGGTCCCTCGACGATCCCCACGAAGGCCGGGTTCACGTGGGCGAGGACGTTGGCGATCGCCTGGAGGCGCTGGGCCCGGGTCTGCGGAGGCCTCCCCTCATCCGGCTGATTGTCGTTCAGGGGCTGTCCAGCGGCGTCGAAGAGCCGCGTGAACCACTCGATGTTCCACGTCATGTAGCGCGCCATTCTGTTTCTCCTCGCCCCGGGTCCGGCGCCCGAGCCTACTACCAAACGCAGGCAGCGATGGGCGTTCTCACGCAAAGCTAAGACGAGGAGGGTCTGCCTGGAGGGGCTCGCCCTCGCCCGGCCTTCAACCGCCGGAATCCGGCCTCGTGGCAGGTCGCGCGGCCACGGGATCGCGAAGGGGCGAGGCGCGAAGGGCGCCCACCTCGGCGGCGCCATAGGGCGGCTCGGGAGGGGCGCCGCCGATGCGCTCGACCAGATGGTTCAGGAGTCGGGCCAGATCGGCATCGGTCAGCGCGGCCTGGGCGACCCCGGGCACGCGAACGAGGTAGGCCCGCCCGGCGTCGCTCGAGGCGAGCAGATCGATCTCGTCGAGCGAGGGCGCCACCTCCGGGATGCCGTCGGCATCGAGCCCATGGCAGCCCGAGCAATGGAGGATGTAGTGCTCGACACTCGGAGCGGAGGTCTCGGCCAGCGCGCCGGCGCCCAGGGCCAGTGCGACGAAGCTCGACGCGACGAGGCCACGGGTATGCAGGCGCATGACCTTCAACGTTCGGGCTGCTGCGCGCTCGCCTCGCCGATCACCACGGCGACGGAGCAGTTGTAGAGCTGCGAGCTCGCGCCCGCGCACCTGTTGATGTCGTGGTTTCGGTACCAGTGATACTCGGGCCTCTCGCCTTCGTTGCGGTTGCACATGCAGCGGCCGCAGAAGGTCCGTCCGCAGCAGTCGTTGTACGAGATCAGGTAGTCCTTGCCGTCCTCCGGGTTGCGGCAGGTCCCGACCCAGGTGACGGGTGAGCTCTCCGTGCCGGGAGGGCACTGCGTCACGCTTCCTCCGCAGCAGGCACAGGGCGATCCATCGATCCCACAGTGGCGCCAGTACTCGCATCGCCTCGGGTCGCCTTCGGGACCCTCGATGTCCTCGGGAGGCCCGCCCGCGGATTGCGCCCGCGCCCCGCGCGCCACGGGGAGCAGCGGCATCGCGGCGCCTCCCACCAGCAGGACGCCGAGCCGGGAGAGGAAGTGCCGCCTCGAGGTCGCGCGCGCCAGCCCGCGGCTCAGCTCTGTCACCCATCGATCGAGGAAGTCCGTTCCCTCTCTGGCGGAGCGCTCAGCCATGATCGACCTCCTCGCTCGGAAGGCCCGCAACACTCGCCGTCATCGATCCCTCCTCGCGCCCCGGCTGCCTCGCTGCGCCGACCCCGTGCAACCCATCAGCGCTCGCCCATGCACCCCGCTCTCCGGGTGACCGCCGGTGGCGCCGCAAAGGCGCGCGGGTAAGCTTCCTCGATGACCGGCCGTGCGGGACTCTCGACCAAGGCACGCAGGCGCCTGCTCTTCTGGGGCTTCTTCTTCCTGCTGCCCTGGCCCATCGCATTCGTCGGCAGCGGCCTGGTTCCGGCCGTGCGCTACGTCATCCTCGCCGGGGTCGCGAGCGCCGTGGCCATCGCGGAGGGGGCGGCTGGACCCGTCTCGTTGGTTGTCGCGCTCCTGGTCGGCTGGAGCCTGGCGACGACCCTGGGCTGCTGGCTCCTCGCCCGGATCTCTGCCTGGATCCTGGACGGCATGCCCCCCCGACTGGCCGACCTCCTCTGTGGCGCAGGCCTCCTGATCGCTGTGGGGGTCGCCCTGATCGCGGCCCCCTATCACACGCCCTTCGGGCGCAGCGCGCGCGGCGGTCTGCTGGAGATCCTCTCTTGAGGCTCGAGGCCGGGCGCCGCGCTCGCCCCGGTCGGCTCGCATCCCTCCTCACGTCAGTCGTCGCGATGGCGACCTTCGGATGGGATCGAGCTGCGCAGGGGACCGCCGACTCGCCGAGTACGGGGCGCTGCCTCGAGCAGTCTCCGCTGCGGCGACCCTTCTACGGTGACACGCACGTCCACACCACCTTCTCCTTCGACGCTTACGGCCAGGGAACCCTCGGTCGGCCGGACGATGCCTATCGCTACGCCAAGGGCGAGCCCATCGGCATCCAGCCTCATGATCGCGAGGGTAGGGGGCTGGCCCGGGTCCGCCTCAGGCGTCCCCTGGACTTCGCCATCGTCACCGATCACAGCGACCTGCTCGGGGAGACGCGCATCTGTCGGGATCCCTCCCTCGAAGGCCACGATTCGCTCATCTGCCGGGTGGTGCGGCGCTTCCCCGCGCTCGGCTACGTGCTCGTCAACGGCAACACCTACGCGCAGGACGATCCTTCTCGCTACTCCTTCTGCGGTGAGGACGGGAGGATCTGCCGCGATGCGGCCCTCGGCCCCTGGGAGGAGACGCAACGGGCGGCCGAGGTCCACTACGATCGAAGCCCGGAGTGCCGCTTCACGAGCTTCGTCGGCTACGAGTGGACGGGCATGCCGAGCGGCGACAACATCCATCGCAACGTGATCTTCCGGAGCGCGGTGGTCCAGGACTTCCCGACCACCTACATCGAGACACCGACCGCCGAAGGACTCTGGGCCGCTCTGGAGGGCGAGTGCAATCGGGGCAAGCCCGGCTGCCGGGCCATCGCGATTCCGCACAACTCGAACGTCTCGAATGGGATGATGTTCACCACGACGCGCCCGGGCGGCACCCGCATCACACGCCGGGATGCCGAGCTGCGCGCTCGCCTCGAGCCCCTCGTCGAGGTCACTCAGCACAAGGGTGATTCCGAGTGTCGCACGTCTGCCGAAGACGAGCTCTGCAGCTTCGAGACCCTCGACTATCCGCGGATGCAGGACATGGCGACCGGCTCTGGCATGCCGCTCCCGCATGGCATCTACGTGCGCGAGGCGCTCGGCATGGGACTCGCCGAGCGCGCGAGGATCGGCGCCAATCCCTTCGAGTTCGGTCTGATCGGCTCGACGGACACGCACTTCGCCACGCCCGGCATGGTGGACGAGGATCAGCACGTCGGTCACGCCGCTGGAACGGTGAGCGCGCGCTTCGGCGTACCCCCCTATCCCGATCGGAGGGACTTCAACCCGGGCGGACTGGCGGTGCTCTACGCAGAGGAGAACAGCCGCGAGGCGCTCTTCGCCGCCATGCAGCGACGCGAGGCGTACGGGACCAGCGGGCCGCGTATCGAGGTGCGCTTCTTCGGCGGCTGGACCTTCACCGGGGAGCTCTGCGCGGGCGACCAGCTGGTGGCGCGCGGCTACGCGGATGGGGTGCCGATGGGGGGTGTGTTGCCCACCCGACCGGAGGGCGCCACCGCGCCCGTCTTCGCGCTGCGCGCGCTTCGCGATCCCGGGGGCGCCGACGTGCCGAGCACGCCCCTCCAGCGAATCCAGATCGTGAAGGGATGGCTGGAGGACGGCGAGCCCCGAGAACGCGTCGTTCACGTGGTCGGCGACGAGCAGAGCGAGGCGAGCGTCGACCTCGCGACCTGCACGCCGCAGGGGGCGGGGCATGGCGAGCTGTGCGCAGTCTGGCGCGATCCCGACCACGATCCCTCGGCCCCGGCGTTCTACTACGCGCGGGTCGTCGAGAACCCGAGCTGCCGCTGGAGCGCGAGGGTCTGCATGCGAGCCGGCGTGGATTGCGACGCAGGGCGAGAGCCCCGGGGCATGGGCGATTGCTG
>CAZQMY010000539.1:0-3816 GCA_964594405.1 uncultured Spirochaetaceae bacterium | reverse complement strand
GATGTTGTTGCCGATGACGATCTCCGCCTCCTCGTTGTCCGAGGTCAGGATATGGGGCGACGCCACGACGTTCAGGTTGCCCTCCTGGGCCTGCGCCTGGAGGAAGACCGCGAAGTCCGAGCCCTCGGCGCCATCCTCGATGTTCCCCTCGCTGTCCCGCGCGATGCCGTTCTTGGCGAACGTGGCGAGCTGACCCGAAGCGGTGCCGCTGGCGGCGGCCTCGGCTGCGGTGGCGGCGGTGGAGGCGATGAAGCTCATGTCGCTGTTGATCGTCTGATAGAAGAGCTGAACGCCGAAGTTCTCGTTGTTCGTGATGTCGACCTCGAGGAGCAGCGCCTCCACGAGAACCTGCGGCCGGGGGATGTCGAGCTTCTCGATGACCTTTCTCAGGGTCTCGTAGGACTCCTTGCTCGACTGGATGACGAGCGAGTTGGTGGCCGGGTCCGCAGTGAGGTTGATGTTCTGCGAGAGCTCGGTGACCTGGGAGCGGAGACTCTGGGCGGCGTTGCCCGCCGCCGCCTGACCGGTGCGCCCGGGACCGGCGGCGCTGCGCTGACCCGAGAGCATGTTCTGGAGCGTCTCGCTCATCTCCTCGGCGTCGGCATGCTCCAGGAAGTGGACGTGGATGCGCCCGCTCCCCGTGAGCGGGATGTCGAGCTGTCGGATCAGTCCGCGGATGTCCTCGAGGTGCGTTCGCGAGGCGAGCACCAGGAGCGAGTTGGTGCGGTCGTCGGTGATGATGCGGACCTTCGCGCGGCTGGCCCCGCTCTTGCCGAAGAGGCTGGTGCTGCCCGAGCCGGTGCTCCTGCGGGTATTCCGCCGCCGCGATGCGGTGGTGCGGCGGCGCGCGGCCGCCGTGCTGGTGCCGCTGGTCGATGAGACGTCGGCGCCGTAGATCTCGCTCAGCTGCTGGCCCAGGGTGGCGGCGTCGGCGTGCTCGATCTTGATGACCGCCAGGTCCTCCTTGTAGGTGTCGATGTCGATGGCCTCGAGGATGTTCATCAGTCGGCGGATGTTGGCCTCGGTATCGGTGATGATGATCGTATTCGTGGGCGCGTAGGCGACCATCGAAGCCTCTTTGGAGACCAGGGGCTTGACGGTATTGGTGATCGCGTCGGCATCGATGTAGCGGAGCGGAACCAGGCGCGTGACGAAGCTGTCGCGATCGCGGCTGGGCCGATCGTCCTTGATCGTCTTGATCGAGGACTCCTTCGCATCGCGCACGGGGACGATCTTCAGCACGCCACCCGGGCCGGGGACGGCCGTGAAGCCTTTGACCTTCAGGACCGACTCGAAGACCGCGAAGGCCTGATCGACGCTGACTTCGGTGGGCGAGACGATGGTGACGCGGCCGCGCACGCGATCGTCGTAGATGAAGTTGCGCCCGGTGATCCTCGCGATGGTCTCGACGACCACGGTCAGCTCGACGTCCCGAAAGTCGAGCTGCACGAGCTCGTCGCCGCGACTGAACCTCGGGTTCGTCTCCTGGGAGAGGGCGGGGGCCACCTGGACGCAGAGCGCCATCAGCGCTGCGCAGAGCGAGCGGATGACGGGGCGGGACCCTCGAGTTCTAAGATTCACTGCCTGGATACTCCAATCCCAGCATCGATCACAGGTTCTTCATGATCTCGGATATGGGGATGCTCTTGGTCTCGATCGTGCCGTCGGCGCGCAGCACCTCTGCTTCGAGGCTCTCGCCCTCTCGCAGGGCCTTGAACAGGTCCTGGCTCGAGCTCGGGCTGTCGATCTTCTGACCATTGATCGAGGTGACGACGTCGCCATCGAGGAAGCCGAGCTTGTCGTAGATGCCGTCGGGCTTGAGGTCCGTGAGCTGCAGGCCGACCATCTCACCGTCCTCGAAGTGCGGCCGCGCCTTGCCGCCGGTGAAGACGGCCGCGGCGTTCCGCCCGCCGCCGGTCTCCGCGAGCTTCGCGAGGCGATCCTGCAGCGACTCGCGATCCGCCCGCCTGCTCCTGCGCCGCGAGGCGCGCGACTTGCGCCTGGGCGGGGGCCGCCTGGCGGCGACCGCGGGGCCTTCGTCGTCGATCTTCAGCTCCTCGCGGCGCCCCTTGTTGTTGAGCACGACGCGCTGCCTGTGGATCGCGATCACCTCGACGTCGGGGAACTGCTGCAGCCGGTCGCCGACCTTGACCACCTCGTGCTTTCGCGAGGCGTTGTTCTGGAGGGCGGCGCTGGCCACGCGCTGATCGCTGGAGGCGATCGTACCCAGCAGCGTGAGGGGGAGCTTCGTCTCCTCGAGGTCCTGATCCGCGAACGCCTCGAGCAGGGCGTTGACGTCGATCTGAGGCTCGCCCTTGCCGGAGCCCACCAGGTTGCGGTCGAGGATGACCTGCCGATCGGTCCAGCTCGGCTCGCTGGCCCCGGTCCGCGCGGCGGCGGGGGCCGGCGGAGCCTCGATCGGCGTGAGCGCCCCTTCGATGAGGCGATTGCCGATGTCGGCGACCATGAAGCAGCTGAACACGAAGAGCAGGAAGTTGGCGATGCGCAGGCCGACCATCATCGGTCTGCCCCCTCACGTCGGCGTCGCCGTCTGGACGTGCCTGCGCGCGGGGCGAGGGCGTCGCCATGGGCGTTGCGCCCCGCGACGCCCCCCCAAGCGCTGCCTGCGGCTGTCAGCATGTTCATCTTCTCTTCCGGTCTCTACGTCCGGGTTCCCATCCGGCCGGGTCGGGGCCCGAAACCAGCCCTCATCGAGTCCACGGCCTCCGGGAGCGTATTGCCACCGTCGGATCCCGCCCGCCACTGCGTTGCCGGCGCCACACCCTCCGGCTCCTGGCCCCTGCCCGTCGGCTGGCGCGTCCCGCCGATCTTCTCCGCGTCCACTCGTGGATCCGTTCCCGATCCATCTCTCGCGATCGCGGCGGGTGATCCGGCACGACCGGCGCACCCGATCTGCGGTCGCCGGCTCCTCGAGGCCGGCCGAAAATAGCCCCCCGTCCAGCGCCGTTCCAAGAAGAATCGTCGGGAATCCAGCAGGTTACTGGAGTGCCTTCACATCCCTTGTAGGCCCATCGGCGAGTTGTCCACGGATCTTGTGGACCCCGAACGATGCGTAGGCGTTCCGGCAGGACGAAGGCGCTCTCGTGGCGTGTTCGTGGGGATTGGGCAATGGAGGCGCCCGAGTGTACCCGATGCGGCAGGCCGATTCCCCATCCGGAGCAAATGCGGGATCGGGGCGTTGACAACCCGGCCCGTGCCTCCAGCTTACCGCCCGATTCAGCAGGGGGCACCGGGCTCTGGACGCCGCGTCCGAGACGGGTCGCCTCAGCTCTCGTGATGGAGGCTGCGGGCCGGGGGGCCGGGCAGGCCATCCGGGCAGCGCCGCGCGAGACAGGAACCGGAAAGGGAAGAAATGGCGGATTCAGGCAAGGTGATCGGCATCGATCTGGGCACCACCAACTCGGTGGTCGCGGTGATGGAGGGCGGGCAGCCGACGGTCATCGCCAATGACGAAGGGGGCCGGACGACGCCCTCGGTGGTCGGCTTCACCGACGAGGGCGAGCGCCTGGTCGGCGCGATCGCCAAGCGCCAGGCCGTCACGAATCCGGAGAAGACCGTCTACTCGATCAAGCGATTCATGGGGAGGCGCAAGTCGGAAGTTCCCGAGGAGACCGCCCTCGTTCCCTACAAGGTCGAAGAGGGCAAGGAGGGGGCGGTGGTCGTGCGCGTGGACGACGCCACGTACACGCCCCCCGAGATCTCAGCGATGATCCACGGCAAGCTCAAGGCTGCCGCAGAAGCGCATCTCGGCGCCGAGGTGACCGGCGCGGAGATCACCGTGCCGGCCTACATCCA
>CAZQMY010000538.1:0-3821 GCA_964594405.1 uncultured Spirochaetaceae bacterium | reverse complement strand
GCTGCAGACCCGCGACGGCAAGCGCACGGCCCAGGCCGAGGTGCGTATCGCCGCGGACATGGTCGGCGAAGGCCTGATCGACAAGCGCGAGGCGGTCGGCCGGGTGCGCCCCGACCAGGTCGACTTCTTCCTGCACCCCCAGCTCGACGCCGCAGCCGTCAGCGCGCAGGATCCCATCGCCTCCGGCCTGAACGTGTCGCCTGGGGCGGCCGTCGGCGTCGTGGCCCTGGATGCCGACACCGCCGAGCGCTGGCACAAGGATGACGGCCGCGACGTCATCATGGTGCGGCCCGAGACCAAGCCCGACGACGTGCATGGCATGCTCGCGGCGGAGGGCATCCTCACCGCCCGGGGCGGCCGGACGAGCCATGCGGCGCTCGTGGCGCGCCAGTTCGGCAAGCCGGCGGTGGTCGGGGTGGAGGAGATGGAGGTCGACCTCGACGCTCGGGAGATGAAGATCGGCTCGGAGGTCATCAAGGAGGGGGACTGGATCTCGCTGGACGGGACCCACGGCAAGGTCTACGTCGGGAAGCTCGAGACCCGGGTCCCGGACCTCAAGAACCCCTACCTGCTCCAGATCCTCGAGTGGTCCGACGAGATCCGTCGACTGAGGGTACACGCCAACGCCGACTACCCACGCGACGCCGAACGCGCCCGGGAGTATGGAGCCCAGGGCATCGGTCTCTGCCGGACGGAGCACATGTTCTTCGAGACCGAGCGCCTGCCCATCGTGCAGCGCCTGATCCTGGCCAAGTCCGTGACGGAGCAGAACGAGGCCATCGCCGAGCTGCTCCCGCATCAGCGCAAGGACTTCGCTGGGCTCTTCCGCGCGATGGCCGGGCTGCCCGTCGTGGTGCGACTGCTCGATCCGCCCCTCCACGAGTTCCTCCCATCCTACGATGACCTGATCCAGGAGCTCGCGGATCTCAAGATGCAGATCCAGCACATGCACACCATGAGCGAGGTCGACGCTGCGCTCGACGAGATCGCCGTCAAGCGCGACCACCTGACGCGGGTGGAGACGCTGCGCGAGGCCAACCCCATGCTGGGCCTGCGCGGCGTGAGGCTCGGGATCCAGATCCCCGAGCTGATCCGCATGCAGGTCCGGGCGATCCTCGAGGCGGCCTGCCAGTGCATCCACGACGGGATCGAGGCGCGCCCGGAGATCATGATCCCGCTGACCGGCCACGTGAACGAGCTGGCGCTGCAGCGCGAGCTGCTCGAGGAGGAGGCCAAGGCCGTGCTCGCCGAGCAGGGCGCCCGGGTCGACTACAGATTCGGCACGATGATCGAGCTACCGCGGGCGGCGCTGACCGCGGGACAGATGGCCAGCGAGGCAGAGTTCTTCTCTTTCGGAACGAACGACCTCACGCAGACGACGTTCGGCATCTCGCGCGACGACGCCGAGTCGGGATTCCTGCTCAACTACGTCAAGACGGGGATCCTTCCCGACAATCCGTTCCAGACCATCGACGCCGACGGTGTGGGCCGACTGATCCGGATCGCCGTCGAAGAGGGGCGCGCCGTGCGGCCCGATCTCTCCGTGGGGATCTGCGGCGAGCACGGCGGCGATCCTCGCAGCATCGCACTCTGTCACCGTCTGGGTCTCGACTACGTGTCCTGCTCGCCCTTCCGGGTCCCGATCGCCCGCCTCGCAGCGGCCCACGCCGCCATCGAAGAAGAGGCCTGAGAGACGTACCGCCGGGCGCCCGGCGGCGCCGCCGGCAGGCCAGCCATGCCGCCCTGAGGGGGCCGCTCGCACCGCCCCTTGGACGAGCGCCGTGCAGGTCCTAGCCTCTCATGGGATCGGAGGTTGGTCTGACGGAAAGCTGGCGACTGAAGCTGGTCGATTGGGTGAGCAAGTTCCCGACCGAGGAGGTCGAGGCGCTTCGCAATGCATCGATCCAGCGCAACTATGAACCGGGCGCGACGGTCTTCACGCCCGAGGACCGACCCACCTCCGTCTATCTTCTGGAGCAGGGGCTGGTGCGAATCTATCGGCTCTCCGGCGAGGGCGACGAGACGACCTTCGGCTACGTCGCGCCCGGAGAGATCTTCGGAGAGCTCAGCCTCTTCGGCGACTTCCCCCGTGAGAGCTTCGCCATGGCGGTTCGGCGCTCGCACATCTGGCGGATCCCCGTCGCGAGCTTCCGGAAGCTGCTCGAGTCGCACGCGACCGTCGCCATGGACATCACACGCCAGATCGGCCAGCGAATGAAGCGCATGGAGAGCCGGGTGGAGAGCCTGGTCTTCCGCGATGTGCGCACACGCCTGGCTCGCATCCTGCTTGAGCTCGCCGAGGACTTCGGCCGGGAGCGGGAGGACGCACAGCTGCTGGACCTCGATCTCACGCAGTCCGAGCTCGCGAAGCTCGTGGGCTCGACGCGGCAGACCGTGAACTCGAGCCTCGGCGAGCTGGAGACGCTCGGCCTGATCCAGCGCGAAGGGCGACGCCTGGTGATCCTGAAGCCGAACGAGCTGGCCCGCTTCACGAGAACGCCGGGCTAGGCTCGCCTCCGGGGCCCAGCCAGACCGGCGGCGGCGTCGGCGGCGCGGCGACCAGCGCCATCACGGCATCTCCGAGCTCGCGCCACCAGCCCGAGAACGCGTCGGCCTCGCCCTGCGCGCGCACGCGCAGCGACCGCCAACCCTCGCGGCGTCCGCCGGGCCCGGAGGACTCACCGAGGCATTCGACCACGACGCTCCGCGTGTCGACGCGCCATCCGCTCCCGGTCATCTTGACGGCGCACTCCTTCGCGCACCAGACGGCGTTGGCCACGACGTCACGCGCCCTTCCCTGCTCCCGTTCGACACGCGCGTACTCGAGCTCGGTGAAGTAGTCACGGATGAAGGTTTCGCTTCGCGGCTCGACGCGCTCCAGATCACAGCCCACGCGCGCGCCCTGCGGCGCGAGCGCACACAGCCCCCAGCCCGCGCGATGACTGAGCGAGAGCGCGCAGGGCTGCTCGCCGGTCGGCAGACGGAGAGCGGGCGCGCCGTTCGCGTCGCTCTCGATGCGGACGCCGCGCAGATCCACGCCTTCGAGCCATGGACAGCCCTTCAGCGCGACGCGCGCGGCAAAGCGACCGAGCCGCCAGTCGCGCCGCCGGCGCTCGAAGCGAAGCGCCTCGAGCGACGCGCGTTCGATGGGCTCGAGCCAGTCGTCGTCATCCGGAAGCGCGGCGTCGGAGAGCAGGAGCCAGCCTAGCCGGGTCAACGCGCCGCCTGCTCGCTGCGCCAGCGTTCGAGCTCCCGCTCCATGCCTCGCTGCACGGCCTCGATCAGGTAGGGGCGCAGCCGCTCGGGCGGCAGGATCTCATTCAGCGAGCCCACCTGCTTCGCGCGGTCGACGCTGTGGACACCTTCGAACTCCCTCGCCACGGCCCCCAGATGCTCCGCTCGCACGTCTGCCGCCCGCTCATGCCAGCGCGCGCGCAGCAGGCCGCGCTCGCTCTCGCGGGCCCGGGCGATCTCTGCATCGAGCTCGGCGAGACGTGGATCCTCGCGGGTGCGGCGGTCGACCTCTCGCGCGAAGACCACCGCGGCCGCGGGCGCGCCGCCGATCACCGACGCATAGCTCCCCTCGAGCGCGGCGACCTCCAGGTTGTCGTTCAGCCTGGCCGAGAAGACCACGTACGCACCGCCGTGGTAGCGCGAGATCACGCAGAAGACGATCGGGCCCCTGAAGTTCACCACCGCGCGACCGATCTCGGCCCCGTACTCGAGCTGCAGCCGTCGCATGGACTCGGGCGAGCCGTCGAAGCCCGAGAGGTTGGCGAGCACCACCACCGGCCGGCTGCCGTTGGCGGCATTGATGGCGC
>CAZQMY010000537.1:0-3826 GCA_964594405.1 uncultured Spirochaetaceae bacterium | reverse complement strand
GACCGCGCAGGAGCGATTCCCCGGGCTCTACTTCCCGATGGGCCTCTCCGCCGAGATCGTGGCCGAGCGCTATGGCATCTCGCGCGAGGCCCAGGACGAGTACGCGCTCAAGAGCCAGCAGCGATTCGCTGCGGCGGCCGAGAAGGGCTGGATCGCCGAGGAGATCGCGCCCATGAAGGTCACCCGCAAGGTGATGAAGAAGGGCGAGGATCCCTATGAAGAGGAGTTCACCGTCACCGTCGACGAGTGCAACCGGCCCGATACCACGCTCGAGGGACTGCAGAAGCTGCAGCCCGTCTTCAAGCCGGCCGATCAGGGCGGCAGCGTCACGGCCGGCAACGCCTCTCAGCTCTCCGACGGCGCCTCCGCCACGCTGCTGATGAGCGCCGAGAAGGCCGCCGAGCTCGGCGTCGAGCCGCTCGGCTACTACCGCGGCACCGCCGTGGCCGGCTGCGGAGCCGAGGAGATGGGCATCGGTCCCGTCTTCGCCGTTCCGAAGCTCCTCAAGCGCCACGGACTCACCATGGACGACATCGACATCGTCGAGCTCAACGAGGCCTTCGCCTCCCAGCTCCTCTACTGCCAGCGCGAGCTGGGCATCCCGGACGAGAAGCTGAATCCGAGCGGTGGATCCATCTCCATCGGCCACCCCTTCGGCATGACCGGCTCTCGCATGACCGGCCTGCTGCTTCGTGAGCTCAAGCGCGAAGGCAAGCGCTACGGCATCGTCACCATGTGCATCGGCGGCGGCCAGGGCCTCGCCTCGCTCTTCGAGGGGAAGTAGGCGCCAGGGCGCCCCCCGCCCTGTCTCGTCCCCCCCGAGCCCCCCCCCGGCCTCGGGCCGGGTGGCGGCTCTTTCGTCGTGGCCCTATGGGCCGACCCGGCAGGATGTCGATGGTGAAGCGACGCTCCCCCCGGCTCGGAGCATCGGGAGCCATCGACCGGCATTTCACCGCGGGCTTCGGGCTCAGCGGCAAGGCTGGCTGAACCGGCAGGACCCGAGCGCTCGAAGAGCCGGACTTCGGGTCACGATCGAAGTGCCGCACCCCCACGGCAATCCGCATGAAGTCTGGATGCGACTTCCCTGCCGATTCCGATCTCGGGGTCGGCCTTTGTCTTGGGGCAATCCTCCCTCGCGCCGAATAGGAAGCAGGGCCCATCCTGGATCCCAGCGCCGAGGAGATCGCCAGACTTGTCCGCTCAGTCACCGAGCGCCCAACCTCATGGCTCCGGGCCCGATGCGGACTCGAGCACGCCCAGCGAGGACACGTGGCCCGAGGTCGATCGCCGCGTCACGCCCGATCGGCGCTCGCGGCCGACGCACGCGCTCGCGGCCTTCGCAGGGCTCCGACGTCGCAAGGCCGGCAGACGAGCGGGTGAGAACTCGGGCATCTACGTCGACACGTTCCGACGAACCGATGTCATGTTTCTGCTCTGCATCTTCGCGCTCAACATCTTCGACGCCCTCTTCACGATGATGTGGATCGCGCGCGGCGGCGGCGAGGCGAATCCGGTGATGGATTGGATGCTCCGCCAGGGCGACTACGTCTTCCTCCTCCAGAAGTGTCTCGTCGTCGGGGTGTGGCTGGTCTTCCTGCTCGTACACAAGAATTTCAAGATGGCGCGCTTCGGGCTGCTCGCCCTCGCGTGCATCTACGGCCTGCTCGTGATCTACCACGTCACGCTGATCACGAGCGGCGCCGATCCGCGTCGCGGCGAGCCCGCGGATGGCACGGAAGACCGGGGCAGGATGGCACCAGCAGCATACGAGCCGGCGTCGGTGCGGATTCCGCTCGTCCTCTCAGGGGGCGAGGAGCCGGGTGGCGAGGCAGGCCACCGCCGTTTCCACGCGCAGGATGCGCGGCCCGAGCAGCAGCGGCCGGCAGCCGGCCCCTAGCAGCCGCTCGCGCTCGAATTCGTTCCAGCCGCCCTCGGGTCCGATCAGCCCGACGAAGCCGCCCTGCTCCGGCGGCTCGTCCGAACGTGCGAGACCCGGATCGGCGAGCACGCCGCAACGCCCCTCGAGCAGCTCGGGCAGTCGGTCCTCGGCAAAGGGGCGAAAGCGGCGGTGCTGCACCACTTCGGGCAGGATCGTATCGACCGCCTGCTCGAGCCCGAGGCGAAGCTGCGCGCCGATGGCTGCGGGGCTGAGCGAATGGCTCTGCCAGTAGCTCTTCTCCACGCGAGCAGCCGCGATCAGGTGGATTTTCTTGATTCCCAGCGTAGTGGCGGCAATCAGGACCCGACCCAGGACGAGGGGGCGAGGCATGGCGATCACCAGCTCCAGCGGCGCGGGCGGGGGCGGATCGCGGTCGAGCACGACGTCGATCTCCAGCGCCTCGTCATCGATGCGCAGGATCTCGCCGCGGCCGATCCGGCCACCCTCGAGCCCGACGCAGAGCGGGTCGCCCACCTTCGCCCGATGGATCTCGCGGACGTACTCGAGTCGCCGCCCGATCAGCCGAGCACGCCTGCCTCCCGGCTCGAGGTCGCCCCGTGCGAGCAGGACCAGATTCATGCAGAGGCGCGCAGGCTGCGCACCAGAGCCGGCAGCTCGCCCAGATCGGCGATGCAGTGATCTGGCTCCGGACCCGCGTAGGCAGCCAGAGCTCCACTCTGATCGGACACCCTGCGCGTGCTCCACGCGGTCCTCGCACCGACCGACGAAGCCCCGGCCACGTCCGCGTCCAGACTGTCGCCCACGTGCAGCACGTCTTCTGGCGCCAGATCGAGCGCTTCGAAGACGGCGTGGAAGATCTCCTTGCGCGGCTTGCGAAACCCGTAGGCGTCGGAGACCACCTTCACGTCGAAGAATTCGAGGAGATCGGCGCGCGCCAGCACTTCCATGGCGGTGGGCGAGTGGCTGAAGTTGGAGCACAGGGCGATCCGGACGTCGCCCGCGAGCGCGGCCAGCACCTCCCGATGATGGTCGAGGTAGCGGACCTGAGCGATCAGGCGCGACATGTGCGCCTCGGTCATGCGTTCATGGAGTCCGGGCGAGTCGATCTCGAGACGCTCGACCAGCTCGGCGAAGCGCACGGTGGTCGGAAGCTCGAGTCCCTTCGCGTAGTGGCTCCGGCGAAAGGCACGCTCCACCGAGGCCATGGCTTCGAGGAATCGCGAGAAGGTCACGCCAGACTCGTCGACGAGCAGCGCGTGCAGGTCGGCGATGAAGCACGGGACGTCGCGATCGCCCACCCTCGTCATGGGGATGGACTCGCTGAGCATGTCGACGAGCGTATCGAAGAGATCGAAGACCACCGCGCGGATCGCCATGGTCCTCGAGCATAGCCGATGCGAGGGATCCGTTCGTGGATGCGGCCAAGGGGCAGCGCGCGCTCCCCATTTCGCGAGCGTCTCCCTCGTTAGCCCTGCTGGTCCTTCAGCTCTTCGTCGATGATGCGCTTGAAGGCCGCGAAGGGCTGTGCCCCGGAGAGGAAGCGGCCGTTGACGAAGAAGGCCGGGGTTCCGGTCACGCCGAGACTCGACGCCTGGGCAGCGTCGCTCCTCACGCGGCTCTTCACCGAGTCGGATGCGATGTCGGCCTTGTAGCGATCGACATCCAGGCCGATCTCCTTCGCATACTGGAGGAAGCGCGCCGACGAGAGCTGCCGCGGGGACTCGAAGATCTTGTCGTGCATCTCCCAGAACTTGCCCTGACGATGGGCCGCCTCAGCCGCGATGTGTGCGGGCTCGGCCTTTCGATGCATGGGCAGCGCAAGATGTTTGAATACGATGCGGACATCGTCGCCGTACTCGCGCCTGATCTGCTCGAGCGTCGGAACGACCCGCTTGCAGTAGGGGCACTGGAAGTCGGAGAACTCGA
>CAZQMY010000536.1:0-3846 GCA_964594405.1 uncultured Spirochaetaceae bacterium | reverse complement strand
TGCCCTACATCGAAGACCGACTCGTCCACGACGCCGATGCCCACATCATGGAGACGCCGAGCTGGCTCCGCGACTACGCGGATCCGGCGATCCGCGACCGGATCGCGCCCCCTGGCTACGTCAACGAGCTGAAGCAGACCGGCGACAACGCCGCGCAGCTCGCCGACCTCGACGCCGCCTTCGAGCGCATCGCCCGCAAGCACGCCTCGGCCGAGTATCAGGCGAAGGACGAGGACGAGATCATGAACCGCAAGAACTTCGCGGCCACGGGCTCATTCGTCGCGGAGGACCGGCCCAGGGCCATCGACCTGATCGGTGTCCGGAGCCAGCTCGTCTTCAACACCTTCCACAACCGCCGGCTTCGCGACTGGGAGCACGGGGATGATCTCGATCTCGCCTACGGGGTCGCCCGCGCGCACAATCGTGGGATGCTCGACTTCTGCAAGGTCGACGCGCGCCAGCTGCCCACCTGCTACGTGCCCCTGGTCGACTTCGAGCGCACGGAAGCGATGGCCCGGGAGGCGCTGGAGATGGGCGCCGCCGCGCTGCTGGTGGCATCGGGCTGCCCGAAGGATCACTCGCCCAGTCACATCCGACTCGATCCGCTCTGGGCGATGGCCCAGGAGGCGCGCATCCCCGTGGTCTTCCACGTGGGCGGCACGGGCGACCTGATCGATCCCGCCTACTTCAGCAACGGCCTTCCGATCCCGACGGACTTCCACGGCGGGGACGAGAACTTCCGATCCGTCGACTACATGGGCATCCCGGGCCCACCCATGCAGACCCTCGCCACCATGATCTTCGACGGTGTGCTCGAGCGCTTTCCCGAGCTGCGCATCGGCGTGATCGAGCAGGGCGCGATCTGGCTGCCGAGCTGGGTGAAGCAGATGGAGTCCGCGGTCGAGGCCTTCCACCGCCACGAGGAGCGGCTCCAGAAGCTCTCGCTCCGGCCGCACGAGTACGTAGAGCGGCAGATCCGCGTCACGCCCTATCCGACCGAGGACGTCGGCTGGATCACCGAGCAGGTCGGGCCCGACGTCTGCCTCTTCTCCACCGACTACCCGCACGTCGAAGGTGGGAGGCGCCCCTTCGAGCGCTTCGAACGCAGCCTCGGAGACGCCGACGAGCGGGTGCGTCAGCGCTTCTACGCCGACAACTTCATCGACCTGATGGGTGCGGGCCTCCCGGCCGAGCTCTCAGCGCACTGAGCGCCATCGCGGCCAGACCACCGACATCTTCGACACGGTCTCCTCCCCGATCGCGGCGGAGGAGGGCTAGCCGAGGTGTGAGAGCACGGCGGCGCAGAGTCGATCGCCCGTGAAGCCCATCTCCTCCGCCAGATCGCTGGCCGGCGCCGAGGCGCCGAAGCGCTGCACGCCATAGATCAGCCCGCGCCGGCCCGTGAAGCGGCGCAGGGCCTCGGCCCGGCCCGCCTCGACGCCCACCACGGGCGTGCCGTCGTCGGGAATCAGGGCCAGCTGATCCGCCTCGGGCTGCTCGGCGAAGAGCTCCAGGCAGGGCATCGAGATCACCCTCGCCCGCTTGCCCTCGGCGGCCAGAAGCTCGGCGGCCTCCAGGCAGAGGCTCACCTCGGAGCCGCTGGCGACGAGGATGACGTCGGGCTCGCCCTCACTCTCGCGAACCGCGTAGGCCCCCTTCCATACGTCCTCGGGCGCAAAGCCCGCCGGTCGGCCCGGCGCCTTCAAGCCCTGGCGCGTGAGCGAGAGCATCGCCGGCCCCTCGGCCTTCTGCAGGATCCATGCGTAGGCCATCGCGGTCTCGAGCCCGTCCGCGGGCCGGAACACCTTGACCCCGGGGATCAGCCGCAGGCTGTCGAGCTGCTCGACGGGCTGGTGCGTCGGGCCGTCCTCGCCCACGTAGAAGGAGTCGTGGGTGAAGACGAAGAACGAGCGGAGCTTCATCAACGCAGCCATCCGAATGGCGGGCCGCATGTAGTCGCTGAAGATCAGGAAGGTCCCCGAATAGGGCAGGAAGGTGCCGTCGAGCGCGATGCCGTTGGTGATGGCGCCCATCGCGTGCTCGCGTACACCGAAGTGGATGTTGCGACCCGCGAAGGGATCGGCTCCCTCTCCGGCCGCGGGCCCCACCACGCCATCGCTGCCGATCACCGGCGGCGCCGCCGAGCCCGCGAGGTCTGCAGAGCCGCCGACCACGTAGGGCACCTGCTCCCAGATCTTCGCCAGCACGGCGCCGCTGTGCTTGCGCGTGGCGTCGTCCTTGCCCTCCATGCCCTCGAGGAGCGTGGCGGTGAGGTCCGCCGGCAGCTTTCGGGCCCGCGCATCGTCCCAGGCCGCGGCACCCTCGGCGTTGGCCTCCCGCCAGCGCTGGTGCGCCTGGTCGATCTCGCGCCGCTCGGCCTTCTTGGCCTCGATGCGCGACTTCATGTGCAGCGCGACCTCCTCCGGAACCAGGAAGTCCGGAGAGAGCGGCCAGCCCATGGCCTTCTTGGTGACTTCGACCTCTTCCGCTCCGAGGGGCGAGCCGTGCGCCTTGTTCTTGCCGGCGACCTTGGGGCTGCCGTAACCGATGGTGGTTCGCGTGATGATCAGGGTCGGGCGCTGCGCGTCGGCGCGCGCCTCTTCGAGCGCCGACGAGACGGCCGCAGCGTCCAGTCCATCGACGGGACCGAGCACCTGCCAGCGCTGGGCCTCGAATCGCTGGCGCACGTCCTCGGAGACGGAGAGCTCCGTCGGACCGTCGATGGTGATCCGGTTGTCATCGAAGAGGAAGATGAGATTCCCGAGACCGAGGTGGCCGGCGAACGACGCGGCCTCCGCGCTGATGCCCTCCATCAGATCGCCGTCCCCCATGGTCCCGTAGACGAAGTGGGCCCCCGGCGCGCCCGGCTCGGATGCCCCACCGGCGAAGCGCGATGCCGTCATGCGCGCGGCCAGCGCCATGCCCACGGCATGGGCGAAGCCCTGTCCGAGCGGGCCGGTGGTGACCTCGACCCCGGGCGTATCGCCATACTCGGGATGCCCCGGAGTCGCGGAGCCGAGCTGGCGGAAACGCTTGATCTCGTCGAGTGGGAGCGCGTAGCCGTAGAGGTGGAGCAGCGCGTAGAGCAACATGGAGGCGTGGCCACCCGAGAGCACGAAGCGATCGCGCAGGGGCCAGTCCGGATCGGTCGGGTCGAAGCGCAGGTGGCGGTCGAAGAGCTCGAAAGCGGCCGTGGCAAGACCCATGGGGGCGCCGGGATGACCGCTGTTGGCGGCTTGAACGGCATCGACGGCCAGGAAACGGATCGTATTCTCGATCCGCTCCCGCAGCTCGGGGGCGCTTTCGGCGGGCATCCGGGGGGTTCTCCACGTCGCGCGCTGCGCGACCGAGTCTGGTGGTTTCAGGGGTCGACCCGCTCCACGCTCCGCAGGACGTGGGCGGGGACCCGCAGACCTTACAACCGATGAGCGCCCGGGAAAAGTAAGGCGTATGGGGGCCGAACGGAGTGCCCCGCGCCGACGCAGGGGGGGCGAGCGCTCCGCCCTGACCAGCGCTCAGCGGAGCGCGAGCGGATCATCCCCGAAGCGGTTCGCGCCGGCGGTGCCGCGCAGGCAGCCGGTCTCGACGAAGGTCCAGACCGCTCCGACGATCGGGATGATGGCGATCAGGATCCACCAGCCCGACTTGTCGCGATCGTGCCACCGCTTGATGGAGATGACGACGCTCATCCAGACCAGCGCGATGTAGATGGCCAGGAAGAGCAGGGAGGCACCGAGGGCGGCGTCCTGCAGCGTTCCGACGAGACCGGCCAGCCCATAGAACGCGATGGTGAGCGGAATCGAGTAGAGACAGCAGGTCGCGCGCGGAATCCGCCCCTGGGCACTG
>CAZQMY010000535.1:0-3852 GCA_964594405.1 uncultured Spirochaetaceae bacterium | reverse complement strand
GCACGCCAAGTAGCGCATAGAGAGAAGGTAGGAGACGCGCGATGGGAAGAAGTAGCCGAGAAGGGGAACAACGAAGAGACAGAAGAAGAGGAAGGTCGCGAGGAGGGGCAGGGCGGCGAGGTCTGCGAGGCTGGCCTCGGGATGGAGCCCGAAGAGGTAGATGCCGCCGTAGACCATGAGGATGTTCCACTCGAGGGGCATGCCGCTCGGGTTGTTGGCAGTGATGAAGCCGTGGAAGCCCGTCATGATGACGAGCAGAACGATGGTGATCACGAGGTGGTCGTTGAAGAAGAGGAGACCCAGCGGGATGAGGAACTCGGTGGCGGTTCCGACGTGGGCCATCCAGGTCGCCAGCCTCGATGGACGCAGGTCTTCGGGGTAGCGCTCGAAGAGACCGAGCTTCAGCCACTTCGGGAAGAAGGGGCCGTTGTTCATCATCACCTGGATGACGCTCGGGAAGAGGGGGCTGAGCTTGGAGGTGGCGGCCCAGAACCAGATGGCGAGCCAGATCGCCTTGCAGCCCGCGATCCAGAGCGGGTCGGAGGTGCCCGCGGCGTCGCTCGCGAAGGTCAGACAGACCAGCGCCACCCAGTAGTGTTCGCCCCGAGCCGCCAGGAAGACCGTCTTGTCCATCAAGGCAACGACCGCGAGCAGCAGCGTGGGCGGCAGGAGCAGCGCCGGAGTGACCTCGGGCGCGACCAGGGCGCGCAGCAGGGTGAGCAGGATCAGGGCGTTCACCGCCACGTCGAGCCAGCCGCGCGTGGCGCCACCCAATCGCGGCATCTCGGGCACCAGCGAGAGCTTCATCGTGCCGGGGCGAAGGAAGTAGAGGATGCCGCCGATGGGTGGGATGAAGCGCGCGTTCATCGGGCCGGACGAGCAGCCCAGGCCGATGAGCTCGTAGGCGATGGACCAGAGGACGAACTTCTGGAAGGCGTCTTCGGTGAAGAACCAGCCGCCCATCGCGGTGAAGCCGGGGTAGTCGCTCGCGAAGGACACGAAGTACGCCCAAACCCCGATGTAGAGGACGTAGTACTTGATCCAGTACATCGCCGTCACGATGAACGGGTTGGGTGCGACCTGCGAGGCCCAGGTGCGACAGACGAGCCTGACGCGCTCGGGGAAGGGGGCCGAGAGCAGCCGCTCGGGGTCGTAGGGCGGGAGATCGGAGGCGGTCGCTGCCATGACTTTCAGGAATAGCATCGATCGAAGCGGCGCGGACGCCCTTCGCAGGGTTGCCTTCACCGCTCAGCTTCTCGGCGGAGAGAAGAGCAGTCGAGGCCGTCTGGCTCAGTCGGGATGCGAGGGCTGATCCAGCACCTCGATGGCTTCGCTCAGTGTCGCTGCGAGTTCGCGGCGGATCGCGACCAGCTCCGCGCTGCGCGGCCGTTTGCGTATGCGTTCGAAGAAGCCGTCGAGCTGGCGACGCTGCGCACCGGGGAGCGTAGACACCTCCGAGTCGGCCTCACCTGCCTCCATCGTCACTGCACTTCGATTGGCGTGGGCGCGGGTCGCGACGATGCGGCGAAATCGCAGCGCGCGGCCGAGCACCACCCAGGGAAAGTTCGGTGAAGCCAAGGGGCCGATGGAGAGCAGGGGCCCGGCCAGCGGGTTGCCGAGCACCTGGACCTCGGCCATCCGATCGAAGGCCCACCAGCTCGAGGCCGCCCCCGCCGCGCCTCCGATCAGCGTTCCGAGCAGGAAGGACGTGCCTCCGGCCACGGCATCGATGGTGCCACCGATGGCCGCCCCGGCCGCGCCGCCGGTTCCCGTCAGCTGCAGTCGTGACAGGCCGAGCCGGCTCCAGGTCGAGAGATCGAAGAGGTCCTCGGCGCCCTCGGGATCGAGCTCGGGCTCGCTGATCGGGAGCGCGTGATGCGCGTAGATCGCGCGCAGCTGCGCGCGAAGCTTCGCCTCCCGCCGGCGCAGCGCGTCGTAGAAGCGCGTGGCGAGCGCCTCCTTGTGAGGCGCCTCGCTCTCTCCTGGGGCGAGCTGCTTCTCCTCGACATGCCCGAGCATGTCGATCAGCGCATCGGCGATGGCCTCGGCGCTGCTGCGATCGGCGCTGAGACGATCCTCCTCCAGCAGCGCGATGGCGCGATCGAGCGCGGGGCGCCAGTCCTCGTCGAGCTCGCGCAGGGTGCGGAGCAGGGCGATGCGTCCTAGGAAGTCGGCCTGGTGGGCGTCGAAGAGCCGCACCACGCTGAAGTACTGCTCGAGCACCGGTCGCCAGCTGGCCGTGTGGTCCTCCTCGCCCACCAGATTCATGAGCGCCATGCGGGGGCGGCCGGTCCAGCGGAGGATCTCCGTCTCGGCCTCCGCGCTCGGGCTGAAGGGCGTCGAGGCATCGACCACGTAGAGGATCGCCGCGCCCTCGAGGATGGGGCGCAGCAGCTGACACTCCTGCTCGAAGCCGCCCTTCGACGCAAAGGTGTCGACGAAGCGCTGAAGCGTGGCGCGCCGCTCCGCAGTGGAGGTCTCGTGCTCCTCGAGCCAGGCCAGCACATGGCGTGCACGCTCGAAGCCCGGCGTATCGATCAGTGTGTAGAGCGTCCGATCGCCGACGCGCATGGGATAGGCGCGGCAGGCCTGGGTCGTTCCAGGCGTCGAATCGATGGCGACGCTGTCGTCCGCGGCCAGCGTGGAGACCACACTCGACTTGCCGCGGTTCACATGGCCCACGACCACGAAGGTCGGCGCTTCACTCATGAGCCACCTCGCTCGAGGCGCGGCGCTCGGCAGCGTCGGGCCCGCCCGGCAGCAGCGGCTCGACGCCGAGCTTCGGGTCGCCCAGCCGGGCGAGGCGCCTTCGCCAGACCCTCACCTCTTCATCGCTCGGAGCGCAGAGCCCCCCCTCGGCGTCGAGGCGCTGCAGCACGACCATGATGATCCGCGAAGGGCCGGCGGCGGCGCGCAGGGCATCGATGAAGTCCACGTAGTCGCCGACCGGGGGCTCCCACGCGCCGACCATGAGATAGAGACCGGTCTCGCTGTCGAGCTCGCCGACGCGCTTGAGCGCAAGCTCGTCCGCGCTCGCGTCGCGCCCGCCCACCGAGAGCGTCTCGCGCACATCGGCGCCGAAGCGTCGCTCGAGCAGGGCGCCGGTCGCGCCCGGATCGCAGCGCCCGCCCTCCCAGCAGAGCAGCCGGGCCGCGCCCTCGCCGAGGAGCCGCATCGCGGTGGTGGCGGGGCCGTGGTCGATGCGCGCACCGGATTCCGCCTCGAGGGCCTGCGTGGAGATCAGCGGCCGACGCAGGCGCGCCAGCACCCGCGCCGTCTCGACGCGCTCGAACTCGACCTTCGCGAGTGCGCGGCGCAGGCCGAGTCTGGTGACGATCAGGTAGGCGAAGCGGGGCATCAAGCCGTAGACCACCAGCGACGCACAGAGGAAGGGCCACCACGCGTGCCAGGGCGCGCCATCGCCCGGCTCGCCTGCGCGATCGCCATAGCGCTCGTCGACGCTCGAGTAGCGCGTGGCGCTGACGACCGCCTGCGATGGGACGGCCTCCGGGTAGATCTGCTTCCAGGGCGTGGAGACGAGGCTCGCCGTCTCGATCACGGTCTCCTCGTCGAGCAGTCGGCTTCGCCAGCCGAAGGCGGGATCGTCGATGGTGGGGAGCAATACGAAGGCCGCGACGGCGCCGACGTTGAACGAGAGCGCGAAGACCTGGGTCAGCGAGGCAGCGACCCAGAAGCGCACCCGGCCATAGAGCCTGCCATGACGTCGCAGCTCGCTGAGGACGAGGTCGAGGCGCTCGCCCCCCTCACTGGAGAGCCGACGCAGCAGTGGCCCCACCAGGCGCGGAATCAGCGCCGAGAGTCCGCGGAGGGCGTCGATCAGCGATCGGATGA
>CAZQMY010000534.1:0-3874 GCA_964594405.1 uncultured Spirochaetaceae bacterium | reverse complement strand
GGTACTCGGCCGGAAGTCCATGCGCTCCGACGATCATGGGCTGCGCGAGATTGGAGGGGTCGAGGATCACGAGGTCCGTGGCCGTGACGCCGTAGAGCACATCCTGTGCGGACGCCTGGGCCGGCCCCGGCAGCGGGATCAGAATCAAGAGACCGAGTAGACCGAACACTCCGAGCATGGGGCCCTCCGATTGGAGCCGCCGGTGATCGTCCTGCGAATGCATGGCCGATCCGACGGCGATTCGGAAGCGATGCTGGCATGCCCGGAGACCGAAGATCAACCCACGACACGCGCACAAGAAGGCAACGGATCTGTGTCGTGAGGCGGGGAGAGAGGTGCGCAAGAACGCGTCCTCGGCTCAAGTACCGGAAGCCCGCCTCCGAACCGTGATAGGGAACCCAACGTGGAGGCCCGGAGCCGCATGTCCGACAGACACCCGAGTGCAACAGCCCATCTTCGACGACAGCACGAGACCCTGACGGCTGTCGCCGTGGATCTTCTTTCTGGCCTCGATCCGGAGAAGTGCGCGAGCCAGGCGCGCGCGCTGCGCGACGACCTCGCAGTCTTCACCGGACGACTCAAGGCACACACCAGCATGGAGGAGCAGCAGCTCTACCCCATGCTTCGCGCCCATGGCGATCCCGAGGTGCGCGCCCTCGCCGAGCGCATGTGGTCCGAGTTCGGCGAAGTCTATGCCGACTACTTCCGCTTCTTCGAGCAGTGGACGGCGGTCGGCGCCATCGAAGAGGATCCGGAGGGCTTCATCGACGCCGTGAAGAAGATCATGATGCGCCTTGCCTTGCGCATGAAGACCGAGAACGAAGTGCTCTACGACGCCGTCGATCACCTCGACCCGGCGTAGGCGCGGGAGACAGCGTCGGGCGCGCGCAGCACTCACTGCGACGCCCGATCCCCTCAGGTCTCCGTCTGCCGCCGGTCGACGACGCGCACCGAGAGCTCTACGGAACCGCGTCCCCTCGCCCGCCCGCGGGCGCAATCGAATCGGATCGAAGCCGCACCAGATATCGACGTGAGGGAAGGAACGCCATCCACCAGCGGAGCGACAGGCTCGCGCCCATCGTCCGCTGGCATCGGCGCCGCTTGCACAGCGACTGGCGGCGGGTCTCGCCACCCTGGGGTTCGGCCTCGATCGGAATCCATACTCCGCGCCCTCTCGGACCTGGGATGGCCGCCTGTCCGGGCTATCCGCTCCGGACGGCGCGATGGCTTGCGATGGCTGCCAGGCCGAGCCCGGCGAGGCCGAGCAGCAGCGTGGCGCGGCCCCACGATCGCAGCGCCGGGGTCGCAACGCCGTCGTCGTTCACGATGAGCCCGAACCCACGGTCGTCAGGAAATGCGCTCAGGCCGGCGAGGCCCTGCCCCTGCACGTTGAAGAGCGGCACGACGAACGACTCATCCGGCTCGATCTCGTCGTTGTCGACGGTCTGGACGCCGAGCGACTCCATCGTGTCGCCCGGCTGGAACAGCAACGTCCCGAGAGCGGGAACGTAGTCGGGCTGGGCCCCACCCGCCGTCGCGGTGTCGTCGAAGGTCTGGAAGTCCACCGTCACCGGCAGGGAGCTCGGGCTGGAGAGGCTCACGGCGAACTCCATGTTTCCGCCTTCGTCCCCCGCCGCATCCTGGATCGACAAGACGGAGAAGTCGTCGTTCTGGATCAATCCCTCCGCGATGCCCCCGGCAGAGTTCGCGCCCTGGATGTTCGACAAAGACACGAAGACGGACTCGTCGTGCTCGGAGATCCCGTCGCCGACGATCTCGACGCCGATGGTCTCTTCGGTGCCGCCTGGATCGAACGACACCGTGCCCGACTTCGCGATGTAGTCCTCGTCCCCGGGCTCGCCCGTGGCGCCCGCAGTCGCCGTTCCGTCGGTGGTGGAGAAATCCGCCGAGACCGGATGTTCGGCCGGATCCGAGAGCGTGACGACGAACTCCAGCACGGCGATGCCGCTGTCGCCCTCCTCACCAACGTTGTTCTCTATGGTGAGGGTGGGGATCGGCTGCGTCGACGCAGGCCGCGGGCTGACGACCACGGCCCCGAGCACCGCGAGGAGCAGGAGCGCCGAGGGGACCCGACGCCCTCTTCCGCGCCTGCACGCGCCGCGGAAGAGGCGCGTGCGGTCCGGCGCGCTCGGAACGAGGTGGAGATTCATGGAGCCTCCTCGAGTAGGGGGAGTGCGAGAAAGTGTTGACCATGGCCCAGGAACGATCTGCAAACCATCTCTGCGGTCTGGACCAGCAGAAGATGGTGGCGGCGGCGGGAATCGAAACCGCGTCCGCCTTGACGAAGTCAGGGACCTACGCCCGGCAGCGGTGCCTTCGAGGTGGCCTGGGAGAATCACCTAGACTCTAGGTCATATAACCCAACTATTGGGTTATAATGTCGGCTCGTCCGATGGGAAAGGTCACCATGCTCGAAGGCATCTTCGGAAACGCCAGCGCCGAGAAGGTGCTGCTCTACCTCGAGCAGTATGAGGAGGGCTACGCGACCGCGATCGCGCGCACCTTCGACGGCCTCTCGCTCAACATGGCGCAGCGGCAGCTCGAGCGCTTCGAGCGGGCGGGCGCGCTGGTGAGCTCGCTCCAGGGCCGCACCCGTCTCTACAGCTGGAATCCCCGCTATCCGTTTCGGCGCGAGCTGCGCGCCCTCCTCCGCAAAGGGCTCGACCAGCTGCCGGCATCTGAACGTAAGCGCTACTTCACCGAGCGAAGGCGGCCGCGCCGAGCGGGCAAGCCGCTTTGAGCAAGAAGCCTGGAATCAGCGAACGCACCGCCCTGGAGGATCTGGCCGCCCTCGTCTGCTCCACGCTCGAAGCGCACGGCATCTCGGTCGTGCTCTCCAGCGGCGCGGTCGTCTCGATCTACTCCGACGCGGAGTACGTCTCGTACGACCTCGACTTCATCCCGATCGGGCTCGCCCGCAAGGTCGATGCCGCCATGCAGTCCCTCGGCTTCGAGAAGACACAGCGGCACTGGACGCATCCGAAGAGCCGTTACTGGGTCGAGTTTCCAAGCGGTCCCGTCGCGATCGGAGAGGAGACGATCTGCGACTTCGCCGAGCGCGAGACGCGGATGGGGACGCTGCGACTCCTGGCGCCGGCCGAGTGCGTCATGGATCGGCTTGCCTGGTACTTCCACGACGCGGATACGCAGTGCCTCGAACAAGCGATCCAGGTCGCGACGCGGCATCTCGTTGATCTGAAGCGCGTCGCGACCTGGGGGCGCGGCGAGGGGCCTCATGGCGAGGAGCGGTTTCGTGAGTTCGAGAGGCGGCTGCGCGAGACCGCCGGGCGGTAGCCACTCTGGAAGGATTCGAACCCCCGCCCCTCAGGTTCGAAGCCTGAACGGACCCGTAGGAAATCCAGATAGTTCCGCGTTCCCGAGCAGGAATACGCGGGAATGAACGGGAATACGGGCACAAAATGGTCACAGTGGCGGGTAGGTGCCGATCTGTTAAGGTGTACATGTAGATGTACATAGATGGGAGCCTGGAATGGGAGCGACCAAGGTCTCAGTGGCGGAGGCGCGGCAGAACTTCGCCCGACTCATCAAGCGCGCCGAGCAGGGACGGGCGATCGAGATCACACGTCGAGGTGAGTCCGTTGCTGTACTGCTCTCGGCGTCGGAGTACATGGTGCTGCGGGGCGACCGGCCTTCATTCGTAGAGGCCACCCGCCGGGTACGTGAGCGACTCGATGTCGAGTCGCTTGGAATCGGAGGCGAGGAGTTCGAGGGGCTTCGCGAAGAGACTCCTGGTCGCGAGGTGTCGCTCTGAGTATCCGCTTCCTGCTCGACACCAATGTGCTCTCGGAGCCCATCAAGTCGGCACCGAGCCAGCGAGTCCTTCGGGCGTTGA
>CAZQMY010000533.1:0-3881 GCA_964594405.1 uncultured Spirochaetaceae bacterium | reverse complement strand
AGGCCCGGAGGGCCTGGGGGCTGAGCTCGATGCCGAGCGAGCGACGCGAGAAATACGCGATGGCGGTGAAGATCGCCGCGGCCAGCAGGAGAATCAGGGGCTTGCGCCAGCGCGGCCGATGCGCGCCGGATCCGTGACGATCCGCCACCTGCGCTCGCTCTGGACGGAGTTCGCGTTCCACCTCGGCCATGGCCTCGAATGATAGGGGTTTCGCGGGGTCGGCAAAGCTTCGGAGGGTCCTCGGGTGAGCGGGTGGCCTGCTACGATGCCGCCGTGTCGGATTGCACCTTCGTGATCCTGAATCCGCATAGCAGCGCCGGTCGCACCGGAAGGCGCTGGCCGCAGCTCGCCCCGCGCCTCGAGGCTGCGCTCGGCCCCCTCCGCGTGCTCACCACGGGCGGCCCGCGGGACGCTGAGCGCCTGGTCGTAGAGGCCGCTCGCAAGGGTGCTCGACGCGTGGTGGTGGCGGGCGGTGACGGGACCATGAGCGAGGTCGTGACCGGCGCGCTCGACGCCGGCCGCGGCGGTGAGCGCGAGCTCGGCATCCTGCCCATGGGCTCCGGCTGCGACTTCGCGCGAAGCCTCGGCCTGCCGCGCAGTCTGTCGCCGCTGCTCGAGTGCCTCCGGGCCGGGCGATCGCGCAAGGTCGACGCCGGCCGCGTCCACTTCACGGACCGGGCCGGCACGCCCATGCAGGCGGCCTTCCTGAACGTTGCGAGCTTCGGCATCAGCGGGCTCACCGACGCCCTCGTCGCCCGCGCGGGCAAGCGCCTGGGCCCGACGCTCGCCTTCGCGATCGGGACACTGCGGGCAATCGTCCAGTATCGCCAGCGGCCAGTGGAGATCCGCGTCGACGGACGCCTCGTCCACGAGGGGCCGCTCAACCTCGGCACAGCGGCCAATGGACGCTTCTTCGGCAGCGGAATGGAGGTGGCGCCGCGCGCGCGCATCGACGACGGGCTGCTCGACGTCGTCGTCGTCGGGGCCCTGTCACGGCCCGGCCTGATCGCGCGCTTCCCCGCACTCTACCGGGGGGCCCACCTGCAGATGAAGTCCGTATCGCACCGACAGGGCTCCGTGGTCGAGGTGCTGGCGGAGCCCGGTGAAGTCATGCTCGACATCGACGGCGAGCCTCTCGGCTATCTCCCGGCGCGCTTCGAGGTCCTGCCCGGCGCGATCCACCTCTTCGGCGTCCCCGAGCAGCCCGTGTGACGGACCGGACGCCTTCGCCGAGCCTCTTCGGCGAGATCCGCATCGCCTGCGCGGAGGTGATGGCCCGCGCGCGATTCGTCGAGGTCGATGACGCGCGTCTCGCGGATCTCGCTCTGGAGCTGGCCGACGCCGAGGTGGCCCCGGCCCAGCTCGATCCGGCGCACCATCACCTCGGCGATCCGAGCGCCACTCTCGCGTACGTGTTCTGCCTGGATGCGATCAACTTCGGATCGGGCTGGTTCCCCTTCATGACCAAGCGACCGGGGTGCTCGGGCTACTTCACCGTTGCGACGTCGCTCAAGGAGCACTTCGAAGCAGGAGGTCCGCTCTCGTGCCGCGGGCTTCGCGAGATGGATGCGGCCGAGTGTGCGCGAATCTTCGGTCAGGACCTCGTGCAGCCGGAGATGGCCGAGCTGATGCACCTCTTCGCCCGCGCCCTCCGCGATCTCGGCGACTGGCTGGATGCGGGCTTCGGCGGCCGCTTCGAGGCGGTGATCGACGCTGCGGCGCAGAGCGCGGCCTCCCTGGTCGGGATGCTCGCACGGATGCCCTTCTATGCGGATGTCCACCGGTACGGGTCTCTGCGCGTCCCCTTCTACAAGCGTGCCCAGATCACCTGCGCGGATCTCTCCCTGGCGTTCGGGGGATCGGGGCCCGGCGAGTTTCGCGACCTCGAGTCGCTCACCGTCTTCGCCGACAACCTCGTCCCCCACGTCCTCCGCCGCCTCGGGGTGCTCCGCTATGCGCCCGAGCTGCTCGAACGCATCGCCGCGGGCGAGCTGCTCGAGGTGGGATCGGCAGAGGAGATCGAGATCAGGGCGGCCGCGGTCGACGCCGTGGAGCGCATGTGCGCGCGACTTCACGCAGAGGGCTGCGCGTTGAGCGCGCAGGCTCTGGATCATCGGCTCTGGAACCGCGGGCAGAGCTCGAGTATCAAGGACCAGCCGCGCCATCGCGCGCGCTGTGTCTACTACTGAGTCTCGACATTCGCCGCCTCGCGTGGCACCGACGCCAGATCGCGCAAGGCCCGGACCAGCGTCTGCAGTCGCTCGGGGGACAGCCGATGACGGGCCAGGGCGGCCTCGGTCCGAGCGCGCAGCGCGTCGTCCTCGATGGTCTCGCTCGGGAGATGAACCAGCAGCCGCGCGATCCGGTCGCCGAGTCTGATCAGGGCGGGGCGCAGCTCGCCATCGAGATCGAAGGGCGGCGGGGCGGCGGACTCGGGCCCGGCGCCGCGTCGCTGGATGTCTTTGGCGGCCTCGATCTGCGCACGAAAGAGCGCGCGAACGGGGGCGGCGGGCGGCGCAGCGATGCCTGCGGCGTCGGCGGCCCGAGCCACGCTGGCGAGCGCTGCCTCCACGACCCTGGCTTCGCGGGCCGGCACCTCGATGGGCAGCCCCTTCGCGCGCTTGTGCGCGGCGACGGCCGGCATCAGCGAGAGGCGCTCGTCGAGGCTCGCCAGCAGCGCGGCGAGCGGAGCCGCGGTGCTCATGCCTTCGCCCGATGTGCCCATGAAGGTGAGTCGGAGCTTCGCGAGCGAGCCATCCCGCTCGCTGGCCATCAGCCAGGCATCCAGATCCGCGATCAGCGCCGCCTGGGTGGGGGGGGCGAGGTAGGCCTTGTGGTCGCGGGTGAAGGGCGGCAGAGCGCGCAGACCCGGGTTGGCGATCCGCCAGTGGGGTGCCTCGAGTGTGTCGGTGATGATCGCGTCGGCCGTGCCGAGAGCGATCATGCGAGGCACCGCGCGATTGTCCGGAACCGCGATGATCGTGGCCCTCGCGAAGCGCGCCCTCGTCACACGTTCCAGGTGCCCCCCCGCATTGACGGCGATGCGAAGACCCTCACGGTCGAGATGGTCGACCTGTCGATGTGGCGATTCGATGTGGACCAGTGCAACGGCACCGGTGGTCGCCACGGGAATCGAGAAGAGCCCCGCCACCGACCGCTCCGGCCGAACGGTGATGCCCGACATCGCGAGATCGAAGGCGCCGGCCTCGAGGGCGGCGAGGAGGTCGGGCCAGCGAAAGCGCTGCCATTGGATCTCGAGGCCACGCGCCTTCGCGTAGGCGCGCGCGATCTCGATGTCGAAGCCGCGCGCCTGCAAGGCGGACGAGGACCTGGGCGCACGTACCACGTTGCCCTCGAGGCTGAACGGGGCGTAGTCGCCACTGGTGGCGATGCGCAGGACCCGGGTGTCGCCCGCCTCCTCCCCCCCGGCGAGGCCGGCCAGAAGCAGGCAGAGCAAGGGCAGCAGAACGAAGGCGCAGGGCATCCATGTGCCTGCTCTCCCCACGGGCCGGCTCCTCATCCGCGGGACCGGGCGTCGTGTTGCAGATCGAAGCTCGATTCCAGGTTCCATCGGCGGACGATCATCGCACGCCCGGCACGGCTGCGCGCGGAGTGCAGTTGCGATTGACCGCGCCGGGCTCTTCTCCTAAATTCCGGCGCCGTCGCTCCAGCCCCAGCCCATCTCGGGTCTGCCCCCGGTCTGCCGTGAACTCTCGGCCGGCGCCCTCTCGACGCAGGATGGGCCCTCGTCGGCATTCGCCGCCGACGCCCGCCCCGTAGCGGAGCCGAGCAGCGGCGGGCCAAGTGGGTTGGTGGGTTAGTGGGTTAGTGGTTCAAGAGGGCTACAAGAGGGCTCAGAGGAAGAGCACTCAGTCGCCCGC
>CAZQMY010000532.1:2504-3917 GCA_964594405.1 uncultured Spirochaetaceae bacterium | reverse complement strand
CCACGACGACGGGCACGACTGCGAGATCGTCCACTGCCCTCCCGACCCGAGCCCGATGGACGTGCGCTTCGAGCGACGCGGGGGCCACTTCGCCGACATCGGCGACTTTCATCAGCGCCCGCGCCTGCCCGACCACGACGTCGACGTCTGCTTCGGGGGCCGAATCTCAGTGAGCCAGATCGGACTCTGAGAGCGACTCGCCGGGATTCCGACGCGGCACGGTCGGGCACCTCGCGAACGCACGCCGACACGAGAGCGCGTCACGAGGGATGCGTTTCCACTTTTTCGGTCACATTCGCACATTTGGCTTTGACAACGAACCCACCAGCCGATACACAACCGCAGTCAGCGCAGAGGAGACTTCCTTCCAGATGGATTTCATGACCCACAACACGTTCGGCAGCATGCGTGCCGGCTTCCCGAGCGCGGGCGACGTCGTCGCTCTCGCCGGTGTCGCCGATGCCACGTCCGCCGTTGGAGCGCGTGTGGAGGGCGTTTGCAAGCCCTGGCCGTGCGCCTCCGCCTCGAGCGCTTCGCTCGATGGCGACGAGGGGCGGAATCAGCTCCTTGCTTCGATTCCGGCCGGGTCGCACGGCACGCAGGACGCACACGAGCACGAGCGCCAGAAGGGGTTCTCCGAGGAGGTCGCAGGCCACGCCTGATACGCCTCGAAGAAGCGAGTGATCAAACGAGAACCCCTCTCGCCGGCTGGCCAGAGGGGTTCTCGCTTTCTGGGATCCGCCCCAGGAGCACTCCGGCCAGCCAGGCGGCGACGCGCGGGGTGCGTACGGTCCGGAGGGATCGGGCGAGCCAGAGTGGCGAAGGGGCATTGCCGCGAGATGTCGCGGCAACGGACGACCGAATCGTGATTGCGATTCGGGCGCTGAGGAGAGAAGTGCGTCCGCGGCTCTGCGGATGCCCGCGAGATCGGGATCGGATCGGTGATCGAAATGACGACCAGAACGAGCGCAGTGCGAAGAGTCAGCCGGACACCCATGAAGGAGAAGGCCATGGATCCCTGTTTCGGACATCGTTGGCTGGAGGGGCTGCCCGAACGCGTCGCCTGGCAGGTATTCAAGGTGGGCATCCTGGGTCTGCTGCTCATGCTGCTGCTCATCATCGTGAACAGCCTCGGCGACTCACCGTCCGCTGGGGACGCCGGACCTCCGCGTGAGGCTGCGCCCACGATCGAGCTGGAGCCGGTGAGCCACGAGACGAGCCAGACCGTCCTCGGGCTGTCCGCCGCGGGCTTGCCGACGTGCGTCCGCAGCGGTGCTTCCGCATAGCGGATGGAGGTGCGACTCGTCGTTCGCGGGGGTGGACGGGTCGAGGTGCGGGAGAAAATAGCCCCCCAAGCCCCCCAACCAAGAGAATACCGCAGGTAGGGCCCGGCCCCGAGCGCGAACGGGCCCC
>CAZQMY010000532.1:0-2494 GCA_964594405.1 uncultured Spirochaetaceae bacterium | reverse complement strand
GGCGAGAAGATCGCCGACCTCGCCCCCATCCATCTCGAATCCGGCTGGTCGAGCCCGACGCCGAGCGCGATCGGCCCCGGCCCGAAACGGATCTCAGCGATTCGGTCGCATCTCCGCGGGATTCCAGTACGCGCGCATGCTCACGAGCTTGCCGCCCTCATCGAACGCCATCACGTCGATCACGTCGGCGAAGGCCGTGTTGTCGCCCAGGGTGAGCTGGGCCAGGAGCGGAAAGGCCGCCTCGTTGCCCGCTACCCGGACCGGGCCGGTGAGCTCGACCCGTAGCCTGGGCGCCGCGCCACCGTAGAAGGTGCGCAGGTTCTCCCTGCCCTCGATCCTCGCGCCGCCGACCGGGTCCTCGGCCCAGGCATCGTCCGCGAAGAGGTCGATGATCCCGTCGATCTCCGAATCGCACATCATCTTCACGTATCGCTCGACGGTTGCTCGCATCTCGTCGGGGCTGGGCATCATCGATCCTCCTTCGTCTCCCGGAGCCGGCGGGCTGCGGCTTCGCCGCGCCGCAAGCGCAGCATAGGGCGGGGCGCGGAAAGCCGGGACGCGCGACTCCAAGATTGACGGGGATGGGCACAAGACCGCCCCGAAGTCGCACGGCAAGCCTGCAAGGGCCCGAATTCACGAAGATCTCGCGGGCATCTCCCCAGCGGGCAGCGGCAATTGACATCCGTGTCAATATAGGAATTCTATCCCTCTGCGCGGGGTCCGACGCACGATGTCCCATCGGGCCGCTCCGACCCCGCCACGGATCCGCCCGCGCCACGGTCAGAGCGTGAGATGGAGAACCAGACATCCAGACATGCAGGAGATGGAGGAGCTGGCTGGCGCGCTTCCGCCCGACCCCACCCGGGCCTCGGCCCGACCGATTGGAGAACCGCTCGATGAACTTCGATTTCTCAGACGACCAGAAGCTGCTGCAGCAGACTGCACGCGACTACCTGGCGAAGCATTCACCGCTCTCGCTCTGCCGGGAAATCCTCGAAGGGGACGCCCCCTACGCGGCCGCGCTGTGGAAGGGCGCCGCGGAGATGGGCTGGCAGGGCGCCGTCATTCCCGAGCAGCATGGTGGCGCGGGATTCGGCCACCTCGAGCTGGCCATGATCGCACTCGAGGTGGGTCGCTCGCTCGCTCCGATTCCCTTCGCGACCAGCGTCTACTTCGCCACCGAGGCCATCCTGAAGGCGGGCAGCGACGCCCAGAAGCAGGCCTGGCTGCCCAGGCTCGCGAGCGGTGAAGCCATTGGCACGCTCGCGCTCACCGAGAAGGTGGGGCAGAGCGACATCGAGGGCGTGTCGTCGAAGGTCGCCGCCGGCAGGCTGAGCGGCACCAAGACCCCCGTCGTCGACGGTGACGTCGCGACCTTCGCCGTGGTTGCGGCGCTCGGCGACGACGGGCTCGGCCTCTATCTCGTCGACCTCACGGGCGAGGGCGTCACGCGCAAGCCGCTCCGCTCCTTCGACCCGAGCCGATCACAGGCCGAGCTGGTCTTCGACGGCGCCCCGGCGGAGCTGCTCGGCGGCGATGGCGAGGGCGAATCCCTCGTTTCCCACCTGCTGGATCGCGCCGCGGTGCTGACCGCCTTCGAGCAGCTCGGTACGGCCGAGGCGGCCTTCCAGATCACCAGGGAGTTCGTCGAGGGCCGCTACGCCTTCGGCCGGCCCGTCGCGTCCTTCCAGGCCGTCAAGCACCGCCTCGCGGACATGTGGTGTGAGCTGGAGATGGCGCGCACCAACGCGTACTACGGGGCCTGGGCCCTCTCCAATGAGGACGAGGAGCTGCCCGAGGCCGCGTGCATCGCACGCATCCAGGCGAGCGAAGCCCTCAACCAGATCAGCATCGAGATGATCCAGCTCCACGGCGGCGTCGGATACACCTGGGAGTACGACTGCCACCTCTTCTATCGCCGAGCTCGCGTGCTGGCCGCCCTCTTCGGCACGCCCGGGCAGTGGAAGGACAAGCTGATCGACCGCATCGAGGGCAAAGCCGCCTAGCGCCCCCGACACCCCACCGACGCGCCGCCGCAGACCAACACTCGCCGCGGCCCAGATCGCATTCGATCGAGGACACATCATGGATTTCAACGATACCCCGGAAGAAGCCGCCTTCCGCGCCGAGGCCCGCGCGTGGCTCGAGGCCAACGCTGAGCTGCGCAAGCCGGACGACCCGCCCGCCGACCCCCTCGGCGAACGCACGACCAACGAGACCGTGAAGGCCGCGCAGGCCTGGCAGAAGAAGAAGTTCGACGCGGGCTGGGCCTGCCTGACCTGGCCCGAGGAGCTCGGCGGCCGCGGCGCCACCAGCATGCAGAACGTGATCTGGAATCAGGAGGAGGCGAAGTTCAACACGCCGCCCAATGTCTTCGGCATCGGCCTGGGCATGTGCGGGCCGACCATCCTCACCCACGGAACCGAGGAGCAGAAGAAGCGGTGGATCCCCAAGATGATGAGCGGCGAGGAGATCTGGTGCCAGCTCTTCAGCG
>CAZQMY010000531.1:0-3919 GCA_964594405.1 uncultured Spirochaetaceae bacterium | reverse complement strand
CGATGCAAGAGCCTCGCCAGACTGTTCAACCGACTGTTGTTGAGTCGGGCATTGCAGAGCCACGGCATCGTGATCGAGGCGCTCGGCGTCTACGAGCTGCGCCTCAGCTTCCCCGCCGAGTGAGTCTCGTGGCTCCGCGGCGCGGACGAGGATCCGGCGTCCGGGCCGGCAGGTCAGCGCCCATCCGTCCGTTTCATCCCCTTCCTCACTCCCCGCGGTACTGACGCAACCGGTTGTATAGGGTCTTGAGGCTGATTCCCAGGGTCCTGGCGGCCGCCTTCTTGTCGCCGTCGGCTGCCTCGACGGTGGCCAGGATCAACGTGCGCTCGGTCTCGGCGATCGATGTCCCGACTCTGGGCCAGTCCCCTCGTGTCCCTTCGTCTTCCACGGCGCGTGGATCGGAGAGGAATCGCGATTCGACGAAGGGGAGATCGGACGCCCGGATGCGATCGATCGCGCGTATGCTCGCCCCTTCGATCGCGTGCCGTAGCTCCCGCACGTTCCCCGGCCACGGATGGGCCTCGAGCGCATCGAGCGCTTCGTCCGAGAGGCGGAGAGGTCGAGCGTCCCGGTCGCGGTTGAACTCCGTGAGGAAGGCGTTCGCCAGGATCTCGATGTCCCCTTCGCGCTCGCGCAGGGACGGCAGCTCGATGGGGAAGACGAGCAGACGATAGAGGAGGTCCTCCCGGAGGTGCCCATCCGCAACGGCTGCGTGCGGGTCGCGATTGCTGGCTGCGACGATCCGGACGTCGACGTCGATGACCTCGGTGCCGCCGACGCGCCGGATCCGCCCCGACTCCAGCGCGCGGAGTAGCTTGACCTGCAGCTCCAGCGGCATCTCGGTGATCTCGTCGAGGAAGAGCGTTCCGCCACGTGCGCGCTCGAAGAAGCCCTGATGGCGCCGAGCAGCTCCAGTGAATGCTCCCTTCTCGTGACCGAAGAGCTCGGACTCGATCAACGTCTCTGCGATGGCCCCGCAGTTGACAGGGACGAAGGGGGCCTTCGACCGACTGCTGAGACCGTGCACAGTCTCGGCGACCAGCTCCTTTCCGGTCCCGGTCTCGCCCAGGATGAAGACGGCGGCATCGGTGGGCGCGACCTTGAGGATCTGGTCGTACACCTCGTGCATCGCCTTCGAGGCGCCGACCATCCGGCCGAATCGTCCGAGCGACCGCAGGTCGTCGCGCAGGTCCGCGATCTGCTCGCGGAACTCTGCCGCCCGCACCACGTCGCTCACGATGCGACGGAGGCGCTTCAGGTCCAGCGGCTTCTCCAGGTAGTCGATCGCGCCGCCGCGAAAAGCCTCAACGGCTGCCTCGACGTCGGCGTCCGCGGCCAGCACGACGATCTCCGTCTCGCGTCGGTCCTCGAGCTCGGGCAGGAGCGCCAGGCCGCTCCCATCGGCAAGGACCTGGTCGACGATGACGAGGTCGTAGGGCTGTTCCGAACGCAGGCGCGTGCGAGCGTCTTCGAGGCGGTCCGTGGTGTCGACCTTCAATCCGTGCGATTCGACCCAGTCGCGAAGGGCCTGCAGGGAATCGTCGTCATCGTCGATGAGAAGAACGCTCGGCGCGCCCAAGTGTGGCTCTCCAGCCGCGTCACCTGGCGGCTCGGCTGCTCGATTGTCGATTCGACCAGAGGTGTGGTGGATCTTCCAAACCGCGAGTCTAGTGCGCCGACAAGGGCGTCGCTCCTTCGCTGCCTGGGGGGAGGCTGGTCGGCACGGTCCTTGCGACTGAATGCGCGAAATCGCGAGAGTCCAACAGAGAACACAGGAGGACCCGATGAACCAATTCAACCGTACGACGATCCCCAATGAGGATGCCGAGATCACCGTCCATCACCTGGAAGACACGCTGGCCGAGCTGATCGACCTGACATTCCAGGCGAAGCAGGCGCACTGGAACGTCACCGGGCCTCGATTCCGGGCGGTTCATCTCCAGCTCGATGATCTCGTCGGCCACACCCGGCGTTTTCTGGACACGGTCGCCGAGCGAGCCGTGACCCTCGGAGAGCCGGCGTCCGGCTCCCTCGCGGCGGTGGCCCAGCGATCGAAGATCGACCCGTTGCCCATCTCCTTCATCGGGGGCGAGGAGGTCGTGAAGCTGATGGCGGAGCGCCTCTCGGGCATGGCCGCGCGGCTTCGAGGTCGCATCTCGGCCACCCAGGACCGCGATCCCGTGACGAGCGATCTCTTCACGACGATCCTCGGCACGCTCGAGGAGCAGATGTGGATGTTCCACACCCAGACCATGTAGACGTTCGCTCGCAGGTCGGCGGCCGCGAGGCGCAACGCGCCCGAGCCCGCCGCTGCGACAGACGAAAGCCCCCGATCGCGAGAGCGGTCGGGGGCTTTCGTCATGGGCGGGTCGCCCCTTACGAATCAAGGGATGCAGATCCACGGAGCGCCCGAGCCCCGCCGCCCTGAACGGGAGAAATCCCCATCCCAAGCCAGCCGCGGCGGCGTATGATCGGAGGCGGGGAGATCGTCTCATGTCGTACGTCCACTACGAGCGTCTGACCGCGCTCGACCTGTCCTTCCTGCGCTACGAAGACCTCGACCCCGAAGTGCACATGCACGTCGGGACGGTGGCGCTCTTCGAGCGTGGGCCGCTGGCCCTCGGCGATCGGGGCATCGACATCGACCGCATTCGACAGGCCGTCGCCGCCGCGCTCGACGAGAGCCCGCGCTTCCGGCAGAAGCTGATGCGCGTGCCCCGCTTCGAGGTGCCTGTCTGGGTCGACGATCCGCGATTCAACCTCGAGTACCACGTCCGACACACCGCGCTGCCCAACCCGGGCTCACTCCGCCAGCTCAAGCGCCTCGCCGGTCGGATCTTCTCGCAGAAGCTCGACCGATCGAAGCCGCTGTGGGAGTTCTGGTTCGTCGAAGGACTCGAGGACGACCGCTTCGCGCTGATCGCCAAGGCACATCACGCCATGGTGGACGGGATGTCGGGCTTCGACCTCCTGGCGCGCATGATGCGGCTCGATGCGCACTCGACGGTCGATCCGCCCAGGCGCTGGTATCCACGTCCCGGCCCCGCTCGCCACCGCCTCTTCGTCGCGGAGGCGACGCGCCGCTGGTCGCTCCCACTCTCGGTGGCCGCCGCCAGCGCGCGTGCGCTCGCCGCCCCACAGTCGGCGTTCAGCGGGCTCCGCGAGGCCGGTGGCGCACTCGCCGAAGCCTTCGGCGCCAATCTGAGACCCTGCTCGCCCACCCCCCTCAACGTGGTCATCGGCCCATACCGACGCTTCGATTGGGCACGCATCGACCTCGAGGCCGTGAAGGAAGTGAAGCGCGCCCTCGGCGGCACCGTGAACGACGTGGTCCTCGCGACGACGTCGGGTGCGATCGGCCGCTTTCTGGAGCGCCGTGGCGTGGGCGTCGACACGCTCGACTTCCGCGCGATGGTTCCCGTGAGCGTGCGACAGGAGGGCGACCAGGGAAAGGAGGGCAATCGCGTGGTGAGCCTCATGGCCAGGCTCCCGGTCGCCGAGAGGGATCCGCACAAGCGGTTGACACGCGTCTCCGAGACGACCGGACGCCTCAAGGGCTCGAAGCAGGCGTGGGGCGTCGAGCTCTTCCTCGAGCTCTCGGACCGCACCTCGCCGGAGATCTTTCTCGCAGTCGCTCGCCGTACGGCGCGGGAGGCCTACAACCTGGTCGTGACCAACGTACCGGGCCCCCCCGTCACGACATACTTCGCCGGTGCGAGGCTCACCGAGATCTACCCGCTCGTGCCCATCTTCGTGAACAACGCATTGGGGATCGCGCTCTTCAGCTACGACGGAGGCCTCTACTGGGGGTTCAACGCCGACTGGGATGCTGTTCCGGATCTGCACGACCTCGTCACCTTCATCGAAGAGGAGTTCGAGGCGCTGCACGAGGTGGCTCAGCGCGTCCTGGAGGCGGGCC
>CAZQMY010000530.1:0-3924 GCA_964594405.1 uncultured Spirochaetaceae bacterium | reverse complement strand
CATGTAGCCGACGGTTGCGCCGGGAAAGCCGACGACGGTGCCCAGGCCCGCGCCGCCATCCGTGACATCGATGCGCAGGGCATCGCCGGGACCGAGCTCGACGGATTCGTTTAGGGCGAACAAGACGTCGAGGTTGGCATCGTCTCCGTTTGCCGTGAAGCCTGCCGTGATATTGCTCTGACCGGTCGTCGTGGGTGTCGTGCCATCGAGGTTCACGTTCAGGGAGTCCAGCTTCGTCCCCTGGAACTGCGTGAACTCGACGTGCGAGTAGCTCGCGGCGAGATTGAGCTTGAATCGGCCCGTGGTCTCGGCGCGCTCGGCCAGGGTCGGACCGAGGCTCTTCGAGCTCTGCACGAAGACGTTCAGCTCCGGGTCGAACTCGTAGGTGAAGCCCGCGACCGTCGAGCCCAAGGGGGTGTTCTGGAACTGACTGAGCGCATCCGCGGAGAGATTTGCCAGGCCCTCGCCCGGGTCGAAGAACCCCTCGAAGGCGGCGACGTCAGTGATCCCCTCCGTCGGCGTGCCCGCGACCCCGCTCAACGAGCCCGCGAACAGAACGGGCGCCGTCGGGTCGACGAGGCTCGAGTAGAAGTCCTCGAGATTCTGCGCTCCGGCGACCATCGGCAGGCAAGACACCGCGAGCAACACGGCAAGGAAGCTCGAGCGGCGGCGGCCGGGATGGCGGTCGACGCACCCCTGGCGAGGCCTCGCGCCCTGTCTCGTGATCGGCATCGATTGCTCCCCCGCTTCGCGTGCTGCGCCATTCGGCCTCGGTCGCGACCAGTGCGCCACATCAGCCCCGAGCCGATGCGCTGTGCGGGCACCTGCACGGGATCGCGTCGGCGTCGTCACCCATCGATCCGATCGACCTGCTCCGGCCTGCCGCGCTTATACTTCGAGCGAGAGCTGCATGTCAAGGAGGGCGGCGATCTGCGGCCCCGATCCAGGGCGGACCATGAATGAATGATGGGTGATCGATCGATCATCTGAGCGCCGGCGCCCTGCCCGTACGAAGCAGTACGCCCCCTCCGAGCCCCTGCCGCGATGCCCGGGCGCCTCGCCGGTCCGTCACCGGAGGCGCCCGCGCCGCTGATCGAGCCCCGCTATTTCTCACTTCTTCTCACTTCACCGAAACTTCGGGTCCATCCCTGGACGTGCGGCATATAATCGATGCGATGGACCGAGACGGGGTCGGCCCGAGCGGAGCGCACGCGTGCGACCGGTCGACTGGGCGGCCGCCGAGACTCCATCCACCCGATCCCGATCACCACGGACCCGACCACAGAACGGCCCCAGCCCGAGAACGACGCGGCAGCCAGGAGCACACAGATGCACCATGCAAGCAGCACGGCCCGATCCTTCACCCCCATGCTCATGACGCTGATCCTCGCGCTCGTCCTGCCGGGCATGGCGGCTGCGACCACCATCGACTTCGAGGATCTCGGCTTCCAGGAAGACATCACCAATCAATACGCCGGCGACTCGGTGATCTTCGACAACTACGTGTCGGCGATCGCCTTCGTCGATCTCAACGAGATCGACTTTCCGCCGAGCTCGGGCTCCATCGTCGCTCGCGCGATCGACACGAGCATCACCTCGTCCATCGGCTTCACCACCGCCTTTCGCGAGGTGGAGTTCGCACTCACGACCAGCGGCGAGGCGACGATCACCTTCAACTGGATCGGCGGCAGCGACGTCCTCGTCGTCGGCCCGAATACGGGCACCAGCGAGCTCGTCGCCTACAGCAACCTGGCCGGGATCACGGGGATCGACATCGACTTCACCTCCTCCGGAATCGACTCGGGCTTCGTCATCGATGACCTCCGATACGGTGCTCCGATTCCCGAGCCCGGCGCCGCCTTCCTGATGATGAGCGGCCTCGTGGCGGTCAGGGCCGGTCTGAGGCGACCCCGGCCGCTTCCTCGAAGCTGAGCGCTGCACGCGACGGCGGCCGAGCGCCGGGGCGGATGATCCGACCTGCCCACGCCGCGACCGCCCCTCCAGCGACGACTGACGAACGGGTCGTCCGACCGTCCACGGACCGACATTAGAGATCAAGGGAGAGAGAAGAGAGTGATGAATCGCCGATCCCTCGTTGCGCTGCTTCTGATTGCGCTGGCCACCATGGCCGTCGAGTGCCCCGTCCCTTCCCCGAACTCGGTCGGCGAGGTGCCTCCGGTCGACATTCCCTACGTGCCGGACGACACCGCCAAGCGCGTCGATAGCGTCGTCGCCTCGCCTCCAGTGATCACACAGGACGCCGAGGGCTCCCTCCGCGTCTTCGCGCGCGTCGCGTTCAACGTCGATCTCATCAACAACTCCGTGAACGTTCTGGACTTCACGGAGGGCATCCCCGAGCTCGTCAAGCCGATGGTCTTCGATTCGGTCCAGAAGGACGGGCTCCTCTTCGTCGCAGACCTCACGTTCGGGCCGGACGCCTCTGCGTTCGACCTGGACTCGTCGGGGGGCGCCGAGCGCATCCGAAACCTGAAGCTCCGCGTCTCCGCCGCCTATCGCCGCAGCCCGCTGCGGGCGATCTCGGACGAGCTGCCCCTGCGCGTCACTGCGCCGTCCACCGTGCCGGAGGGCGATCCGGAACAGATCGTCGAGGTCGAGGGTCAGGGCGCCTTCCAGGTGAATCAGATCGTGGTCGACTTCTTCGATGACGTCGAAGGGGGCGTCGTCGAGTCGATCGCCGCCGGGATTCCGGCCGAGATCGTCGGCTTCGCACCGCTGACCAATCTCTACGTCTTCGAGCTGACGACGTCCGTGGACGATCCCGACGCTCTGACGATTCTCGCGGATACGATCGCAGAGCTGAATGGCCTCGAAGACCTGGTCGAGGTCGCCACCCGCAACGTCGAGTTCAGCACCGAGGCCACTGATATCGGCTTCGCCGGGAACTGGGACGCGGCCAAGAGTCTCGCCTTCGATCGAGCGGGCGTGCTGGCAGCCTGGGAGCGGCTCTCGGCGTCGGATGTCGCTGCGGCCGGAAGGATTCGGATCGGTGTCCTCGATCGAGGGCTGCAGGTGAAGAACTTCAACGCGATCGGCGCCGGAACCGACAACGCGAATCACCCCGAGTTCGACTTCCCGGTCCCGTTGGGACCGGACGGCTGCTCGGAGCCGACGGCGACCATCGCGACCCAGAACGACTTCCTCACCCACTGCCCTGTCTTCGTCGAAGCCAGGTCCCCGAACAATCTCTGGACCGGGGCCCAGCAGCGCGCCTGGGTGGACAACATCGCATCAGCCCAGGCAGAGATGGATCACGGCACCTTCGTGACCGGCGTGATCGGTGGACGGAATCACGTGGGCGCCGGAGGCGCCGTGCAGGGCTCGCTCGGTGTGCTGGCCGGTGTCGGCGTCGCGGGGGAGACCGCCACCTCCAGCCGTCCGACCGGCTCGGAGCTCGACTATCAGGTGATCTACGCGCACGCCAGGAACGTCGGTGACATCGCGACGAACCTCCAGCGCCTGCTCGCCGTGAGCGTGGCAGGATCGACGGACCCGGCCGTGCAGGTGGTCAACATCAGCATGGGGTACACCGCCACGACGACCGCGGGAGGCGATCCGATCACGTGCGATGAAGTCGCGAGCGGTGGACAGCTCGACAGGACCCAGTTCGAGGCACTGAGACAGCTGCTCCTGGCCCAGATCAAGGCCCACCCCGAGCTGCTCTTCATCGCCTCGGCGGGCAACTGCGATACCGATGCCAGGAATCACATCCCTGGAGGCATCGTGTACGAGTCTTCGGCCGAGATCTCGGCGACGGACCTGGCAAAGGGCCTCGGCGTGGGCGACGTGCCGAGCAACCTGCTCACAGTCGGCGCCACGGAGACGCAGTCCCCGGTGGCGGGCGATCGGTGGGTCGCCCCGGCCGGGACGACCTACGGCTCGAACTACGGCCCGAGCGTCCAGGTC
>CAZQMY010000529.1:0-3930 GCA_964594405.1 uncultured Spirochaetaceae bacterium | reverse complement strand
CCTGCAATCGCCTGGAGCCGCAGTTCTGCTCGGCGGGCGAGCCCAACGGCGCCATGCTCGATGGCACCCGGCGCGTGAAGCTCGACGGCAACGAGATCGGCACGATGCAGTTCCTCGGCTGCATGGCGGAGTACTGCATCGTCCCCGCGATCAGCGCCGTGAAGATCGACAAGGACATCCCCTTCGACAAGGCGGCCCTGGTGGGCTGCGGCGTGATGACCGGCGTCGGCGCGGCACTCAATACCGCCCAGGTGACGCCCGGCTCGCGCGTGGCCGTCTTCGGATGCGGAGGCATCGGCCTCTCCATCATCCAGGGGGCGAAGCTCGCCGGGGCCAAGCAGATCATCGCCGTGGACCTCGCGGACAACAAGCTCGAGATGGCCAAGAGCTTCGGCGCCACCCACACGGTGAACGGCAGCGACGGCATGGGCGTGCTCAAGGTGAAGGAGCTCACTGGCGGCGAGGGGCCCGACTTCACCTTCGAGGCGGTGGGCGTTCCGCAGCTCATGGTCGAGGCCAACGCGGCGGCCCGACGCGGCGGCACCGTGGTGATCGTCGGCGTGGGTGCGCTGACGGATACAGTGCCCCTCAACGCGTTGATGATCTCGATGGAAGGCAAGACGCTGAAGGGCAGCTTCTACGGAGACGCCAACGTCCGGGCCGACTTCCCGATGCTGCTCGACCTCTACAAGGCCGGCCGTCTCAACCTCGACGACATGGTCACCACCACCTACGGCATCGACGACGGCCCGAAGGCCTTCGATGATATGCAGAAGGGCATCAACGCCCGGGGCGTGATCGTCTTCGACTGACCCGGATCAACGAGCGCCAACCAGGGGGCGCGAGGGAATCCCTCGCGCCCCGGACCCGGGCGTTCGCCCCGCAGATCTGCATCTTGCCGCCGCGCAGCAATCGGCCGCGCAGGGGTGGTCAGCCCGCCATGAGCTCAAGGCGCGCGGGGCAGCGCGCGCATCGATGGCTCAGCGAGTCCTGGCCAGCTCGGCGATGGCGTCCTGCGCCGCGTCCAGGGTGTAGTCGATGTCCGCGTCGCCATGGGCCATGGAGACGAAGAACTTCTCGTGCCCCTTGATGACGCCGCGATCGAAGAGCAGCTGCCCGAAGCGCGCCGAGAGCCCGGCGTCTGCTCGGCGAGCGCTGCGGAAGTCCACGACCTCATCCTCGCTGAACCAGGGCTCGAAGGCGGGCGGCTCGCCGCAGATCTGCACGGCGATGCCCGCCTTCTCGAAGTGCCTGCGCAGGCCCTCTCGCAGACGCTCCCCGCGCGCGAAGAGCGCCTCGTAGGCTCCTTCGGTGCGAAGCTCGGCGAGCACGGCGCGTGCCGCTGCGCACGACACCGGGTTGCCGCTGAAGGTGCCGGTGAGGGAGACGTAGTCGCCCGTGAGCCGGCGAACGCCCTCGGCGAAGGTCATGAAGTCGGACCGCCCGGCGACCACCGAGATCGGATGTCCGCCCGAGAGCGACTTGCCCATGGCGCAGAGGTCCGGCGTCACTCGGTAGTAGCCCTGTGCGCTCTCGTAGGCGAGTCGGAAGCCGGTGACGACCTCGTCGAAGATCAGCGGGATGCCGCGCTCGGCGGTGATCTCCCGAATCAGCTCCAGGAAGCCGGGCCTCGGCGGGAAGGTGCGCTGCATCGGCTCGCAGATCACCGCGGCGAGCTCGTCGGCGTGTCTCTCGATGAGTGCGGCCGTGGCTTCGCCGTCGTTCCACGGGGCGACGACGACCTCGTCGCGACAGTGCTCGGGAATGCCGAGCGAGTTTGGGACGGCAGCAGAGCCCGGCGACGAGTCCGTGGTCCACTGGTTGCTCATCAGCACGGCGTCGGCCTGGCCGTGATAGGCCCCTTCGAACTTCAGGATCCTCTCTCGCCCCCGTGCGGCCCGGGCCAGGCGGATGGCGAAGAGGACGGCGTCGCTGCCCGTGTTGCCGTAGGTGATCCGCTCTGCGCAGTGCGTGGCCTCGACGATCTCCTCGGCGAGCAGGATGGAGTCCTCGCCCGGGAGCATGAAGCTCGAGCCCCGGGCCGCAGCATCCTGCACGGCCCTCACCACGGCCGGGTGCGCGTGCCCGAGGAAGATCGGCCCTGAGCCCAGGAGGTAGTCGATGTACTCGTTGCCGCTCTCGTCGACGATTCGCGACCCGTGAGCCTCCCGCACGATCATCATACCGCCGAGGGTGTGGGTGGCGGTCCTGGCCGCGGCGGGCAGCAGCCGCGCGGCGCGGCCGAGCAGATCGGATTCGCGCTCGGTTCGCGGCTTGCGCTCGAAGAACTCGCTCATCGGCTCTCCCGTTCGCATCAGGCGTCCGCAGGGCGCATGTCGAAGTAGTCGAGGTAGTCGGAGAAGCGGTCGAGGATCTCCGCTTCGGAGACCCCGAAGTCGCGATGCGCGTAGCGATGCTCGCCGTGCCTGCCCTGCGGATGCCCTTCGTTCCACGCGCGCAGGGCGGCTTCCCCCTCGATGGAGAGCGGCTGATCGAAGTGCGCGTAGATCTTCTTCACCGCGCCGACGGGGTCCGACATGAAGTCCGCGAACTGGAGGTCGTAGAACGGGGCGTCGCCGTGCTTCTTGCGATAGGCCAGGCCGGCGTCGGCCGCGACGCCCCAGCTCTCGAGCTGCTCGCGCGCGATCTGCGCGGAGTCGACGGTCTTCTCGTGCATGCGACGGATCTTCGCGAGGAAGCTCGTGTAGGAGGCCATGACCGTCCGTGGATCGCGATGGGTCTGCACGATGCAGGCGTCCGGATACACGGCGAAGAGTGCCTCGAGCTGCCTCAGATGGACGGGATACTTGATCAGCCAGCGCATCTGCGGCGAGGTGCTTCCGATCAGCTGGATCATACGGCGATGGCGTCGATAGGCTTCGGGGTGCGCGCTGTGGTGGTACCACGCGCAGTAGCTCGGGAGCGATGCGCTGCACTCGAAGCGGTCGTCGACGAAGCTCTGGGCCAGGATGTGACCGCACTCCTCGGGCCACTCGGCCTTCATCTCGTGGACCGCCATCAGGTCGGGTGTGGTGTTGTAGAGGAAGTCCAGGTGGGCGGCCGCGGCCTGCAAGTCGGGATGGGCGTCCCACTCGGAGCGAGGCGGTCGGGGCTGGGGCTGTGCGGAGAGCCAGTACTCGAGCATCTGCATGCCCGGGTCCTGACCCATCAGATAGTGGAGTGCCGTGCTTCCGGTGCGGACGAGACCAGTGATGATGATCGGGCGGTCGATCTCGACGTCCGCGGCCTCGGGGTGCGCCTTGAGGCGCTCCTCGCAGCGCAGCCGCGTCGAGAGCGAGGTGGTGATCTGTCGACGCAGGATCATGCGACCGAGGTCGGAGAGGTTGTCGGCCTCGTCGAGGGCCGCGAGCAGGGCGCGCAGACCCTTCAGGTACGAGGGCTCGCCGAAGTCTTCGCTCGCGGCGCTCTCGACGGCCTCCCGGTGCAGCTGCTCTTCCTGATCGACGAAGCGATCGCCTGGCCCACCCATTCCGTCTCCTCCCCCCGACTGCCTCGGGCGGCCACCGGCTCGCCGCCCTCCGATCGAGACTCTGCCCGAATGGACAGTGCGTGTAAAACGGCTTCCTGGAAGCGCGCAGGATCGACCCGGAACGATGACGCGTGCCCCCTCGGCCTCGGAACCATCGACCCGGATCTAACGCTGGCGTCGATGACATGGACGCCGAGCGCAGCGTAACTCGCTCGGGCCGCCCAGGGCCGCATCCGGGTTGTCGTAGGTCACGCCGCCGAAGCCGATGTCCACGGTTCCCACGTTCAGCCCGGGCTCGTAGTAGCCCAGAACGTCCGCGTAGCGGGTCGCCCACGCCGTGCCCGCGGTGCCCAATGTCAACGCCGCCAATACGCCACATGACAAGATACGATTCAGCATGCCGGGTCTCCTTCCGCCCTGTTTCGCGCAGGGCATACTCC
>CAZQMY010000528.1:0-3935 GCA_964594405.1 uncultured Spirochaetaceae bacterium | reverse complement strand
CCGGAATCTTCAGCGCCGTGGGACAGTTTCGGGACCATCCAATTGGAGATCTCGGAGCTTCCGAGACAATGGAGGCGAGGTCAAGAGCGCGGATGTGGGATTGGGACGTTCTTGGACCGTGTTGCGAGGAGAGGATCTAGGTTAATCAAGGTTCTGGATCAGAAGGAGCTCGCGCCTTCTGGTAGACGATGCATGGGAAGACAACATCACACCCAACGACGCACGCCAACGATGGAGACGATCAATGAATTCCTACCCGGTACTCGACATGAACAAGCTCGCACGGTCAGATGCGGGTGCCCGACTATTGGCCGACGCGCTTTCACTCATTCACAGAATCAGCAAGGAGGCGGCCATTGTGAAGTCGCTCGCTGCTGACGCGGGAAGTGCCGTGGAGGTGCCCAGCGGGACTGCTCGGGATCGAGTGCAGTCGATCCTCGAGATTGCCAGCAACGTTTGCAGGGAAGCAACCTGCTTCAACCGTCGTGCAGCGATCACGATCGAGCCACGTCGGCCTGTTGGGGAGATGTTCGAGAGGATTTCAATCGCAATGGAGCGCGAGTTCCCGGATGCCGTGCTCGAGTTCCGGATCGGTCGCGACGATCGGGACGTGACCCTCGTCGAGACGCTGGAGGAAGTCATTTGTGGCCTGGTAGAGAACGGACTCGCCGCCGGGGCGTCGGTATCGACGGTGGTGGTCGAGTTCGTGCAGAGTCCCGATGAGTATCGGATCTCAGTCGAGGATGACGGCGATGGAATGTCGGAGGCTGTGCTCGCAACGTGCACGAAGCCTGGGTACTCGACCCGGATCGGGATGGGAGGGAGTGGCCTCGGGCTCCCACTGGCGAAGGCCGCGGTGTCGGCAGCGGGCGGTGCGCTCGAGATCGACTCTGTGCCGGGCGTGGGTACGAAGGTATTGCTGCGAATCCCGCGCGTGGAGAGCGTCTGAGGGATGGAATCGGGCATGGGGGAGATCGGAGGTGCGACTGCAATCTCACCTCGACGCGCATTTCACATCATGCGAAGGCCAAACGAACGCACTCAGCGCTCTCTCCGAATGCTCGGCAACCAGCATGTCAAGCCGCTTCTCCCCCTCCCTCCTCCTCGGCCGTCTCCAGATCCGGATCGCAACGCTATCGCCGCTTCCTCCTCTCCCCCGTGATCCTGCGCAGGATCCCAACGCTTCGAGGCGATTCACGAGGTCGCTCACACCCGGGCGTCACCCGCAGCGAGTCCCTCACGATCACCATGGCGATCAATGGGTGCTCGAAGAGCCGGTCGACTTCCGGTCCCCGTTCGCGCACGCGCGCCGCACACCGCGACCACGCCTTCCGGGGAGAACGCGATCCACCCCTCCCAGCCCCCTGGTCGCGCACGGCCTCCAGTCACTCGCAACACTCCGTGGGCCGCCGCTTGAAGGCGTGGGAGAGATCGAGGACCGGCGTGGCGAGCAGGCATCTCTCGATCAGCAGGAAGGGGGCCAGCAGGCGATCCGCACGGTCGTTGCCTTCGAAGAAGGAGTGAAGGGTCTCGAACAGCGGGCGCGCGAGCGCCACTCGGACGAGCGGCGGCAGGTCATCGCGCGCGCAGAGGAAGTCCTCGAGCCGCTGGAGGGCATGCGGCATCTCCTGGGGCGGCGGCCGGACGAAGACCGCATCGCGAAGACCGCAGCCGGGCGGGCAGGAGCGCGCGGTCGCCCGAGGGCCGTGGGACGGACCGGCCGGCTCTGATGCGGGTTCTCGTGGCTCCGTCGATCATGGCTCTGTCCGCGGTCGGTGGTCGGTGCCGCGTTCATCATGGGGCCACTTCCGCCCCACTCCAGATGTAACGCCAACCCCGCCCCCTACGCGCCAGGCTCGCCCCCCTCCCCACCGTTCTCCCCCCCGACATCCCCTTCGGCGAGGCGGCTCACCGCCACCAGGCGCTCGTCCGCGGAGAGGTCCATGACGCGGACCCCCTGCGTGGCGCGGCCCATCACGCTGATGCCGTCGACCGGGCAGCGCAGCACCTTGCCCCCGTCGGTGATCAGCATGACGTCGTCTTCGTCCACCACCTGGGCGAGCCCCACCACGGGGCCGTTGCGCGTGGTGGTCTTGATGTTGATGATCCCCTGGCCGCCGCGCTTCTGGACCCGGTAGTCGTCGAGGCGGGTCCGCTTCCCGTAGCCCTTCTCGGTGACGGTCAGCACCTGGCAGGAGGCGTGCATCACCTCCATGCCCACCACCTCGTCCCCGTCGGCGAGGTTGATGGCGCGCACGCCCGTGGCGGTGCGGCCCATCGGGCGGGCGTCGCTCTCGTGGAAGAGGATCGCCTTGCCGCTCCGCGAGGCGACGAGCACTTGATTGTCCCCATAGCTGCGGCCCGCGGCGATCAGCTCGTCGTCGTCCGAGAGGTTGATCGCGATGATGCCCGCCTTGCGGGGGTTCGCGTAGGCGTTGATGGAGGTCTTCTTGATCACGCCCTTGCGGGTGCAGAGGATGATGAACTCGTCCTCGGCCGTCTCCTCGAAGCTCCGCACGGGCATCATGGTCTGGACGAGCTCGCCCTCGCCCAGCTGCAGCACGTTGATGATCGCCTTGCCCTTGGCGGCGCGGCCCAGCTGCGGGAGCGCGTGCACCTTCAGCCAGTGGACGCGGCCGTGGTTGGTGAAGAAGAGCAGGTACGCGTGGGTGCTCGCCACGCCGAGGTGGCGCACGAAGTCCTCGTCGCGCGTCTCCATCCCCTTCGCCCCCTTGCCGCCGCGCCGCTGAGCGCGGTAGAGGGTGACGGGGTTGCGCTTGATGTAGCCGAGGTGCGACAGGGTGACGACCATGTCCTCCTCGACGATGAGGTCTTCGTTCGTGATGCCCCCGACGCTCTCGGTCAGCTGGGTGCGGCGCTCGTCGCCGAACTTGTCCGCGACCTCGCGCACCTCGGTCACCACCACCTCGAGGATGCGCGCGTCGCTGCCCAGCAGGTCCTTGAGGTCCGCGATGGTGGCGCGCAGCTCCTCGAGCTCGTCGATGATCTTCTGGCGCTCCATGGCGGTGAGCGAGCGCAGGCGCATCTCGAGGATCGCCTGGGCCTGGCGCTCGGAGAGGTCGAAGCGCGTCATCAGCTCGGTGCGCGCGCTGGCCGCGTCCTCGCTCGCCCGGATCAGCGCGATGATCTCGTCGAGGTTGTCGAGGGCGATCATGAAGCCCTCGAGGATGTGGGCCCGCGCCTCCGCCTGGGCGAGGTCGTAGATGGCCCGGCGGATCACCACCTCCTTGCGGAACTCGATGAAGTGCTGGAGCGCGGCCTTGATGCTCAGCGTCTCGGGGCGGCCGTTCACCAGGGCGAGCAGGTTGACCGCGAAGGTGGTCTGCAGTGGGGTCATCTTGTAGAGCTGGTTGAGCACCACGTCCTCGGCGGCGTCGCGTCGCAGCTCGATGACGATCCGCATGCCCTCGCGGCTGCTCTCGTCCCGCAGATCCGTGATGCCCTCGATGCGGCCCTCGCGCACGAGATCCGCCATGCGCTCGAGCAGCGCCGCCTTGTTGACCTGGTAGGGGATCTCGTTCACCACGATGCGCGTGCCGCGCTTGGTCTCTTCGAACTCCGCGGTGGCGCGCAGCACCAGGTGCCCGCGACCGGTCGCGTAGTAGCTGCGCACGCCCTCGGTGCCGCAGAGCATGGCGCCGGTGGGGAAGTCGGGGCCGGGCATCTTGGCCAGCAGCTCGTCGAGGGTGCAGTCCGGGCTCTCGGCGACCAGCACCAGGGCGTCGGTGAGCTCGTTGAGGTTGTGGGGCGGGATGTTGGTCGCCATCCCGACCGCGATGCCCGCCGAGCCGTTGGCGAGCAGGTTGGGGAAACGGGTCGGCAGCACCGTGGGCTCTTCGAGCTGGCCGTCGAAGTTGGGCTCGAAGACGACGGTCTCGCGATCGATGACGCGGAGCATATCCTCGGCGCGGCGC
>CAZQMY010000527.1:0-3936 GCA_964594405.1 uncultured Spirochaetaceae bacterium | reverse complement strand
TTCGCGCCCAGTCGTCGGGGTTGGTGGTGTTCGGGAGATCCTCGTTCTCCTTGAATTCTTCTCGCACGGACTCGATCATGTCGCTGGGCTTGATGCCCTTCTCCTGATGATCGATGAAGCGCTTGACTGCCTTGCGCTTCGCGCGCGCCACGATGTTCTCGATCATCGCGCCACTGGCGAAATCCTTGAAGTAGAAGATCTCGCGCTCGCCCTTGGCATAGGTGACCTCGAGGAACTTGTTCTCGTCCCCGGTCGAGTACATGTTGGTGATCACCTCGTCGATCACCTTGTTGCACGCGGCCTCCGGATCGTCCTCGAGCCCTTGGATCGCGTCCTCGTGCAGCGGCAGATCCGGCGTGAGGTACTTCTTGAAGATCTCGCGCGCCGCCTCCGCGTCGGGCCTGGACACCTTGACCTTCAGGTCGAGGCGACCGGGGCGAAGCACGGCCGGATCGATCAGGTCCTGCCGGTTGGAGGCGCCGATCACGATCACGTTCTCGAGCGACTCGACGCCATCGATCTCCGAGAGGAACTGGGCGACCACCGTGGCCTCCATGTCCGAAGAGATGCCGCTGCCGCGCATCCGGAAGAGCGAATCCATCTCGTCGAAGAAGACGACCACCGGGACGTCCTGACTGGCCTTCTCTCGTGCCTTCTTGAAGACCTATCGCAGCTTGCTCTCGGTCTCGCCCACGTACTTGTTGAGAAGCTCCGGCCCCTTCACGTTCAGGAAGTAGGCCGGCGTCGCCTTGCCCGTACGCTCCTCCACCTTCTTCGCCAGGGCGTTGGCCACCGCCTTGGCGATCAGCGTCTTGCCGCAGCCGGGCGGGCCGTAGAGCAGGATGCCCTTGGGCGGTCGGAGCTCGTGCTCCTGGAAGACGTCGGGATACAGGTAGGGCAGCTCGACCGAGTCGCGCAGGATCTCGATCTGCCCGCCGAGACCGCCGATGTCCTCGTAGGAGACGTCCGGGACCTCTTCGAGCATTACCTCTTCCACGGCGCTCTTCGGCATCTTCTCGAGCGCGTACTGGGTCCGCGGATCGATCATCACGTGATCGCCCACGCGGAGCTTCTCGCTCCGCAGGGGCTCGGCGACGGTGACGACCCGTTCGTCGTCGGTATGCCCGAGCACCAGCACGCGGTTCTGGGAGATGTGATCGACGATGGTCGCGATCTCGCCGCGCTGGGTGTAGCCCGAGGCCTCCACGATATTGAACGCCTCGTTGAGCACGACCAGCTGACCCTCTTCCAGCTGGAAGGCGTCGAGGTTCGGATGCGTGTTGACGCGCATGGGTCTGCCGTCGACGAGGATCTCCGCGGTGCCATCCTTGTTGGGCCGGGTGAAGACGCCGTACGTGTTCGGCGGCGCGCAGAGCTTGTCGACCTCCTCCTTGAGGAGCTCGATCTGCTGCTTCGCCTCCTGCAGCATGTTCACGAGCTTCTCGTTCTGCCGCTCGCTCTCGCGCTGCTGCGCCCGCGCCTGCTCGTAGCGGCGCCGCAACGTCTCGAAGTCTGCGAGGACGCGATCGAGGCGGTGACGGAACTCGCTGGAGTCGCTTCCGAAGAACCGGATGGCGTCCTGGAGATGCTCCACCTCGCTCTGGTGCATTTGCTCGCTGCGGCCTTGCGGCTCGCCGCCTTCTTCACCACGCGGTCCAGACGGACTGATGCGTCGCATCACATCCCTGACGAATCCCTTTCGCCCGTTTCCGGAATCGGAATTGTGTTCGCTCATCGCGTCATCTCCTCGTTGCGGCCCCGGTCACCCAGCGGGGGGAGTCCGTTGCGAACGGTAAGAAGCAAATCGTGTGCCCGGTGTGGCATAGCCTCTGGAATCGAACTCCTCACGACCTCTTCACGTGTCCGTTACGGGGGCGCAGAAAAGAGAGCCCGCTCGAGAGGCGGCGCGCGCAGCACGCGAGCAACCATCCCTTTGGACCCCGCGCGCGCACAAATGGTGTGCGGACTCCGGGCGGTTCTTGCATCGATGAATTGCGCGATGGAGCAAGCGATGGCCTCTCCGCCCGAGCTCCGTCAGGGTCGCATCACTGCGAACCCGAGTGGAGGCAGGGGCGCGGTCTTCCAGAACGCGAGAACCGCCAAACCTCTCGAAATCTCGATTCTTTTGACCTCTGCGAGTCTATCGACTCACTCCGGCGTGTCAACGGCACTACATCGGCACAAAGCCCCGTAAACCGTCGTTTTGAATGTGATCTGTGGGTCGGCGACGCATGCGCGATGAAGCCTCCTGGACGCGTCACAGGGGCGCGTCGGGCGCGCGCCCGAGCGAGCGGTCCACTGCTCCGACAGAGCCGGACTCCTCGCGCCTGAGCCGATTGCCCGGGGACCGGCCGCCCGGTGCGATTTTTCTTGCGCGCGCGCCGCTTCACCCTGCGGGCCTGCGCACGGGCTGCCGGAAATCGGACGGCCTGCGTCAGTCTTCGCACTGTTCTGGTACGTAGCCGAAGAGCGGCGCCAAAATTTGCGGCGGGAGTAGTCGGCTTCCCTGATTGGGTACACGCTGGGCGGATGCGCCGCCCGGAGGCGCAATTCCTGGTGCGCATCCCCATGGATGGGCGGCGCAAGCCGGCGCTCGGCCCCGAGGTTCGCGGAGGCTCCCACCGGGCGAAATCACCGCCCGGTGCTGAGGTCGACCACCTCCACGCCCTCGGGCACCTCGAAGACGAAGAGCTCGGCGGGCGGATCCTCATTCGTCTTCATGTCACTGAATCGGATGGTGGTGCGATTGCCGAGCAGGTCGATGATCTCGGTCTCGACGATGTCGCCGGTCTCTGGATTCGCGACCAGCCCCAGTCGCTCGTAGCTCGCAGCCTGCCTGGGCAGCAGGTCGAGGCCCACCCGACCCCGCTCGCAGCGGCCGGCGCCGACGGCAAAGCTCTCCGTGAGCTTTCCGTCGCCGAGCAGGAACTGCAGCGCGGCCCCGGCGAGATAGCCCTCGGCTACCGGCAGCGTGGAGACCTGCTCTGCCTCGACATCGTAGATCCAGAGCATCTTCCCGTCGGAGACCATGCGGCTCTCCTCCGGCGTACGGTAGTGCCAGCTCATCCGGCCCGGCTTGGCGAGAACGACATGCCCGCGTGACGGCTCCCCTTCGTCGAGGCCGCCGCCGGCCAGCGAGGCGCCGGAGAGCATGACCGAGCGGCTCACCTGCTCGAAGTCCGCGGACAGATCGCGGATGCTCTCGTAGCGCGCCTGCACCCTGTGCGCGACTTCGAGGGCGCGTTCGGCGCCGCACTCGGGCGGCGGCGGGGCCTCTCCAGAGGCCGACGGATCCGCGGCCGCGGCGCTCCCGAGCGGGCCGAAGAGCGCGATGGCGAGGGCCGAGCCGAAGAGTCTGGTCCAGTTGATCATGGCGGATTGGACACCGTGGCAGGGCTTCCGGATTCCCGGATCCACCCTCAGGCCGAGGCCTCCTCGTCGTCGGCTGGATTGCGCAGGAAGACCTCTCGCGGCCGCGTCCCCACCTGAGGTCCGATCATGCCGTCGTTCTCCATCTGCTCGATGATGCGCGCCGCGCGGTTGTAGCCGATCTTCAGGCGCCGCTGCACGTACGAGATCGAGGCGTTTCGCGTCTCCGCCACGATGGCCACCGCCTGGTCGAACATCTCGTCCACTTCCTCACCGCCGCTGCCATCGGCCATGTCGGCCCCGTCGACGCCCGCCTCGGTGAAGCGCACCAGCTCGTCGTCGAAGACGGGCTTGCCCTGGTCCCTCAGGAAGTCCACGAGCTGCGCCACCTCCTTCTCGCTCACGAAGGGCGCGTGCAGGCGATCCAGCACGGACGTGCGCGGCGGGAGGAAGAGCATGTCGCCCATGCCCAGCAGATTCTCGGCGCCCTTCTGGTCGAGGATCGTGCGCGAGTCGATGGCCGACGAGACCTGGAAGGAGACCCGCGAGGGGAAGTACGACAAGATG
>CAZQMY010000526.1:0-3965 GCA_964594405.1 uncultured Spirochaetaceae bacterium | reverse complement strand
CGCTTGCGCCTGTCTTCCACAACGGTGATCCGCAGACGCACGGTGGTGCAGTCGGGGGACCAGCGCAGGGCGAAGGGGATCGGCATGCCCTCGTTGTAGCGATAGGTCTGGGTTCCCGAGGCGCACTGCAGCACGATCTCGCGTTCGGCGACCTTCATCCGCGAGTTGCCCTGGACGACGGCGGGCACACCTGCGAGCTGCACGGTGATCGCTCCTCCGCCGCCGGCGCTCGAGTCGAAGATTCGCTGCAAACGCTCGGCGTCCTTCATCCAGGCGAGGAAGCCGCGGCCCATCGGCAGACTCCGACCACCGAGCAGGCTGGTTGCGCGGCCGTCGCGATAGAAGCCCTTCAGGTCTGCGCGGCGGAACTCGGCCACCGCCCCCTGCCCCGAGTAGAGCTGGCGCAGCTTCACGTTGGTGAGCGTGCCCGAATAGGGCTCTACGATCCGGCTCTGCCAGCGCGAATCGAGGAGCGAGAGGGCGTTGCTCATCGCCGACGAGGCCGCGTCGAGGGCCGGCATCTCGAGCAGCTTCTCGATCTTCTCGGCGGCGGCCCGATCGGCTGCGGCCATCTCCTGCGGGATCAGGCCCTCGGCCAGCTTGACCGCCTTGGAGAAGCTGGTGGGCTTTCGGGCGGCCATGTCCATTGCCAGCGCCAGCGCCACCTGGCGATCCTCTCGGGCGGCCTCGGCGTCCGCGGCCACCGGCTCCAGCGAGGCCTCGTAGGCCTCCCAGGGAATCGGCGGGGGCGCATCCTCGCCTTCCTCCTCCCCCTCTTCGCCAGGCGCCGCCGGCGGCGCCTCGGTCCTCCGCACCTCGCGCAGGAAGAGGATCCAGTCGGGCGGCCCGGCCTCGCCTCGCGGCAGCTCGATGCGCGTATTCTCGTCGAGGTCGACCAGGAATCGGAGCGGCGGAGAGGTCGCCACCTCCGCGTGGGCGCTGCCACGCGTGGGGGCGTCCATCAGGAAGGCGCGCCACTTCTCGTCGAAGCGCTCCGTGAAGGTCTTGCGGAACTCGCGCGCCTTGCCGCTGGCCGCGCCCGTGACGTCGATGGCAGCCAGCAGGCCCGACACCAGTCCATCCCAGGCCTCGCGCGTGTACGCTCCCGAGACCTCCGTGTCGGCCGCGTCTGCGCCCGCCATGTCGAAGTCGGAGTAGCGCCGCGGCGGGTAGGCGCTGCTGGTCTCGGCCCAGGTCTCGAGGCGTCGCAGCTCCAGCAGGCGCGCAGCGGCCTGCGCGAGGGTCTCCTGCTCGCGGCTGATCTCCGCCTGCACCTCCCCGTGCGAGCTCCAACGCACGAAGGCGTCGTAGCCGCGCCGGAAGGCCTCCTGATCCGTCTCATTGGACGAGACGGGCGCGTAGGCCAGGAGGTCGGGACGCGCGGCACGCTCTTCATCCGCGCGCGCGTTGAGCCAGGAGATGTTGATGGCAAGCTGGGCGAGGGCCTCGAAGGCGCCGGTATCGAATCGCTTGACCACGGCCATCAGCTTGCGACGCGTGGGCTCGGCGAGCTCGCGATCGAAGGCGGCCACATAGGTCTGTTTGGCCCGACCGGCCGCGCGATCGAGGGGACCGCCCAGACCGCCGCGACGCAGGACGCCGACGTCGGCCGTCTCCGCCTCGATGATCTCGCGGAACTCGTCGAGCTGCGCGAGCGAGGTGGCGCCGCGCACCACGCCGCGCGCCTCGCTGCGCAGGTCGCCGATGCCCATGAAGTTGGTGACGAAGGAGATGCCCCACCAGATGGCCACGAGCGCGAAGACGAATCCGCACGCGGCGTTGAGCGCCCGCCGTCCGCTCTTTCCGAATCGGTCGATGGGCAGCGCCAGCGTCCGATCGCCGATCACGATCTCGCGGAAGAAGTCCCGCAGCATGTAGCCGCCTTCCGCCAGGCTGCCGACGACGTCCGCACGCGCCCAGTCCTGACCGAGGCGATGGAGGAGCGGTGAGCTCGTCCTGCCCTCGCGCCGGGCGCTGGAGAAGTAGACGCCGCGCAGGAAGGGCGGCGCATCATAGGGCGTCTCGGCGAAGGCGCGCCCGACGAAGCGCGCGAGCGCCTCGACCATGGTCTCGAACTCGCGCGGAAACACGAAGATGCGCCGTCGACGGATCCGATCGGGCTCGCGCAGGATCAGCTCGGGCAGCACCGCCTCGAGTCTCCGCACCAGGGGCTGGAAGGCCTCCTTGACGCGGGACTCGGGGTCGGCGATGAAGCGCTGATCACTCGTCCAGCCGAGCGCCTCGCCCGGCTGCATCATCGGCGAGGCGTTCACGCACTCGACGAAGCCCTCGATGTGATCGACCTTGCTGACCATGATGTAGATGGGCAGGTCGACGCCCAGCTCGTCGGTGAGCTCGTTGATGCGCCGTCTCAGCTGACGCGCCATCTCCTCCAGCTCGGCGGCGCCCCGACCGAGCAGGGTGTCGACACTGATCACGAAGACGAGGCCGTTGATCGCGCATCCGGGCCGTTGCTTCCGAAGCAGCGCGAGCAGCCGCTGCCACTCCTCTACATCGACGTCGCTCTCGCAGCTCAGAAAGCGTCCGGCCATGTCCAGCACGATGGCCTCGTTGGTGAGCCACCAGTCGCAGCTCTCGGTCGGCGCGCCGGTCACCCGCGTGGCGTACTCGGCCGGCATGTCCAGCCCGGAGAACCGAACGGCCGCCGTCTTTCCGTCACCCTGGGGCCCGAGCGTCATCAGCCAGGGCAGCGCCACGAGACCGCCTTCGCCGAGGCGCGAGCCGCGGATCTCGGCCACCTCGTTCGCGAAGCGCTGGTCCAGGGACTGTGCGGCGGCCGTGGTCGGTCCGGGATCCTCGCGACCCTCGATTCCGCGATCGAGCCGCTCCTCACGCTCCAGGGTGAAGTAGGTCCGGAGCACCACGACCATCATGCCGATGATCATCAGCGCCGCGCCGATCACGACGAAGTCGAGCCACTGACCGGAGATCAGCCCTCCTACGACCGCGACCAGGACACCGACCACGACGACGATGAGGGTCCAGAAGACGTGGGGACGGCTGAGCCGCTCGCGCAGGCCCGAGAACACTCCCGCCACGATCAGCGCCCCTGCCAGGAGGGCGGCGGAAGATCGACGCCGCTGGCCATGATGAAGAGCACCCCGTAGAGCACCACGAAGAGGCCCGCCGCAATTGCCGCCCAGCGGCCGATGATTCGCACCAGGCTGCCACTGGTCGGAGGCGTGAGGTGGACCTCGAGCTCGTAGGCCTCCGGCGAGATCTGGCCGGAAGAGATCTGGTCGCGCGCCTTGCCCGCCGCGCGGAGCATGTCGTAGTGCTGCTGCACCAGCACCTGTCGCTCCGCATCATGGTCGATCAGCTGCCCTTCGAAGCCGAAGCAGAAGCAGAGGAAGTAGATCAGCCGCGCCTCGCTCTGCTCTGGACGGAGCCTCGCCAGTCGCTCGTAGAACTCGTCGCCGCCGCGATTGGTCCGGAAGAGGCGCGTCTGCAGGAGGTCCTCGGACCACGCCATCGCACCGGGCCACTCGCTGCGGAGCAGCATCTCGTCGGCCCAGGCCACCAGGGCGAAGCGCGCCTCCTCGAGCTCCTGGGCCTCCAGGGCCATCGCTTCGGGTGACTTCGAGAGCGCATCGAGCTGCGCGACGAGCTGCGATCGGAGGCCGGAGGGCTCGGCGCTGGCGTTCGCGCCCGCCTCGCTCACCAGCATCACCGTGGCGAAGAAGTCGCCCGCGACCCGTGCGAGGCTATCTGCGCCCACCGACCGGACCTCCGCTCACGCACCCTCCCCCTTCACCACGTAGAGGCGCACGTCCGCGCTCTCCACGTTGGGCAGCGAGAGGGCGAAATCGAAGTCCTCCTGCACCTTCTTCCACTTCGCATGGTGCGGGTCGAGGGCGAAGTACTGGTATCCGGCCAGCAGCTCCACCTCCGTCGGCGGGGCGGAGAGATGCTCCACCGGCAAGCCGGCCAGGTTGGCGCGAAGC
>CAZQMY010000525.1:0-3974 GCA_964594405.1 uncultured Spirochaetaceae bacterium | reverse complement strand
GGCGAACGCGGTCTGCATGAAGCAGGCGCCGGAGGTCTTCCGGGTCGAGGACGATGACACGTTGACCGTCTTGATCGAGAACGTTCCTTCAGAGCTCGAGGACAAGGTCAACGAGGCGGTGCGGCTCTGCCCGAGGCAGGCCATCAGGCTCGAGGGCTGATCGCTCGCTGCGCAAGCCGATCGAGAGTCGACGAGGGCCCTTCCCGCTCGGGAAGGGCCCTCTCGTCGTCTGGGGCGTCCCGGGTCGACCGGCGGGCTGCCGATGCGCTCCGCCCGCGCGGAGGGGGCGCGCCCTTCGAAGGGGCAATCAGCGCGCCGGCGGGCGATGATCGACCTCGAAGACCCGGCCGTGCGCCTCTCTTCCGAATCGAATCGCTGCGGGCTGTTCGCGGGCCCATGATAGGATCGGTCCGTGGCACGTCGAGGCACGTCGAGGCACGTCGAGGAGAGGAGCGGCTGGGATGGAGACTGAAGACCAGAGCCAGGCGCGAGCTTCAGACGAGTGGGGGGGCCGGATCGGGGGCCGGCGCATCGGCGTCGGCGCGACGGCCGGCCTTCTGCTCGCGCTGGGGGGGCTCGCCTGGTCGACCGAGGCGGCTGCGCAGCCCTCGATCGCGTGGCAGACCGATCCATCCGTCGGAACCAGCGAAGCCACGCTCACCCTCTCCCTCTCGTGCGCAGGGGATGCCGCCACCTGCGCGTTCTTCGATGGCTACGCGGATACGAGGGTCTCGACCCTCGTGGGCGCTGGCAGCCTGCTCCTCGACCCCGGCCTCGGCACCCTGCAATTCGAAGTCGACTCCCAGCAGGACCTCGATGACGGGCTGGGTCTGCGCGATGCCTTCACCACGCTGGTGGGCAGCGACGTCGCGTTCGCGGGCATTCCCTTCTACGGCGTACCCGAGGTGGTGGCGCCAACCTTCTTCGCCCTCGACGATCCTGTGGCGAGCCTGCCCGGCTTCGATCTCTCGGTGCCCGGCGATCATCCCTTCAGCGTGGCTGTCAGTGAGGCGGCGCTCGCGGACATCACCGGAGCGCTCTCCCTGCAGCTCCCGCGAATCATCGTGCCCGCCCAGCCGACCATGTCGAGTGGCACGCTCCGCGTTCTCGGTGACGTCGATCTCGACGGCAAGATCGAGCTCGAGGTCCACGACCTCGCCCTGGCCGCGCAGGTGACTGAGCAGATCAGCGACCTCGGCGTCCTCATCGACGTCCGCGTGGATGCCTCGATCAGGGCGAATCTCAGCGCCGAGATCGACGCGCCGGGCCCGCCCGCGCCCGTGCCGGGGCTGGGCGGGGTGGCCTGTGCCCTCACGGCGGGCCTGCTCTGGCAGACGGGGCGTCGACGGCTGGCCTGAGCGCGATGGATCAGGGCGCCGAGAGGTCGAGGTAGAGCGAGAGGAACTCACCGTTCCGATCCACGTCCACCAGCCCGAGCTGCAATCCGAGGAAATCGGGGAGGGGGAAGCTGCCGAGGGAGCCCGCCAGCTCGGGCACGGCGAGCTGGACCAGGAGCGGCACGAGGGCGTCGAGGGTGAGCTCGTCCGTGCCCATGCGATTGGTGAGGATCGCCCAGTCGATGTCGCCTGGCGCGGGCGGGTTGATGTCCACGGCCAGTCCCTGTGGATCGACGGTGAGCTCGAGGCCGAGGGAGGCGTCCACCGCGACCTCGATGAACGCGGCGTCCACGTCGATGGGCTTCACGGCCAGCACCAGCTGCTGCACGTGGAGCTGAGCCAGCTCGCCCGCGGGTCCTGGCTCGCCCGTGATGATCGGCGCCATGGTCGGTGTGATCTCGAAGCGCAGCAGCGAGCTGGGGGGAAGGAACTGGAACTCGGGCACGAGCGCTCCCAGCAGGGCGGCCGTGATGGGCGCGGGGCCCTGGCCGAAGTCGAACTCGGTGAGGGTCTGCTGCAGCAGACCGCTCTCGATCTCGGCCTTCATGAGCTGGTTGAATGCAGACGCGCTGACGCACATGCCGAGATCATAGGGCTGACCGGCCGGCGTGATCGGTCCGAAGGTGGGAAAGGTCTGATCGACGTTGTACGAAGCCGGGAGATCCGGAGCGCCGGGCGCGAGCGCGTCCGAGAGCACTCTCGAATCGCTGCCGAGCGTGAAGCCCCCGGTGTCCTCCCAGACGGCGAAGAGCGGCGTCTCGAGGGTGACGCCGAGCTCCTGACCGATGGGGCCGGCGATCTCGACGCCCGCCAGAGCGCTCTCGATCGCGCCGGCCGTCGGCGTATTGCCCTGCGCGTCCACGGTGTCGAGGAAGTCCTCCAACGCCGGACGCATCAGATCCTGTACGTCGCCCACGAAGAGGTCGACGAGGGCCTCCACAATGAAGCCCAGGAAGCCGGCGCAGTTCGTGTTCTCCCCGAATCCGCCGAAGACGACGGAGACGCCGCCGAGCTGGGTCACGTCCACCTGCGTCGGAGCCTGTGCGTCGGGCTCGAGGGTGTAGTCGCCGAGGATGTCGGTGGTGCTGGCGTCGATGTCGATGTAGCAGGTGAAGCCGATGCCCGAGACGGCCGTGACGCGCGCCGTCACGGCGAGGTCGTTCAGCCGGATGTCGCCCTCGGTGAAGCCGTTCTGTGGATCGACGTCGATGGAGAACGACGCGATGGAGGGCGGCGGGCTGCCGTGAATGAGGACGTCCACGCGACCCAGGCAGCCGAGGAAGCTGTCCTGATAGCAGAAGTTGTCGATCACAAGGGTGCCGGGGGGCAGCAAGGTGGCGAGGTCGATGTCCACCAGGCTCGTCACCACCGGCTCGATCTCGTCGAGGCCCGACTCGTTGATGCGCAGCGCGACGCTCTCGAGGCTGAAGTCGCCATCGGCGATGGAATCGCCGACGACGATGCTCACCCGGTCGCGCAGCACCGGGCCGCCCGTGCTGGTGAGCACGGCCTCGATGGTCTGGAGGGGCGCTCCAGCAGAGGCCGCGACGTCGATGGCGAAGCCGAGGCCGCCGATCAGCGGCATCACGGAGGTGCCTTCGATCGTGACGTCTGCGATGGCGTCCGGATCGACGTTCGCGATGTAGCCCTGGACCGCCACGACGCTGCCGGCGGCGAAGAACTCCCCGTCGGCCGGTGTCGTGATCACGATCTCGGGGGGGCCGCCGTCGCATGCGAGGGCGAACAGCGCCCAGGTGACGAGCGCCCATCCGATTCGACGCCGTTGCGCGTCGCCCCCGATCTCCCCCTGCCATTGCCGATCGACGCGCATCGAGCCACCTCCACCCGGTTCGAGCCATTCATACGCATCTGCCCGGTCGTATGTCAAGCGCGTCACCGGCGCGTGGACCCGCGGCGCTGGTCAGATCTGTCGACCTTCCCAGTAGGGGTCCCTGAGCTTGCGCTTGTAGAGCTTGCCGTTGGGATCCCGCGGTAGTTCGGGGAGGTAATCGATCGTTCGCGGTGTCTTCATCTTCGCGAGGCGGTCCGTGCACCAGGAGAAGATCTCCTCGGTGAGCGCCTCGTCACCCGATACGCCTTCGGTGGGCTGGATGACGGCCTTGATCTCCTCGCCCCAGTCGTCGTTGGGAATGCCGAAGACCGCCACGTCCGCCACTTTGGGATGCTGGATCAGCTCCGCCTAGATCTCGGCGGGATAGATGTTAGCGCCCCCGGAGATGGTCATGTCGGTCTTGCGGTCGCGCAGGAAGAGGTAGCCCTCGTCGTTCAGCTCGCCGACGTCGCCCACCGTGAAGTAGTTGCCGATGCGGTTGTCCCGGGTCTTCTTCTCGGCGTCCATGTACACGAAGTCAGCCAGACCGAGCAGCATGTAGACGGAGCCCACCTCATTCGGGCCGAGCTCAATGCCCTGGTCGTCATAGATCTTCACGTCGGAGTTCGCCCATGCGCGACCGACGGTGCCCGGGTACTGCCTCCACTCCTGCGGTGTGACCAGCGTGCCCCCGCCCTCGGTGGCGGCGTAGTACTCGTAGATGCTGTCGCCCCACCACTCGAGCA
>CAZQMY010000524.1:0-3979 GCA_964594405.1 uncultured Spirochaetaceae bacterium | reverse complement strand
CCTCGCCTTCCTCCCAGGACCGATGGGCCGCGTCACGATCCCCCTGCCCTTGTTCGTGATCGGCTGTCTCCTGTTCTCCCTGCTCGAGTGCATGTTCATCCTTCCGGCCCACCTCGCCCACGGAAGGAACGCCCTGGACGCGAAGCCTCGGAACCCCCTGTCGCGCCGCTGGAGAGCCCTGCAGGAGAGGATCGCCTCCGGCCTCGCCTGGCTCATCCACGACCAGTATCGGCCCGCCCTCCAGCGCGCGCTCGAGTGGCGCTATCTGACGGTCGCCCTGGCTGTCTCGAGCCTGATCCTGACCATCGGGCTGATGGCCGGCGGACGCCTCAAGTTCGTCTTCCAGGAGGACGTCGAGGCCGACTTCGTGGTCGCCGACCTGACGATGAATCCGGGCACCCCGGGCTACATCACCGAGCAGGCGATCTCACGCATCGAAGCCGCCGCCCAGGTTGTTCGCGCCGAGATCGACGCGGAGTCGCCCGATCCCGACAAGAGCGTGATCAAGCACCTGATGACGTCGGTGGGCGAGCAGCCCCACAGCGACCGTCAGCGTACGGTCATCGACACCGGGGCGTCCACGGGACACATCGGCGAGGTGCAGGCGGCCCTGGCGGAAGCGAAGGATCGACATCTCAGCGTGGCGGAGATCGTTCGACGATGGCGTGCGCAGATCGGCGAGATCCCCGGTGCGTCGGAGCTGAAGTTCTTCTCCGTGATGCTGAGCCCCAGTCCCCCGCTGGAGGTGCGGCTGGCGGGCGACGACATGCACTCCCTCGAGGCCGCCGCCGAGGCCGTCAAGGAGGAGCTCCGCAGCTACCCGGGCGTCTACGACCTCACCGACGACTTCCGCGGCGGCAAGCAGGAGCTCGAGGTCGAGCTGCTGCCGGCCGGCGAGGCGCTCGGCCTGACCCTGGCCGACGTCGGGCGACAGCTGCGCCAGGGCTTCTATGGAGAGGAGGCGCAGAGCATTCAGCGCGGTCGCGACGAAGTGAAGGTGATGGTGCGTTATCCCGAACGAGAACGTCGCTCGCTGAGCGACGTGGAGAGCATGTACATCCGCAGCCGCGATGGCAGTGAGGTGCCCTTCCGCAGCGTCGCGCGTGCGACGCTCTCCGAAGGCTACTCGGTGATCAATCATGCCGATCGTCAGCGCGTGATCACGGTCTCCGCCGAGGTCGACCAGACCGTGGCCAACGCCAACGAGATCGTCGCAGACCTCAAGCGACACCGACTCGACCAGGCCCTCGCACGCTTCCCCGGCGTCAAGTACAGCTTCGAGGGGCAGCAGGCCGACCAGGCCGAGTTCCTGAAGGCCATGGGAGTGGGACTCGGCTTCTCGCTCCTGGTGATCTACGCGCTCCTCGCGGTCCCCCTTCGCTCCTACCTGCAGCCCTTCATCATCATGACCGCCATCCCCTTTGGCATGGTCGGCGCCGCCATCGGCCACGTCCTGCTCGGCTACTCGCTCACCATGTACTCCGTGATCGGGTTGATCGCGCTCGCGGGCGTGGTGGTGAACGACAGCCTGGTGCTCGTCGATCAGGTCAACAAGAACGCCATGGAGATCGATGATCTGCACGAGGCGGTGACCGTTGCGGGCGTCTCGCGATTCCGCGCGATCCTCCTGACCTCGCTCACCACCTTCGGCGGCCTCACGCCCATGCTCCTCGAGACGAGCCTGCAGGCGCAGTTCATGATCCCGATGGCCATCTCCATCGCCTACGGGGTGCTCTTCTCGAGCGTGGTGACGCTCTTCCTCGTTCCCTGCGCCTATCTGATCCTCGAAGACTTCTTCCGCCTCCTGGGCCACGGTCAGAGCGAACGCGTGAGTGAGCGAGCGCGACTCGTGAGCATCGCGGGCAAGGTGCCCGATCCGTCGCGCAATCAGAATCTGGCCAGCTGAATCCGACACAGCACGAGGCCGGACGACGCCTCCGCCGACTGGTACCGTCTCGCCTCGATGGGAGACGCCGGATGAGAGAGCTCGCCGGACGCACGGCCATGGTCACGGGCGCCGGAAGCGGGATCGGCCGAGGCATCGCCCTCGCGCTCGCGAAGGCCGGGATGCACGTGGTGATCGCGGACATCGAAGCCGACGCGGCCCACGCGGTCGGCGCGGAGATCGGCCGGATGGGCGGCTCCGCCGAGAGCGTCGCCCTCGACGTCGTGGACGCCGACGCCGTCGAGGGGCTCGCCGATCGCCTCTTTCGCGAACGAGACGGCGTCCACCTGCTCTGCAACAACGCCGGGGTCTCGAACTTCGGGCTGATGTGCTCCGACTTCAGCCTCTCGGACTGGGAGTGGGTCCTGGCCGTGAATCTGCGCGGCGTCATCCATGGCCTGCAGGCCTTCCTGCCGCGCATGATCCAGCTCGAGGGCCAGAAGCACGTGGTCAACACCTCGTCCACCGCGGGTATCGAGGGCGCCGTATTCGTCGCGCCCTATGTGGCGGCGAAGCACGGGGTCGTCGGACTGACGGACACGCTCCGACGCGAAGGGGCGGCGCACCAGCTCGGCGCCTCGGTTCTCTGCCCCAGTGCGGTACGCACGCGCATCGTCGACAGCGAGCGCAATCGGCACGGCGACTTCGGTGGGCCGAAGTCCGGCGCGTCCAACGAGATGGTGGCCGCCCATATCGCGCAAGGGGGACTCGATCCGCTCTGGGTCGGGGCGCTCGTCGTCCACGCCGTCCAGGAGGACGTCCCCTACATCTTCACGCACCTCGCCACCCGCAACTCGGTGGTGGCACGCTACGAGAGCATGTGCCGGAGCTTCGAGTGGACGAGCCGCTTCATCGCGGAGCACGGCGACGGTCAGCCCGAGGATTGATCCGCGCCTCCGCTGCACAAGTCCCTGCGCGGGGCCGCCGGGAAGCGTCGTCGACGAGCTCCTGCAGATCTCTGCGATGCATCCGGTCCGCCAGTCCTCGGATCCCGTGAACGGCGGTCGTATCGCCCAAGGCGGTCAAGCGCGCACTCGCGAAGGGCCCGCTCGAGAAAGGCGCGATCCGCCCAGCGCTCGAAGACGTGCATGCACCCGCGCGTCACCGGGTCCGCACTCCGGACACCATCCGGGTATCCGGCGAGCTCTCGAGTCTCCGCCGTCGGGATGCACGCAGCTCTTCCTCGCGTTTCAGATTGCGATGTCGAGACGTCCTCTCGAGACGGACGCGCCTTCAAGCCCGCCTGGCGTCCCGCCGCTCTGGCATGAGATCCCTCGTCCCGGAGGACATCTCGCCCCGTGCAGCGTCCCACCCGATGGCTCGCTCTTGCGTGCGCCGCGACCCAGCTCTGCTTCGCCTCAGGCTGTGCCAGCCACGAATCCTGGCAGGCCCGCACCAAGCGCTGGAGCCTCCGCACGCTGGGCGCGATCGGCGCCTTCGGGCTCCACGAGGCCTGCCACGTCGCGGTGGGCGCCGCCTTCGGCGCAGACGTCGACGCTGCCTGGGAGGGCGGGCTGGTCCTCCGCTTCGGCGGCATGAGCCAGACCGGACACCAGGCCGTGGCCATCGCGGGCAACGCCTGCACCGGAGCTGCGGCCGAGCTGATCCTGTGGCGCAAATGGCATCGACGTCACGACTTCGCCTGGGGAATGGCCGCTTTCCACGCCGCCAACAGCATGGGCTACGCGTTCACCGACGACGGAGACAAGCTGCACTGGGTACAGTCGGGCGGCGACGAGACCGCCTGGACCGCCGCCCACGCCGTCCACGGCGCTCGCGTCGGCAGCCAGCTCGCCTGGGAGGCTGGTGTCGGCGACTGGGTGATCAACGTCTTCAGAGCGCCGCCGCCCCCTCCGGATCACGTTCCCCTCCCGCTTCCGCGGCGGGTGCGCCACGGCGGCGAGCTGACTGCACCGAGCCGGGGCGTCGGATCGGAGATCGATCGCACGCGGCTGCCCCCGGTCTCCACCTCGCCGGATGCCTCGCCGCGCCCCGCTCCCCGCCCCGGCTTCGCCCCATCGCCCGTGCGGCTGG
>CAZQMY010000523.1:0-3982 GCA_964594405.1 uncultured Spirochaetaceae bacterium | reverse complement strand
AAGAACCGCTCCGACGATGCACTCCCACGATCGGCTCCGATGATCCGCACCGATGATCGAGACCTGCATCGGCCACTCGAGCCTGAATCTCAAGCCCGCAATCGGCGAGCAGCGGCCATTCCAAGTGCCCGATATCGCAACGACGCCAACCGTACCACGCCGCCGATGCAGAGTCGATCAGCGGTGTCCCCGCGAGCGGGCGCGCTGCCGCCCGGCGCTCAAGCCGGCTGCGAGAAGCGCAATCGCAGCACTCCCTCGCGAAGACGGACCGAAGAGAGTGCGAGACGCTGAAGAGAATCTGGCAGGGCGATCAAGCGCTCGGCATCTCGCGCCCGAACGTGGAGATCTGCCCCCACAACCTTCACCTCCACCTCCTCCTTGGAGACGCCGGGCAGCGCGATCTCGAGGTCCGTATCCGCCCCGGCCTTCCGAAGCGAGATCGGGCGCACCTCGGTCTGGATCAGCGCCGGGTCGGTCTGCCCGAAGGTCCGTCGACCCAGATCCTGGAGTGCCTCGATCCCGATCGGCTCGCTGCCGAGCAGCGGCGCCTGGAAGCGCGGGATGGGGAAGGCCGCCTCGATGCGACGCAGCTCGGATTCCTGGAGCTCGGCCCAGCGCGCGAAGTAGCCACCGCTCGCCTCCTCCGGCAGCAGCCGGTTGACCAGTACGGCATCGGTCGCCACCCCGTAGAGCGAGAGATAGGCGAAGGCGCGCCGTGTCTCGTCGACCACTACGCGCTCGGCGTTGACCACGAGCCGTGCCGAGGTCCGCCCGCCGTCGAGCAGGATCTGCCGGACGTCGTCCACGTCCGAGTAGAGATGCTCGAAGGCATCGAAGAACTCGTCACCGGGCAGCAGTCCCTCACCGCCCAGCCGACGTGCGAGCGGACGCAGCAGCTTCGCACCCCGACGCTCGAGATCGAAGAAGTGCTCCATGAAGACGCGCAGCGCATCCGGGAAGCGAAGCATGCGCAGCGTCGCGCCGGTGGGCGCGCAGTCGACCACGCAGAGATCGAACTCGCCGCACGCCTCGGCCGTGCCGATGCCGCGCAGCGCGATCAGCTCTTCGAGGCCGGGGAAGACGAGAAGCTCCTCTGCGATCATCGCATCGGCCTCGGCGCGCATCAGCTGTCGCAGGAAGCTCTGGATCTCGGACCAGGATCGCTCGAGCTCGCTCAGGGCCGAGGCCTGCTGCACCACGACACCTTCGCAGATCCGTACGGGACTCTGCCCGAGTCGGCGCCCCAGCGCGTCGCCGATGCTGTGCGCAGGATCGGCGGAGAGCACGAAGACGCGATGTCCATGCTCGGCCGCACGCAGCGCCGTCGCCAACGCGAGACTCGTCTTGCCCACGCCACCCTTTCCGGTGTGCAGGACGACCCGCATCAGTCGAGCGCTCGGGGTGCCCGCGAGGGCGCTTCGGCGACGAAGTGCACGGCGAGCTCGCCGTCCCGCAGCCGCGCGGATCCGAGCGGACATGCGGCCACGCGAGCGGGCAGCTTGATGGCGCGGCGACGCTCTTCGACGCGAACCAGCAGCTCGTCCTCGACCACCAGCACATCGAGCCCCTCGCCGCGCACGCCGGGGAGCGGCACGGTAGCGAGGTAGCCCTGCTCCGTACGCTCGATGCGGACTGGCGGGGGGTGGGGATGGAGCGCCGCCGGATCGAGGTCACCGAAGAGCTGTGCCCCGTGTCCTTCGAGTCGGGGGAGACCCACCACCTCGTCGCCCTGTAGGAGCCCGCGAACCACCTGCACCGGAGCGAAGGCCTCGACGACCTGCTCGTGGCGCTCTTCCTGGACGCGAGCCCGCTCGGCGAAGAAAGGCTCGATCCCGGCGCACTCGGGCAGGAGGCGGTTCATCACTACCAGGTCTGCACGCAGGCCGAAGAGCGCGAGCTCGGTATGCGCCCGCTTCGCCTCGTCGATGCTCAGCCGCTCGGGCGTCACCACCATGCGGACGCTGGTCTGCTTCGCACACAGCCGCGCGCGGAGCCGGCGAAGCGTGCGGTAGAGAAGGCGCTCCATGTCGGCGAACACCGCGGCGTCTGGCAGCGGCACCGGAGTCACCGCCGCGGCCAGGGGTGTCACGACGCTTGCCAACGCGCGCTGGAGACGCAGCGCCAGTCGCAGCGTGGAGGTCGCCACCTCGGGAAGCGACGCCAGCCGCAGGGTGGCATCGGTGGGCGCGCAGTCCACGACGATCAGGTCGAAGTCTCCGCTTCGCGCGAGCTCGTCCACCGCGATCAGGCTCATCAGCTCCTCGGCCCCGGGCAGGAGGGCGAGCTCCTCGGCCACGACCCCATCGATCCCCTGCTGGCGGAAGAGCGACACGAGGTAGTCGCTGATCCGCCCCCAGTGCCGGGCCAGCCGCGCGCGTGCGTCGATCTCGCAGGCATGGAGCGAAGGGGCGATCTCGCGCGGATCGTTGCCGATCCGTTCGCCCAGCACATCGCCCAGGCTGTGGGCCGCATCCGATGAGACGACGAGCGTGCGCGTCCCGCGGCCCGCCGACAGAACGGCCGTCGCCGCGGCCGTGGTGGTCTTGCCGACGCCGCCCTTGCCCGTGTACAGCACGACTCGCACGGCGGTAGCGTATCAGGTCGCCCCCTCGGCGAGTGCCGGCCGAGCGGGCGATCTCAGGTGGAGGGCGCGAAGGTGAAGCGATACTGGCAGTGGGTGCACTCACCGAGACCCAGCATGCCGGCGCCGTGATCGACGAAGTCGACCTCGACCGCCCCGCATCCACAGACGCCGCAACGCTCTGCGCGTGCGCCGAGCGAGCGAACCGCGATCCGGGGCGATCGCCCGGCCTGCCGACTCGAGGATGGCCGGGGGTGTGGCTGGGTGCTTCCGCTTCGCGTTCGCGCGAGCGGAATGCCTGGGCGGTGGTCTTCGCGACCCTGTTCGAAACCGGGGGACGTGACCTCGAGGGCAAGCGCCGTCCTCTGCATCCTTCTTCCTCTCATCCGTGATGGCGTCAGTGAACCAGAGGCGGATGACAGATGCGGTCACGCGGGAGCGCTCATCGAGAATTCGCATGCTGTGCGCACAGTTGGATCCATCGACGACGAAAGTCGAACCCTGGACCAACCCCGTTCTCCAGATCGGTGCGACGTTTCGTGGTCCTGCCAGGAGGACCTGAGGTCGTTTGCACTTGCTCGCGAAGTGTGTCGCTGTGCGGAATGCGCACTCGGGGAAAACCCTGATGAGCGACGAAGAGCTCATGAAGTCGTTCCAAGATCGAAGGTTCGCCGCAGCCGTTCTCGCGGCCCCATCCGACTCGCACACGGAGAAGCTCATGTCGATGAAACGCGTCCGCCCCGGATCGAGTCCATCCGGCTCGCCCCCGCCGGTATCTGGGGAACGCAGACCACCACGGGCTCGGCCGTGGTCTCCAACGTCGACTACGCCGCCGACGGCAGCGTCGTCACGAACGGCAACGACCTCGACCTGCAGATGAGCGCCGACGAGATGCAGGTGGTGATGGGGGGGGCTCCCGACCGTGAGCGTCGATGTGTACGACTGTGCGCTCGACGGGCCCTTCGGCACCTGCATCTTCTACGTCAACACCGCCGACATCACCATCGAGACCTTCGTCTACAACGGCGTGAGCATCGATCTCTCCGCCGTGGCGGTGGGCGCCGGCGGGCCTGTCTGCGGTGACGGCGTGGTGGACCTCGGCGAGACCTGCAACGACGGCAACAACCTGCCGGGCGACGGCTGCGACGCCGCCTGTCAGCTCGAGCTCGTTGCGCCGGTGCCCGGCCTCGGCGACTTCGCGGCGCTCGTGGCGGCCATCTCGCTGGCCTCCGCCCGCGGGCTGATGGCCCGCGGCGGCCGCAGGCGCCGATCACAGCGCTAGTCGCGCTGCGATGCAGAAGCGGCCCGGTAAGCCTCGCTGACCGGGCCGCCGTAGCCCCGGGCCGTCCACAGGGCTCGCCGAAGCGGCAGCCCCTGCGGCCGCCCGGCTTACCAGCGGAC
>CAZQMY010000522.1:0-3991 GCA_964594405.1 uncultured Spirochaetaceae bacterium | reverse complement strand
GAGCGGCTGGCACGCGCCAGCGCGGACCAGCGCCAGCACTACTTCCAGGAGTACGGCGAGCTGCCCGGCTCGAAGCGCCTCGCGAGGACCATCGTCGAGGAGCGCCGGGAGACGCCGCTGCGCACGGCAGCCGACCTTCTGCGCGTGATCGAGCGGGCGCGCGTGGGCGGCGGGCGCAAGCACAACCCGGCCACGCTGGTCTTCCAGGCCCTGCGCATCGCGGTGAACGACGAGCTCGGCGCGCTCTCGGCCGGCCTGCTGGCCGCCATCGAGCTGCTCCGGCCCGGGGGCCGCGTGGTGGTGATCGCCTATCACTCGCTCGAGGACCGCATCGTGAAGCGCACCTTTCGCGCCGCGGCGAAGGGCTGCACCTGCCCGCCGGAGCTCCCGGCCTGCGTGTGTGGACGGAAGCCGGCGGTGGAGCTCGTCACTCGCCGACCGGTCCGCCCCGGCGAAGACGAGATCCGGCGCAACCCGAGGGCGCGCTCGGCGCTGCTCCGCTGCGCCGAGCGCCTGGAGGCAGCTGCATGAGCGACCGGAGCCGCGACGACGAGCGAGCCGATCAGCGCGCGACCAGGTCCGGGGCGGCGCGCGGACGCCGGCGCACGGCGGGCGCCCCGGCCGAGCCGCGCTTCGACGGCGATCTGGTCGGCGTCGATGTCGCGACGCCGAGGCCCCGGGCCGCCGCTCGTTCCTTCCTGCTTCCGCTCGTGATCGGGCTGCTGGCGGCTTTGATGCTCGCCTCGCTGCGCATCGACCTGCTGCGAGGACGCTATGCGTTGGCCGCCGCCATCGAGCAGGAGCAGGCCCTCCAGAGCGAGAAGCGCGTGCTGACGGCACGGATGCGCGAGCTGCGCGATCCGGCGATGCTCGCGCGCCGGGCCGAAGCCCTGGGCTTCGTACGGCCGGACGAGCTGATCGACCTCCCCGCCCGCGGTGCACGCGCCGAGGGAACCGTGCTGGCGGACGTCGGCGGAGTCGATCGGCCATGAGGAGCCAGGCCCTCCGGTCGGCGGCCATCCGAGTGGGCGCGCTGCGGCTCGCGCTGCTGCTGGTCTTCCTCGTGCTCGCCGGCCGCGCGGGACAGCTCGCGATCCTGAACGCCGAGGGGCGTCACCAGGGTGACGCACAGGTCCATGCGCGCATGGTCGTGCGGAGCGCCCGGGGCCTGGTCCTCGACCGCGACCAGGTGGAGCTCGCCATCAGCGTCGATGCGCCGAGCATCTACGTCATTCCGAAGCTTCTGAAGGATCGCGATCACTCGCTCGCTGCGCTGGCCGCAGCGCTCGGCATCTCCGAGCGAAGCCTGACATCGCGGCTCCACGGCAAGCGCGGATTCACCTACGTCGCGCGATGGGTGAGCGAAGCGCAGGCCGAGGCCGTCCGCGCACTGCAGCTGGGCGGTGTGGGCATCGAGCGCGAGCCCCGCCGCCGCTACCCGGCCGGCCTGGCGGCCAGCCTGGTGGGCTTCGCCGACATCGACGGCAAGGGCGTCCGGGGCATCGAGCAGATGCTCGACGGATGGCTGCGGGGCCGACCGCGCGTCCTGAGCGTAGAGCGCGACGCGAAGGGACGGCTGCTGACACAGAGTCCGATGGACCCGCGCCTGGCCGCGGGCGGCGACGTGATGATCAGCATCGACGCCGGCCTGCAGGGCGTCGCGGAGGCTGCGCTCGAGGAGGCCATCGAGGCAACCGGCGCGCAGGGCGGCGTCGTCATCACCGTAGCGCCCAAGACGGGCGACATCCTCGCCCTGGCCGAGGCGCCGGGCTTCGACCCCAACGAGTTCCGACACACCGACTACCGCCGCACGGGCAGCGCCGCCTTCCTGGACGCCGTCGAGCCCGGCTCGACCTTCAAGGCCTTCCTCGTCGCCCTCGCCCTCGACCAGGAGGTGATCACGCCGGACCAGACCTTCGACACCGGCGAAGGCTGGATGCGCGTCCCCGGCAAGACCATCCGCGATCATCGCGCCTACGGGGTGCTCGATCCGACGGGCATCCTCATGGTCTCCAGCAACGTGGGCTCGGTGCAGATCGCCCAGCTCCTGGGACCGGAGGCGCACTTCGAGGGCCTGCGACGCTTCGGCTTCGGCCAGCCTACGCACAGCGGCTTCCCCATGGAGTCCGCCGGGCTGCTGCGCCCCTGGCGGGATTGGAAGCCGTTGGACCACGCCACCATCGCCTTCGGCCACGGCGTCTCGGTGACCTCGATGCAGCTCGCCATGGCGATCTCGGCCCTGGCCAACGAGGGCGAGCTGATGGCGCCGCGCCTGCTGCTCGCCCGGCGGCGGCCGATGGACGAGTGGAAGAGCACCGAGCCCGTCAGCCTCGGGCAGGCCGTTCGGCCCGAGACGGCGCGAACGGTGCTCGGGATGATGGAGCACGTCGTGAGCGCCGAGGGCACCGGTCGCCTCGCGGCCCTCGCGGGCGTCCGCGTCGCGGGCAAGACGGGGACCGCACAGAAGTTCGATCCGCAGGCGGGTCGCTATTCCTCGGATCGCTACATCGCCTGGTTCATGGGCGTGGCGCCCGCAGACGATCCGCGGCTGGCGGTGGTGGTGGCGCTGGACGAGCCTCGGGGCGAGCGCCACACCGGCGGCGCGGTGGCCGCCCCGCTCTTCGCCGACGTCGCCGCGGCGCAGCTCGCGCACCGCGGCATCCTGACCCGACCGGAACCGATTCCCGCCCGGCGCATTCCCATCATCATGGCTGCCGAGTCCACCGCGGGGACGGAAGCAGGAGAGGTGGCCGCCGAGCCATCGCAGGCACGCGTCCAATCGCCGGCGCCCGCCGACCGTCCTGCTCCCCCGCCGATCGATCGAGGAAGCGGCTCCGAGATGGTCTACGCCCAGCCGAAGCCCCGACCCGACACCGTCCCTCCGGCTGAAGGTCCGGCAACGGCGCCGCAGCGCATGGCGCATCAGACGGTCTTCGTCCCCGACTTCCAGGGTGCGAGCCTCGAGCGGGCTCGCGCGCTCGCGGCCCGCGAGTCGCTCCAGCTGCACGTCGAAGGCACGCCCTCCGGACGCGTCGTCCATCAGGTCCCCGCGCCGGGCACGATCATGGACGGGGGCGACCGCACGGTCATCGTCAGCGTGAAGCACGAGGGAGGACAGGGCTGATGCGTCTGTCCGCGCTGCTCGCCACGTTGCCCCAGGAGCTGGCCCCCACCGGCTGGGTGCGCGCGCACGCCGAGGTCGACCCGGTGATTCGCGGCATCAGCTACGACTCGAGGCGCGTAGCGCCCGGCGACCTCTTCGTCGCGCTCCCCGGCGCGGTCGTCGACGGACACGACTACATTCCGCGCGCCCTCGCGGCCGGCGCCGCCGCCGTACTCTGTGAGCGGCTGCCGGACGCCTCACTCCTCGGAGAATGCCCCGCCGCCATGGTCCCGGACAGCCGGCGTGCCATGGCGCCCGTGGCCATGCGCTTCTTCGGCGAGCCGGCGAGCGAGCTCAGTCTGATCGGCATCACCGGGACGAACGGCAAGACGAGCACCGCCTACCTCGTGGAGTCGATCCTGATCAAGGCGGGTCTTCGCACCGGTCTGATCGGCACCGTCGAGATCCGCTACGCGGGCGAGAGGATGCCGGCGGTCAACACCACCCCGGAGAGCCTCGATCTGCAGCGCACGCTCCGGAACATGTGCACACAGAACGTCGAGGCGGTCTCGATGGAGGTCTCCTCGCACGGACTCGAGCTCGGTCGTGTCCGCGGTTGTCGCTTCCGCGTGGGCGCCTTCACGAACCTCACGCAGGACCACCTCGACTTCCACGGCGACATGGCGTCCTACCGGGCCTCCAAGGCCCTGCTCTTCGGGGAGCTCATGGTGCCGGGAGGCCATGCGGTGCTCAACGTCGACGACGACGCCTCCGCCGAGATGGCGCGCGTCGCGACTGCCGCAGGCTGTCAGCTGATCCGCTGCGCGCGCGCTCCCGGGGTGCGGGCGGCCGAGGTCCGCGTGCTCGGCGTGGAGGGCAGCCTGCAGG
>CAZQMY010000521.1:0-4006 GCA_964594405.1 uncultured Spirochaetaceae bacterium | reverse complement strand
GAAATCAGGTGTACTCGCAAGGGTACCGTGGGTTCGAATCCCACCCTCTCCGCCAGTCGGGCCGGGTCAGCAGAGACATTCGAGGGAATCTGAGGCGCGGCGCGGAAAAGGGCGCGTGTTCGCGGGGTTCTGCGGGATCGGATTTCTTGATCCCAAGCAGAGACGGGCCAGCTACCTGCATTCACGCCGCGGACTGACGAAAAGTCTCTGTTGCGAATTTCGGCGGTTTGGCTTCGCCAGTGATTCGCGTCGCCATCGATGCGAGAAGGGACGCGAGTCATCTCATGCTTCGCGACGCCGAAGGCTTTCTCGAACCACTTGGGGCCGACGTTCCCGGTACGTGTGGTGAGCCGGGATGCGTGTCAGGCCGCTCGCGAACGATTCTCAGCGAATCAGCGTGACGCCCGGCAGACCATCGAAGTCGCTGTCCCCGGTCACGATCTCGGCGTCGTGGTGCGATGCGGTCGCGAAGATGATCGCGTCGGCCATGGCCAGGCCGAGCTCGAGAGCGACGTCGGCAGCTTCGAGCGCAAGCGTCTCGGTCAACGGCTCGATTGTCGTCGCTCGAAGCGCGGAGACCGCAGCAATCGCGCGGTCCTCGCTCAGGTCACGCTTGACGACCTTGTAGATCTCGTAGATCTGGATCGTGCTGGAGAGGAGCGGTGAGGAGCCTTCGATGTACCGTGCGAACTCATCGGCCTTCGGACGCTCGGCGAGGTACTCGATCCAGCCGCTCGAATCGACCAGGATCAATGGCGGTCTTTCTTCGCCCGAAGGTCCTTCGTGCGAGTCCCGCGCGCGATTCCCCGCATCTCCTCGACCGGTCGTTCTGGGACGAGATAGAGGACGCCACCCTTCTCCACGACCGTGAGCTTCGAGCCGGGCTCCAGGCCAAGGTGCTGGCGGACGTCACGAGGGATGACGAGCTGGTACTTCGTGGAGAGGGTGACCGTGTGCATGACCTACGTATAGCCTATCGATCGCCATTTCGTAAGTCGCCCGCACGGCTCCCGCGGATGACTACGGAGCCCCGTGAGGTGCACCCGAGACAGGCGCAGCTCGTTGGCCCTGAAACCGGCAGCTCCACCGCGAATCAGCCGCTCGGAGCCTCGCGGTGGGGATTCGCCAGAGATGCGACTCCTGCACAGTCCCCTGAACCCGCGGCTCGATGGTGGGACAGGGTCGTGATGCGGGAGCCGATCGCAACTCGGCTCGATCCGAGACGCGGAAAGCAGAGTTGTTGATCGGGCTATGGGTGCGCGAGCTCAAGCCCGCCGGCGCAAGGCCTCCGATGGCAGCTCGCCGAAGAGCTGCCGGTACTCGCTTGCGAAGCGGCCCAGCTCTCTGAAACCCGCTTCCAACGCGCACCGCTTGACGGCCGCTCGCTCGTCTCCCGAACGCAGGAGAAGCGTTCGGGCCTTCATCAATCGCCGTCTTCGGAAGTACGAGAGGGGTGGCTCACCGCACAGCGAGTGAAAGGCGCGGTAGAGCGACGTCTTCCCGACGCCCGCCGCTCGGCAGAGATCGACGAGCGAGACGCGAACCGTCGGGTTCTGGTCGTAGACGTACTCCTCCGCGCGTCGAACGATCTGCGCGTCGCTCTGGTTTCGCCCGGACACGGTCGAATCGCCGCCTCGCGCTCGAGGCGAAGCCACTCCAGGCGCCGGTGAACCTCCAGGGCCGACATCAGGAGCGGAACATAGAGCGAGAGATGGCGTTCCTCGGCTGCTTCGAACTGCGGTCGTTCGAGTCCGCGAAAGATCGTGAGGAACCCACCGCTCAGTCGGTTGCGCCAGAGGGCGACGGACATGCCCCAGCCGACCGCGTCGGGGAAACCCTCGTGCGCTGCGCGGATGAATCGCGAGTCGAGCGCCATGATCAGATGCGCATCGAAGTTCACGATCTGTCCGAGCGGCGCGGCGCGGAAGGCTTCTTCGCCACCCGGGTCGTCTTGCCAGTGCTCGCTCCAATCGCCCCAGAGCGCCTGCAGGAAGCCCTGCTGCTCGCCGATGTCCGCTCCCCGAGGTGTACGAAGCACCAGATGCGCCTTCTGCGCGTCGACGAGCCCGGGAAGCGATCGGAGAACGGGGTCCCAGCCGCCTTCGCGCACCGGGGCATCGCAGATCGCCTGCACGAGGGCGGGATCCAACGCGGTTTCGTCGTTCCTGGCGGCCAATTCCCGTTCGCCCTTCCAGCGGTCTTGCCACGTGCGGCAGTGCAACGAACAAGAATACTCGCATCGGGGATCGATGCGAAGGGTGTGCTCACGCCCACGCCGACCGCGCGCAGAACGTGCTGCGCGCTGCACATGGGCGCGACGGCTTCCGCCGAGATCGTCGTCTTCCCTCAAGAATGCCCCGCGCCGGGTCGCGGACTCGGCTCCCTCGCGGCCGGGTCGATGCCCGTTGGGCCCTGGTCGTGTTCGTCGATGCTGCGGGGGCGTGATGATGCAGATGTCGCAAGCGGAGAGGTCGAGCTGTGCCGGATCGATTGATTGAATCCACCCAACGTTTCCACTTCGGAGAGTTCCAGTTCGATCCCGTAGCGCTCGAGCTGCGGCGGCGGTGGCGCAAAGTCGAGGTCTCGAGCCGCCCACTTCGGGTCCTGTCCGCGCTCTGCCGGGCCGGCGGACGCTTCGTCACCAAGGACGAGCTGCTGAAGGCTGTCTGGGATACGACTCATGTGAGCGAGGCCTCGGTCTTCACCGCGATCAGGCAGCTGCGTCGCGCGCTGGGTGACAGCGGAGCCGAACAGTGCATGATCGAGACGCAGCGGAAGCGAGGCTATCGGCTGCGACCACCGATCGAGGACAGCCCGGTGGGCGCGGTTGCGACGGCCCCCGATTTCGTGGGCCGGCAGGGCCCCCTGGTCGAGCTCGAAACGGCCTGGCGGGCTGCCCGCAATGGGCGAGGCGGGATCGTGCTGATCGCCGGCGAGGCCGGCATCGGCAAGACCCGCGTCGTCGAAGAGTTCCTGCGCTTCGATCGCGAAGCGCTGCGGGCCTGGTGTTGGGGGGGGTGAGGGTGCGCCGCCCTTCTGGCCGTGGATCCAGCTCCTGCGCCAGTTGACCCCGAGCGCACAGGACAGCGCTCTCGTTCGAGCGTTGGGGAGCGGATCACTCGCGCCGCTCGTCGACGCGCACGCGCGTCCCGGCTCGAGCGCCTGGCGGGCCATCCAACCGGATCAGCACCTCGGGCTCGTCGACGGACTGCTCTCGGCGCTGCGGCGCGCGGGGGAGATCGCGCCGCGACGAGTCTTCGTCGAGGACGTCCACTGGGCCGACGCGTGGTCGTTGAACGTGCTGGAGTGCCTCGCCGACCACGTCGGATCGCAGCCCTGGCTGATCATCGGCTGCGTTCGGGACACTGACAGGGGCACTCGCAGTCCACTGGCCGGCACGATGCGTCGGCTGAAACGACACGCGGCCGTGCGGGTCCTGGGGCTTCACGGGCTCGCTGAGCCGAGCGTCGAGCGGCTGATCGAAATCCTCTCGGGCCGGCGGCCGCCTGCGGAGCTGCTCCGCGCCACGCACCAGCGCACCGGTGGCAACCCGCTCTGGATCCGTGCCCTCCACGGGCTCGACACCAGCGAGCCCACCCCGCGGTCGGGGCGCGCGACCGAGCCTTCGTGGCGCTCGACCCGGCTCGGGCCGAGCCGGTCTCGGCTCTATGTCGAAGCCTGCCTCGACGATACCAGCTCAGCGGGTTGAGCTCGGCACCAGCCAGCTCGGGGCGAGACGAGGCAAGCGAGAACAGGGGGCGAGCAGCGATCGGCGTCGCGCGCCGGATCGGAGAGCTGGACGTTCACGCGCAGGGCCCGGAGGCGCTGCGGAGAGGCCAAGGACAGCGGTCACGCGCGAAGCCTTCGCAGGCTCGCGACCACGAGCCCCACCCAGAGCAGTGCCATGCCGAGCGGGCGCAGGGATGGGACAGGCGACGCGGGAACGACACTCGCAACGCGAAAACCCACGGTGCCGAACTCGTCCGACGGGTCGAGGTCAACCCGG
>CAZQMY010000520.1:0-4019 GCA_964594405.1 uncultured Spirochaetaceae bacterium | reverse complement strand
CCCCTGCAGATCTGCCGGGGGCATGCGCAGGCGTCGCGCAGAGCGCGCGAGCCTCTGCCTCGGGCGCCGGAAGATGGGGCGCGCCGGCGTCAGGGGCGGTTAAGCTGTTTCCATGAGAAGGGTCTGCGTCTATCACGCCGGCTGCCCCGATGGTTTCGGCGCGGCCTGGGCGGTCTCGCAAGCGTGGGGCACCGACGGTGTATTCATCGCCCGGGGGCACGAAGACCGCCTGCGTGGCTGCGACTTCGAAGACGACCTGGTCGTCTTCGTCGACATCGCCCCCGACACCGCCGAGCTGGAGGATCTCTGTGAGCACGCCGCCCAGCTGATCCTCCTCGACCACCACATCTCGAGCCAGCTGCGCTTCGAGGCGGACCGGGATCTCGCGAATCGGCTCGCCGGCGACGGGCACTACGTCCACTTCGACATGAAGCAGTCGGGCGCGGTGCTGGCCTGGCGCTACTTCATGCCGCAATCCCCCGTGCCCGAGCTCCTGAGCTATGTGCAGGACCAGGATCTCTGGAGCTGGTCCCTCCCCCAGTCCGAAGAGGTCAACGCGGCCATCTTCTCCTATCCGCGGACCTTCGACTCCTGGACCAAGCTCGCCGAGCGCCCCATTGCCGAGCTGATGCGCGAAGGCGAGCCGATCCTGCGCGCGAATCGACAGGACGTGCTCCGAACGCTCGGCAATGCGCAGCCGCTGGCCATCGGCACTCGCCGGGTCGAAGCGATCAACGCAACCATCAACCGCAGCGCCATCGGCCACGAGCTCGCCCTGCGCAAGGCCTTCGGCGATCCATGGGGCTGCGTCTATCGGGTGGAAGGCGATCGCGTCTCTGCCACGCTCTACTCCATCGGCGACTTCGACGTGGCGCAGATCGCCATCTCGCTCGGCGGCGGCGGTCACAAGAACGCCGCGGGCTTCACGGTGTCGCTCGAGGACTGGCTCCGCGACTTCGTGTGCTAGCTACGCTGGCCGTCCCATTGATCTGGAGTCAACGTCGTCATCGCCAGAGCGTGGATCTCGGCCTTCATCTCCTGGGCCAGCACCTGATAGACGAGGCGCTGGGCAGCCACCTTGGAGAGGCCGGAGAAGCGCTGCGAAACGATCGTTGCACGAAAGTGCCCACCGCCGTCCCTGGCACCGGCGTGGCCGACATGAAGGTGGCTCTCGTCGAGAACCTCGACATGTCGCGCCTCGAGGGCCTCTTCCAGCTTCCGACGGATCTTCTCGCTTCGCTCCATGGCGCGCCCTCACCTCCAGATGATCGCGGAATCGAAGCGCCTGCTCCTGGCGGCCTGCTCCAACCCACACCGCCGGTAGCGTAGCAGGCCGAGCCCGAGCTCCTCAGGATCGAAGGCGCCGATCCTCGCCGCGCCGATGCCCGGAGCTGGACAGGGTCAGGGGGCTCGACACGCGAGCGCTCTTACTTCTCCTGAATGACTGCGTCGGAGACTGCACGCACTCGCGGTTCGGCGAGTGACCAGGCGGACGCGCAGTCCCCGTATGGGTCGCGGCGACTGGAATGCGCTGGCATCGCGGGCGGACAGCATGCGATACTCACCGTCGTCCTGACGAGGGGAGGCGACCGGTGACACGGAACTCGGCACGGTCAGAACGCGATCCAGAGCGGCTCTCGCGCCTCGAGGTCGATCGCGGCGATCCACGCGAAGTCCTCGTCCTGGCCGTCGAAGACGATGACGTCGACCGAGTCATGATCCGACGACTCCTCGCCAAGGCCAACGACCCGGCCTATCGCGTCAGCTTCGCCGACACGCTCGCCCATGGCCTGTCCGAGGCCGAGCGGCTGGATCCGGACGTCGTACTCCTGGACCTGCACCTGCCCGACAGCACGGGCCTATCCACCGTCGAGACCTTTCGCGATCGCGCGCCCAGTCTGCCGCTGGTCGTCCTCACGGGCACAGCCGACCAGTTCCTCGCGCGACGGGCCGTCCAGCTCGGCGCGCAGGACTATGTCTTCAAGGACGAGGTCGAGGCGGACCCTCTGGGCCGCTGCATCGCTCACGCGATGACGCGTCAGGCGCTCGAGCAACGCCTTCGCGAATCGACGGCAGCGCTGGCCGAGCAGAACGAACGCCGCGAGCGAGAGCTGGCTCAGCTGCGCACGCAGCTCGAGTCGGAGCTGCGTGATCGGCTCGAGATCCAGGAGCGGCTGGCCACCGAGCATCGCCTGGCCAGCCTCGGCACGCTCGCGGCGGGCGTGGCCCACGAGCTCAACAATCCGATCGGCGCGATCCTGCTGGCCGCGGAGGCCACCTCCGAATCCGACGACGAGGTGCTTCGTCGCCGAGCCCTCGGCGAGATCGGGACGAATGCGAAGCGCTGCGGCGAGATCATCCGGCAGATCCTGGAGATGGCCGATCCGGAGCAGAGCTCCGGCAGGGAGGTCGATCTCCGCGAATGCTGCGAACGAGCGGGTCGCCTCTGCGCACGTTCGCTCTACGCTGGAGGGACGCGGCTCGTCTTCGAGCTCCCCAAGGAGGGAGTGTTCTGTCACGCAGAGCCCCTCGAGATCGAGCAGGTGCTCCTGAACCTGGTCCGCAACGCGATGGAGGCCGGCGCATCGCGCGTGGTCGTATCGCTCGAGCAGAGTGGAGAGGACGCGGTGATTCGCGTCCAGGACGACGGCCACGGCATCGCGATCGATGTGGCCGAGAAGATCTTCGATCCCTTCTTCTCGACGCGGCAGGCCGAGGGAGGAACCGGGCTGGGGCTGAGTCTCTCGCAGTCGATCGTCACGCGCTGGGGCGGCGCGCTCTCCCTCGACCTGCCCACGATGCTCGAATCGGAGCGCGGGGCCTGCTTCGAGCTCCGTCTGCCCATCCCGTCCGACGCGAGGGGCGTCCCGGGCTAGCATTTCGCGGCGACGGGCGATTCGGAGAGAAGCAACATGGCGCGCGTACTCGTAGTCGACGATGAGGACGCCTTCACCCACTTCCTGCCGCTGGCGCTCGAGCGGGATGGACACCACGTCCGGACTGCCGCCACGGGTCGCGAAGCCATCTCCATCGCGCTCGAGTACCAGCCGAGGCTGCTCATCGTCGACTGGATGCTGATGGACAGCCTGACCGGGATCGACGTCGCCCGACATCTGAAGCGCGACCTGAAGGAGCTGAGCACGATCCTGATCACCGGTCACCCGCTTCGAGCGCTCGGCGGAGACGGCGATGATGCGATCAATGCCATTCTCCGCAAGCCTTTCGACCTGCACGCGCTTCGCCAGCTCGTCGGGGAGCTCACGTCTGAAGCCAGCGCGCCGAAGAGCTGAGCTCCACCACCGCGGCATGTGGGTCGATGGGTCGATGGTCGTGAGCATGAGTCGGCTCCCCCAGCCGGAAGGGAGGGCTGGGGAATCGGATGGGCAGCCGATCGCTGACGAGAAGTTCGCGCCATGCTCCTGCGGAGGACCTGCTCGGCCGATGATCGAGACCGATGGCATGGAGGCGGAGAGCACCGCGATGGTCGAGAAGAAGACAGAGCTGGGCGGAGCGCGAGCAGGTGAGAGGCGGAAGAGCATCCGCCTGGCCGCGCTCCTCCTGGCTGGGATGCTCGCTGCGCCGCCCTCCCTCGCCGATGGAGCCAGCGCGACGCGTACACCAGAGGGAGGCCGGCTGATCCGCTCGGGCGGCAAGTCCTCCCAGCGCAGCGTCGACGGCATCCCCGTCGATCCGCAGCGCCAGGCTCAGACTCCGCCGATGATCGAGCGGACTGACGGGACGAGGCACTACTCGGGTGGCGCGCGCGGCCCACTGGTGGTGGGGCACGTCGGCTGCGCGGGCTGTCAGGCCTACGCGAGCTGGTCCACCTGGGCGCCCTGGCTCGCCATCGGCTGGCTCGGACACGGGCCCAGGCCGACACCGATTCCGTATCGCCCCCACTGAGCGGAGCCCGATTCTGCTACGCGCCCATGAAAATGGGCGGCAGACCAGGGCCTGCCGCCCATCCTCCCACGAGGGTCCCATCAACCCTCTGAGTCGGGCCGGAAGCCCCGAAGCTT
>CAZQMY010000519.1:0-4058 GCA_964594405.1 uncultured Spirochaetaceae bacterium | reverse complement strand
GATGGCGCGCTCGGCCGACCTGATGGAGGGCTTGTTGTGGTGGATGCGGCCGGGACCGAGCCTGACCTTCGAGATCTCGAAGGCGCGCCCTTCTCCGAGCAGGACGTTCTCCCTGGGCACCCGGCAGTCCTTGAAGCGCAGGTGCATGTGGCCGTGCGGCGCGTCGTCCTTGCCGAAGACGTTCATGGGCCCGAGGATCTCGAAGCCCGGCGCGTCTGTGGGGACGAGGATCTGCGACTGCTGCTGATGGGGCGGCGCGTCGGGATTCGTCTTCACCATCACGATCATGATCTTGCAGCGCGGGTCGCCGGCGCCCGAGATGTAGTACTTCTCGCCGTTGATCACCCACTCGTCGCCGATCAGCACGGCTTCACACGAGATGTTCTTGGCGTCCGAAGAAGCGAGGTCCGGCTCGGTCATCGCGTAGGCGGAGCGGATCTCGCCGTTGAGCAGCGGCTTCAGCCAGCGCTCCTTCTGCTCGGGCGTCCCCACGCGCTCGAGCACCTCCATGTTGCCGGTATCCGGCGCCGAGCAGTTCAGGCACTCGGAGGCGATGGGGTTCTTGCCGAGCTCGGCCGCGATGTAGGCGTAGTCGAGGTTGCTGAGGCCCTCTCCCGTCTCGGCGTCGGGAAGGAAGAAGTTCCACAGGCCCGCGGCCTTCGCCCTGGCCTTCACGCCGTCGAGCAGCTCGAGCTGTCCCGGCGCCCAGCTCCATCGGTTCTCGCGCCCTTCCCCCAGCTGATGGAACTGCAGGGTGATCGGGTCGACCTCCTCCTTCACGAAGGCCTTCACCTTCTCGTAGAGTGGCCTGGCGCCTTCCGACATCCGCAGGTCGAACATCTCCGGTGTGGTCTCGAGACCCGACATCGCGCTTCTCCTCGGTCAGGGGGTGACCAGGCGGACCGGCCGATCCGTCTGGGACGCGCAGTCTAGCAGGGCGCAGGCCGCGCGCGTGCTCGACACCATCCAGACGGTGCCCGGGCCTCGGCTATCATCGCAGGCCGCTGCGTCGTTCGGCGAAGGGAGAGGCTGCCATGGCAGACGGGCCAGAGGAACGGGACGCCATCGTGATCGGAGCGGGCGTCAGCGGGATCTACATGCTGCACCGGCTCCTCGAGCTGGGCCTGGACGCTGTCGTTCTGGAGGCCGGCGACGGGCCGGGGGGCACGTGGTACTGGAATCGCTACCCGGGCGCGCGCTTCGACTCCGAGAGCTACAGCTACGGCTACTCCTTCGATCACGAGATCCTGCAGGAGTGGAGCTGGTCCGAGCACTTCGCCGCGCAGCCCGAGACGCTCCGCTACCTCGAGTACGTCGTCGGCAAGCTCGGGCTGCGGCCGCACATGCAGTTCGGCGCGAAGGTGGCGAGCGCGCACTTCGACGAGGCCCGATGCCGGTGGAACATCCGCCTGGCAGAGGGGCGCGAGCTCGCCGCGCGCCACCTCTTCATGGCCGTAGGCGTGCTCTCGGCGGCCACGCTGCCCCGCATCCCGGGCCGTGACGACTTCGAGGGCGAGGCCTTCCATACCTACGACTGGCCGAAGGATCGCGAGGTTCAGCTGGCCGGTCGCCGCGTCGCCGTGATCGGCACCGGAGCCACCGGCGTCCAGGTGATCCAGACCATCGCACCGGTGGTGGACGAGCTCGTGGTCTTCCAGCGCAGGCCGAACTGGTGCGCCCCGCTCTGCAACGCGCCCATCGAGGACGACGAGCAGGACCGGATCAAGGCGTCCTACGACCAGATCTTCGGCCGCATGGCCGAGACCCACGGCAGCTTCCTGCACGGCGCGGATCCGCGGAGCTACTACGACGTCACGGAAGCCGAGCGCCTCGCCTTCTGGGAGGAGCAGTACCGCTCGCGCGGCTTCGGCGTCTGGCTCGGAAACTTCGCCGAGGTCTTCCTCGATCCGGCGGTCAACGCGGTGTACTCCGAGTTCATCGCCGGCAAGATCCGCGAGCGCGTGGACGATCCCGAGACCGCGGAGAAGCTGATCCCGAAGGACCATGGCTTCGGCACCCAGCGGGTCCCGCTCGAGACCCGCTACTACGAGGCCTACAACCGGCCAAACGTACGCCTGGTCGACGCCGCGACGACGCCTATCGAGCGCATCACGCGGACCGGTATCCAGACCACCGAGGAGCACCTCGAGTTCGACCTGATCGTCTACGCCACGGGCTTCGATGCGTTCACGGGCGCCTACGACCGCATCGACATCCGCGGCACGCGTGGCGAGAAGCTTCGGGAGAAGTGGGCGGACGGTCCCATCACCTACCTCGGCACGCACGTGCACGGCTTCCCGAATATGTACATCATCGCCGGACCGCAGAGCGCATCGGCGGCCTCGAACTTCCCGCCCTCCATCGAGGCGTGCGTCGACTGGACCTCCGACCTGCTCGCCTACATGAAGGCGCGCGGCCTCTCGCGCGTGGAGGCGGACGCAGACGCCGAGCGCACATGGACCGACGAGATCAAGGCCTCCTACGAAGGCACCTCCTTCGCGAAGGCCAGATCGTGGTTCTCGGGATACAACTCGAACGTCGACGGCCACGACAAGCTGCGCCACGTGATGTACCTCGGCGGGGGCCCCACCTACCGGGCGAAGCTGGCGGAGGTGGCGAGCCGCGACTACGAGGGCTTCGTGCTCAGCTGAGGGGCGGCCGGGCGCGGGAGGAGCAGCGCCCGCCTCATTGCTTCGGCTCGGCCAGCCGCCCGACGATGTCCTCGCCCGCCAGCATCTCGTCGTGCCGGGCCTGCTCCTCCTCGGACTCGAAACGCGCTCGCAGCACGCGAGCGGGCACGCCGCCGACGATCGAGTAGGGCGGCACATCGCGGGTGACGACGGCGCCGGCGGCCACGATGGAGCCACGACCGATGTGCGTGCCCGCGAACACGACGGCCCGCGTCCCGATCCATACGTCGTCTTCGATCGTGGTCGGGGGCAGCTCGGGCCGCCCGCTGAAGACCATCGGCGTACCGGCGAGATCGAATCGATGATCGGCGCCGAGGATGTGAACCTGCGCTCCGAACATCACGTAGCGCCCGACCGTGACCCTCGGACAGATCACGCAGCCATGCCCCATGTATCCATGCACGCCCGCTACGAAGTCCGGATGGACGAAGCAGCCCCAGCTGACGCGGAACGAGGGCGCGATCTCGGACAGGCCATAGCGGCGGCGCCAATAGGCGGCACGGATCGACCGCACGGCATCGCGCACGAGCGTGAGGAATCGTTCACGCGGAGCATTTCTCGGCATGGCGAGGTCATTGTATACAGCAGAATCCGCCGCGAAGAAGGCTCGCCGCCTATCCGGGGGTGCCGAGAACCGGGCGGGGGCTCGGCGGTTTCCCCAGGACGGCCGCGTCGATGAGCTCGGCCTGGCTTCGGGGCGTATAGCCCGCCTCGACCCGAGCGATGCAGCGCTGCGCCACCGACTCACGGCTCGGCCCGGTGTCGATCCAGGCGGCCACGCGTTCGGCGAGGTCTTCGCCCGCACCGGCTCGGAAGAGATCGCCCGTCTGCCCGCGGACGATCAGCTCGACCTCGGGACCCTGGGTCTCGAGTCCATCGTGCGTGATCACCGGCAGGCCGTAGGCCATGGCGTGGAGCACCGTGAGCCCGGTGTCGCCGGGGCAGACGCAGAGCGTGCTGGCCATCATCAGCGGTCCGATCTCGGCCTCGTCGTAGACCGCCCCCTGGAAGCGCACGCGGTCGGCGAGGTCGAGCCGGCGAACGTGCTCCTCGAGCGCCGCCCGGTCCGCGCCGTCGCCGAGCAGGAGGACGTTGACCGGCGACCCCTTCGCGCGCAGCCTCGCGGCCGCCTCGAGCAGCAGATCCAGACGCTTTCGCCGCTCGAGTCGACCGATGCACACCAGGATCGGCGCCTCTGGATCGGCGAAGAGCTGGCGGCGCCGCGCCTCCACTTCTGCCGCGGATGTGCCTTCGCGCACCTCGCGCTGGCGCTCGTTGTCGAGCGAGTTGTTCACCACGTGGGGCCTCGCCGGATCGAAGCCCCGCGCCACCAGCAGGTCCCGCGCCCGCCAGCCGTAGAGCAGGAGC
>CAZQMY010000518.1:1379-4068 GCA_964594405.1 uncultured Spirochaetaceae bacterium | reverse complement strand
GGCTCAGGCCCGATCATCTGCACTGCTACGGAGGACCGCGGGAGCTGGGCGCCGAGGCCTGTGATGTGGGCGAGGTCGGCGCGCGCTACGTGTGGGCACTCTCGACCAGCAGCGCGGGGGCACCCGCGGCGGCGTCGCTCCACAGCGGACGGCTCCCGGCTGCGCACGGCGTCGGCGACTCGGCGGCCGGCTTCCTTCGGGGCGCCCGATACACGCTGGCCGAGCGGTTGCGGGACGCTGGCTATCACACGGCGGCCTTCGTCAGCAGCCCGGAGCTCAATCGCTCCCGCAATTTCCAGCAGGGCTTCGACGTCTTCGTGGATCGCGCCGACACCAGCGGCTCAGGAGCCGGCCCCGAAGCCGAGATCACCCGCGCCGCCATGAACTTCGTGCGCCGCGCGCGCTCCCCCTTCTTCATCTGGGTGCACCTCGACCATACCCACGGGCCCTTCAGGGAGGCCTCCGATCCCGAGGCCCCGAATCGCCCGACGGAGCAGCGTGGCCTCCTCGATCGCTATCAGGCCGCGATCCGACGAATGGATCGGCACCTCTCACAGCTCGTCGCCGTCCTCGATGCCGGCCCATCGGAGGCCACGCTCCGTCCCGGGATCCTCCTGGTGGGCCTGCACGCTCAGCAGCTCGACCTCGAGCGGCAAGAGGCCAGACACGGCGCCTCCCTCTCGCTCGAGGAGATCCGCGTCCCCCTGCTCTGGCGCGCCCCGGCGAGCGACCCGATCCGGACCGTCGCCCGGCGCGTGATCAGCCCCGTGTCGATCATCGACGTGGCGCCCACACTGCTGGACGCCGCGGGCCTCCCGATCCCACCCGCGCTCGAGGGCGAGCCTCTGCCCCATGACGATGGCCTCGCGCGCCAGCGGCCAGCGCCTCGGGTGCTCTTCGCGGAACGTTCCGGAGAGCAGGCGATCGTCGTCGGAGGGGAGTATCTGCGAAGGCGATGGTCCGCTGATCCGGACGACCCGCTGCCCATCGAGTCCACCTCGGCGACGCTCTTCATTCCTGGAGAGGACGCCCCGGAGGCCCTCCCCGCCCCCGATGGCCTGGCTCGTACGGCCGAGCGCGAGGCCCGCCTCCGCCCCATCCTCGTGGGTCGGCCACCACTACGAGAGCCGGGCTGGCAGCGCGCCGAGCAGCCCTAGCGGGCCACGGATTCCGGCTTCCCTCATCGGACCTGCGACATGTTCTGTGCACCTCATGAGAACAAGTATTCCGTCAACTATGTAATTTGCTTCCCTCCGCGCCCCGCCACGGTCGGCGAAATCTCGTCAGCGGACTCCAAGTCCGCATTTCGGGACAGGATTCTTGCCTCTTCTCCAGGGACTTGGCGATTCTCCCGGTCGGGCAGCGAATCGGCTTCCCATCGGCATCTTCGTTGCAGTATAAGTGCTCATGGGAAGGGGATGCATCGCGCATCCTGACGTGGCCGGTCCATCTCCTGCCCAGGTCGACGCACTCCAGATGCCTCCGGATATGCGGACGGGGGTGGTGAGCGGAGGCAAGACCCGGGCAAGATCGATCGGCCACAGACATGTTGATCTCGATCCAGTGAGTTCAAACCGGGAGCTGCAGTCGCAGTGGCTCTCGGATGCGAATCAGCAGACTCTGAATCTGAAGGAGAAGCAGGATGTTCGATGCGAGACAAGACCGCTGCGCCTGGATATTGGCCGCAGTCGGCTGCGTGCTCCTGGCCTCTACGGCCAACGCTGCCCAGTTCGTGCCCTCTCCCACCGCCCGCATGCATACGCTGGCCGGCCAGGGAACGGAGTACAACACCGCCAATCCCGGCGGTGGCATCGTCTACGACTCGGGCACCGAGATCCTGTCCATCGACGGCGTCGTGGACGTGCTCAACTACTACGACCCGGCGAACGGCGCCTGCCCCACCGATGTGGGCAGCAACTGCGCCTTCAACTTCGGCCCGGACGTCGACCTGATGGTCCAGGCGAAGTTCCAGGACATCGTCCTGACGCCCCTCGGCGGCAACTTCTTCGACGTGAATCTCAACTTCTCGACCCTCGGTACCTCGGGCTTCGACATCACGTGGGACGACGGCATCGAGAACCAGCTCTCCGCGGACTTCACCGCCGGTATCTACAACGGCATTGCGACCTCGGGCCTGACGGCCACCCTGCTCTTCGATGCCAACACCCAGACGGTGTTCAACGGTGAGGTCAGCGTGATCGGCTTCGGCCTCGTCGACGCGGGCTCACCCTTCGCCTCCCTCTATGGCAGCGAGGCGATCCAGTTGTCGGTGCAGGGCTTCACGGGGATCGACCTCGACCAGCTGGTCCAGGACGCCATCGCGATGGACGGCCTGCCGAGCTTCACCGCCGAGGTGGACGGTGGCCTGATCTATCGCGCCGACACGGGTGACTTCGTGGTCCCGGAGCCGAGCACCGCGCTCCTGCTCGGACTGGGCCTGGCCGGTCTGGGCGCTTCGCGGCGGCGAGGCTGAATCGTCACCGGATCGGGCGCCTCGCCGCTTGAATCAGAACGGAATCCGACAGTATCCTGGGACCGACGCCGGGTCCGTTGCGAACGGACCCGGCGTCGACCCGAACATGGGCTTCTCCAGATCGACGAATCAGACGACGCCGCAGCGCGTGCGTAGCAGCCGCAGCAGAGCAGCAGAGCAGCAGGAAGGTCGAGTGGAAATGACGAAGAACTTGGG
>CAZQMY010000518.1:0-1279 GCA_964594405.1 uncultured Spirochaetaceae bacterium | reverse complement strand
GCAGCAGAGCAGCAGAGCAGCAGGAAGGTCGAGTGGAAATGACGAAGAACTTGGGTGCCCTCGAGCAATTGGACGTGGAACGATCGAGCATCCGCATCAAGAAATGCGGCCTGATCGCAAGCGCGGCCCTCCTGGTCGCGGCAGCGATCGCTCCGCCGACGATGGCCGCCAGCTTCTCCTTCGGCGACATCGAGGCGACGGACCTGGTCCAGAGCTTCGTGATCAACGGAACCCTGGACTATGACGGGAGCGACCTCTCCTTCAGCGGTGACGTCACCACGATCCGCTTCTGGAACAAGGCCGACTTCGAGGGCATCACGCCCGGGACCGTGACCTTCAACAGCACGATGAACACGTCATTCATCAACTTCAACCGCGTGCCCCCGATTCCCGGCTTCCCGGTACGCTCGGTGGATGGCGGATTCTCCGCTGCGCCGGCCGCGGACTTCAACATCTTCGACGGCGGTAGCAGCACGTTGATGGCCACCGGCAGCTTCGACGGTGACTTCCTGCTCAACATCGCGTGGGCGAGCCCCGGCATCATCACCGGCTCCTTCGACGCCGGCATCATCAATCCTGCGCTGGTCGGGACTCAGGACTTCATCGACGCCCTCGGCGCGACCTCCGTGCTCGATGGTCGAAGCACCTTCGGCAACAGCGGCGACAGCAACCTGTGCAACTCCGCCCTGATCAGCTGCGACCCCGACGTCCTCAACCCCTTCTCGCTCGATATCGTCATGACGGTGACGACGAGCAACGTGCCCGAGCCGAGCACGGCCCTCCTGATCGGCCTCGGACTGGCCGGTCTGGCGGGAATCAGCCGCCGGATGCGCTGACCACATAGAGAGCAGCCGGACCCGGTCCATCGAGGCCGGACGGACAGATGAACCGACGATCCCAGGCGCCGAACATCCCTTGATGTTCGGCGCCTTTCTCTTGGTCCGACGCTTGCGAGCGCGAGGACTGCGAGCAGCCTTGACCTTGAAGTGAGGTCGTCGGTGCGCTGGAGTGATTCGCACACGGTTTCCCTCACCTTTTCAGATCATCAAGACTTCTTTCACTCGTGCGTTTTTTCTGCGCGACTGATGAGCGATCTTCGGACTCTCGACGCGAAAGAGTCGGATAGTTCAAATATACTAGAGCGCGTCCAGTGCAACTTCACCAGGCGCTGCTGAGCTGCCCTGCTGCTGCCAAAGCTCCATCTGTCCTGAAAGGATTCCGCGGTGTCTTCTGCCCCGGCTTCTCGTCGTCAGCGACGACGAACCATGAGTGCGCTCCA
>CAZQMY010000517.1:0-4070 GCA_964594405.1 uncultured Spirochaetaceae bacterium | reverse complement strand
GACGTCGACCCACCGAATGGCGATGGCCAGATCGCGAACCGATGAGGAAGGGATCGCCATGGCCTGGATGCCGCGAGCCTCGTCCATCGCAGTGAGAGTGGCGCTCACGACGGTGCCGGCCGCCGTCGTCGGCGTCACCTCACTCGCCAGCTCGAAGAGCACCACCGGCCCCGCCACCGGAGCGGTGCTGATCTCGCTCGGCGTGGCGACGGCGATCAGCGGCGCGATGGTCTTCGGGCTGGAGCGGCGTCGCGCTCGGCGGCTGCGCGCGCTCGCGGAGCGCCTCGAGGGGTGCGCCGCTGGCGACCTTCGCCTCTCCGCGGGTCCGCGGGAGGGTGTGGTCGACGAGCTCACTCCGCTCGATCGCGGTATCGACGCACTCTCGGAGAGCCTGCATGCGCCCCTGCGCCAGCTCCGGGAGGTCGCCAACCGGATGAGCGATCACGCATCGGGCTTCACTGGCCTGGCGGGGAGCATCGGGCACGAGTCCAGCCAGATCCGCTCCGAGGCGGCGTCGGTCACCGAGGCCACGGAGGAGATGAGCGCGAACCTCTCGGGCGTGGCCGGCGCGGTCGAGCAGTCGTCGGGCAATCTGAACGGGGTCGCCGGGTCCATCGATCAGATGTCCACCAATCTCGGCACGATCTCCACAGGCGCCGCGGAAGTCGCGGGCCGCATGCGGTCTCTGGCCAGCTCGGTCTCGGGCATGACGTCTGCGCTCGGCGATGTCGAACGCCGGAGCAGCCGCGCAGACGAGCGGACGGTCGCTGCGAGTGGCGCGGCCGACGAGGCGAGCCGCCGCGTCGAGGACCTCGACTCGGCGGCCCAGCAGATCGAGGACGTGGTCGAGACGATCAACGACATCGCGGCGCAGACCAACCTGCTCGCCCTCAACGCCACGATCGAGGCCGCGTCGGCGGGTGAGGCGGGGCGGGGCTTCTCGGTCGTCGCGAACGAGGGCAAGGTGCTCGCGCAGCAGACCTCGACGGCGACGGGCGGGAGCCGCGCGCGCGTCGAGGACATCCAGAAAGCGACCCGCAGCGCGACCGAGGCGATCCGATCGATCGTCTCGCCCTTCGCCGAGATCCGTGAGGACTCGTCCCATACGGCCGACTCGATCCGCGAGCAGCTCCAGGAGATCACGCAGATCGCGGAGATCTCTTCCGCGGTGGCCGATGACGCCGCCAGGATCGAGCACCACGCCAGGGAGGCGTCGAGCGGGTCGACCTTCGTCGCCCGGAGCGCCGAGGAGCTCTCCGTCGCCACGAACGAAGTCGCCCGCAACACCCACGAGGCCTCCGCCGCGGCGACCTGCACCTCTGCGAGCATCCACCGGGTCGAGGCCGGGGTCACGACCCTGGCCGAAGGCGTGCGGCAGATGAACCTCGGATCGAAGGAGCTGGCGCTCGAGGTGATCGCGGTCCAACAGATGCTCAAGGGATTCCGAATCGACGACCGGGTCGACTTCGACCTCGAGAAGGCGCAGCACAAGGTCTGGGTCGGGCGGCTGCGCTCGTTCCTCGACGGCCTCGAGTCCATCCCGGAGGCGGAGGTCAAGTCCTGCCGGGATTGCCAGCTCGGCCAGTGGCTCTACTCCGTCGGCCTCGAGCAGTACGGCCGCTTCGACGAGATGCACGTCCTCGAGCGGGAGCACGAGCAGATCCACGCCTTGATCCGGCAGGTCATCGACGCCTACGAGACCGACGCCGACGAGGCGGAGCGCATCTTCCAGCTCATCCCCGCACAGAGCGATCGCATCCTGGCTCTGCTCTGCGCACTCGAGGGCCGCATCAACGGCGAGTCCGCTGGACCGGGAGCGGGCGGGGCATCACCCGGCGGTGAGGCGCCGGGCGCGAGCGCCTGAGCTTCGCTCGCCGTCCCTCCGCGGCGGCAGGCTGGGCTATCGAGCCGCGACCGCCGCCTCCAGCAGCTCGAGCTCACCGCGATCACCGTCGAGGGCGGCGCGCGCACCGTGGCTCCAGGCGAGGTTCGCGGCCCCATGGCCGAAGGGCAGGTCACAGACCACAGGCACACCGAGCGGCTCGAAGGTGTCACGCAGCAGCTCTTCGAGGCCCCAATCCGATTCCGACCCGCCCTCGCAGTCCTGTAGACATCCGATGCCGATCCCCGCGAGGCCTTCGAGCAGGCCGGCAGCGCGGAGCTGCACGAGAAGGCGATCCAGCTTGTAGAGCGGCTCGTTCAGGTCCTCGAACATCAGGATCGCGCCGCGCGGATCCGGCGCCCAGGGCGTGCCCACGCTGGCCGCCACCACGGCGAGGTTGCCGCCGACCAGCCGGCCTTCCGCCCAGCCGCCGCAGAGACTGCGCCCTGCCATGCGCGGGAGCGCCCCGGTGCCCGTGAGCGCGCGGACCAGCGCAGCGCTGGTCTCGCTGTTGGGGCTGATCGTCTTCTCGAGCATGGGACCATGGATCGACATCAGGCCCGCGGCCCGCCGCTGCCAGAGATGCAGTGTGGTGATGTCGCTGTACCCGACCAGCGGCTTGCGTGCGCGACGCACCTTCTCGGCGTCCAGCAGTGGAACGATGCGATGGCAGCCATAGCCACCCCGCGCGCACACGATGGCGCCGACGTCCGGATCCTCGACCAGCTCCATCAGCTCGGCGGCGCGCCGCGCGTCTTCGCCTGCGAGGTAGGCACGGCGGGCGGTCACATCGTCGCGCCGATGCGGCTCGAAGCCGAGCGCGCGCAGCCAGTCCTCGCCCGCCTCGAGACGCTCGGGATCGATGGGGCCGGCTGGCGCCGCGATGCCGACGGTCGCTCCCTTGGCCACAGCGCGCGCTTTCTTGAGGGAAGGCATTCAGAAGGGATCCACGGGATCCCCGATCCCGCCGCCCCCTCCCGCGAAGCCACCGCCGCCCTCGAACTCGCCCCCGCCGCCGGCAAAGCCCCCACTGCCCGGCGCGCCCTCGTAGGGATTGTCGTTGAGCGGCCAATCCCGGAACTGGGCGTAGCGCCCCTCGAACTCGAGCTTCACCGTGCCCGTGGGCCCGTTGCGCTGCTTGGCGATGATCAGCTCCGCCTGATTCTCGTACTCGGTCTCCTTGTTGTAGACCACGTCTCGATAGATGAACGCGATGACGTCTGCGTCCTGCTCGATCGCGCCCGACTCGCGCAGGTCGGCGAGCATCGGCCGCTTGTCCTCCTTGCGGGTCTCCGGGCCGCGGTTGAGCTGTGAGAGCGCGATGACCGGCAGATCGAGCTCCTTGGCGAGCCCCTTGAGCCCGCGGCTGATCTCGCTGATCTCCTGCTCGCGGCTCGCGGTCTTGCCGTCGCCGTGGGCGAGCTGCAGATAGTCGACCACCACCAGATCCAGGCCGTGCTGGGCGTGCAGGCGCCGGCTCTTGGCGCGCATCTCGAGCACGGTGGCCGCGCCGGTGTCGTCGATCCAGATGCCAGCCTCGGCCAGCTTGCCCGCGGCCTGCATGAGCCGGCCGTGCACCTCGGTGGAGATCAAGCCGCTTCGGAAGGACGAGAAGTCGACGTGGGCCTCGCTCGAGAGCAGGCGCATCACCAGCGAGCGGGTGGTCATCTCGAGCGAGAAGATCGCGACCTTCTTGCCGTGCTCGATCGCGGCGTTTCTCGCCAGGTTGAGCGCGAAGGCGGTCTTGCCCATGCTCGGGCGCGCTGCGACGATCACCATGTCGCCGGGCTGCAGGCCGCCCGTCATCTCGTCGAGCTTGGTGTAGCCCGTGGACAGGCCCGTCAGATCACCGCTGCGATTCATCAGCATGTCGATGTGGCTGACGGCGTCGTGCATCTCGACGTTCAGTGGCGAGAGGGTGCTCTTGGCCTGCTCCTGGCTCAGGCCGAAGATCCGGCTCTCCGCCGTATCGAGCAGGCGCCCGGCGTCCTCGCTGCGGTCGTAGCCGAGCGCCACGATCTCCGAGGCGACGCTGATGATGTTCCGCTTGACCGCCTGCTCGCGGATGATCTTCGCGTAGTGGACGGCGTTGGCCGGGGTCGCCTCGTAGTCGGCGATCTCCGCCAGGGTGGGGACACCGCCCACGGCCTGCAGCATGTTCTCCGCCTGCAGATGCGAGGCGAGTGTG
>CAZQMY010000516.1:0-4106 GCA_964594405.1 uncultured Spirochaetaceae bacterium | reverse complement strand
CGGGCTTCATCGCGGCGCTCGGCCTGACCGTGGCGCTCTTCGTGGCGACCGCCGCCTTCGTCGATCCGCTGCTGCAGGGGCAGGCCAAGATGGGGGCGCTCTTCAGCGGCCTCGTGGGCCTGATCGCCGTAGCCCTCGGCCGCGTCCTGGGCTTCACGTCGAGGCTCGAAGACGAGGTCGATCCCGCAGACGAGCGCGGCGGGTCGGACGTCGGCGATCAGGTTCCGGCCGCGATCTACGCCAAGGACGAGTGACGCACTTCTCCCACGGTCGAGCCATTTTAGATTGTCCCGCGATGTGCTGTTCCGTCGGCCAATTTTTTCCCATATTGTCCCGACAATACTTCATTGACCGGAAGGTGTCCCAGCTCTAGCCTCGAATGCATGGCGTTGAGCGAACAGATCGGGGCCGCGCTGGGCCGCGAGCCCACGGGCACGGGCGGGCAGCCCGTGTACCAGCGGATCGCCGGGGCGATCCGTGCGGCCGTCGAGGCCGGAGAGCTTGCCGAGGGCAGCAGGCTGCCCGCCATCCGCAGCCTGGCGGGCGAGCTTGCCGTCAACCGCGACACGGTCGCGCTCGCCTACGAGATGCTCGCCTCCGAGGGGCTCCTGGAGAGCACGGTGGGCCGAGGCACCTTCGTCCGCGTCGCCAATGACGGCGCCCCGCCCGCTGCCCCCGAGCTCTCGGCGCAGGTGGATCGGCTGCTGAGCCTGCGCGATGCACGCCCACGATACGGCCGTTCGGGCGACGTGATCGCGATGCAGTCGCTGATCCCGGATCCCGCCCTCTATCCAGTGGATGCGTTTCGCAAGGCCTTCAACCGCGTGGTGGCCCGGGAGGGACCGTCGCTCTTCTCCTACGGCGCGACCGAGGGGCATGCGGGGCTCCGCGAAGCCCTGGCTGAGCGGTTCGCGGCCACGGGAATGGCGGTCGAGGCGAGCGAGATCGTGCTGTGCCATGGCGCGAGCCAGGGCATCTCGCTGGCCCTGCGCCTGTTTGCCAGCGGTGGCGACGCCATTGCGGTCGAGACGCCCACCTATCAGAACGCCCTCGGCACGCTGGCGGGTCTCGGCGTGCAGGCTGCGCCGGTCCCGATGTCCGAGTCCGGGCCGGATCTCGTGATCCTCGATCGGGTGCTGGCCCGCTCCGACGTAAAGGCCTTCTACACGATTCCCAGCTTCCACAACCCGATGGGCATCACCACCGATGCCGGCCAGCGCAGGGCGTTGCTCGCCATCGCGCGGCGGCACGGCAAGCCGGTGATCGAGGATGCCTTCGAGATGGATCTGCACTGCAGCAGTGGCCGGCCCCAGCCGCCCATCGCGGCCTTCGATCGAGACGGCTTGGTGGTGCATCTCTTCTCGTTCTCGAAGTCGCTCTTTCCAGGGGCCCGGGTAGGCGCCATCACCGCACACGGTCCGGCGCTCGAGGGACTCGTTGCCCTCAAGCAGGCCACCGATCTCTCGGACTCCGTCGCGCTCCAGGCGGCCATGGCCGAGCTGGTGCGCAGCGGGGAGTACGACCGCCATCTGGGCAGGATCCGTCGGGCCCTGCGCGAGCGACATGCGGCCATGCGCGAAGCCCTCGCCGAGCATCTGCCGGAGGGCACCCGGTGGACGCGCCCCGACGGCGGCTACCAGGTCTGGGTCGAGCTTCCGTTCGCCATCGATACGCGTGACCTGCTCGCCGACGCCGCCCGGGCAGGCGTGCTCTTCTCGCCCGGCTCGCAGCATCTGCCCGAGGGCGGTCCCTCGCGCTGCCTGCGCCTCACCCTCGCCCAGGTCGGCGTCACGGAGATCCGGGCGGGGGTGGCCGCGCTCGGCCGCGTGGTGGCGAGGCACCGGCTCGCAGGCGCGCAGGCCTCGGGCGAGCAGCACATCTAGGCCGCGCCCAGCCCCATGGCGGGCGCGGCCCATCGAACCCAACCTCCAGTCATCCTGAAATCAAGAGGAGATCACCATGAGTGACAACGGAAATCGCGAGGGGCGGACCACCGCCGAGTCCTTCGAGCTGAAGATCGGTCTCGCCGAGATGATGAAGGGCGGCGTGATCATGGACGTGACCGATCCCGAGCAGGCAAAGATCGCAGAGCAGGCGGGCGCCTGCGCGGTCATGGCCCTCGAGCGGGTGCCCTCGGACATCCGCCGCGACGGCGGCGTGGCCCGCATGAGCGCCGTCGACATGATCGAGGGCATCCAGCGGAGCGTCTCCATCCCGGTGATGGCCAAGGTCCGTATCGGCCACATGGCCGAGGCGCTGGTGCTCGAGAGCCTCGGGGGCGACTTCATCGACGAGAGCGAGGTGCTGACCCCCGCCGACGACGAGCACCACATCTCGAAGCACGAATTCAAGAGCCCCTTCGTCTGCGGCGCCCGCAATCTGGGCGAAGCGCTTCGCCGCATCGGCGAGGGCGCGGCGATGATCCGCACCAAGGGCGAGGCGGGCAGCGGAAACATCGTGGAGGCAGTGCGCCACCTGCGCTCTGTGAACGGCGAGATCCGCGCGCTGCAGGCGTTGCGACCCGAGGAGCTGATGGCTCGCGCCAAGGACCTGCAGGCCCCCTACGATCTGGTGACCTACGTCCACGCCAACGGCAGGCTGCCCGTCCCCAACTTCGCCGCCGGTGGCATCGCCACGCCGCCGGATGCCGTGCTCTGCCGTATGCTCGGCGCCGAGGCGGTCTTCGTCGGCTCCGGCATCTTCAAGAGCGCCGACCCCGAGGCCCGGGCGCGGGCGATCGTTCGCGCCAATACCCATTGGGAGGATCCCGAGGAGGTGGTCGCCTCCTGTCGCGGGCTCTCGAGCGCGATGGAGGGCATCGAGATGTCGACCCTCAGCGAGAGCGAGCGGCTCGCCAACCGCGGCTGGTAGCGCGGAAGCGGGCGGGCGGATGTGCGATCGGGCAGGCCTGCAGGTGGGCGTCCTCGCCATTCAAGGGGCGGTGGACAAGCACCTGCACGCGCTCTCGGCGCTCGGTGCGGAGGCCCGGCCCCTGCTTCGCGCCAACGATCTCGAGCGGCTGGATGCCGTGATCCTGCCAGGCGGCGAGAGCACCACCATCAGCAAGGGGCTCGACCGACTCGATCTCTATGGGCCGCTGCGGGACTTTGCGGCCCGCGGAGGCGCCCTCCTCGGCACCTGCGCGGGAGCGATCCTGCTCGCGCGCGAGAGCGAGAACCATCCGGTCCGAACGCTCGACCTCGTCGACGCCATCGCCGAGCGCAACGCGTACGGCACGCAGGTGGATTCGTTCTCCGCGACCGCCGACCCGGGTGGCGCCGCGGGTCTCGAGGGGATGCGCTGTGTCTTCATCCGGGCGCCGCGGCTGCGCGATCCAGGTCCCGGCGTGGAGGTCCTCCTCCGCGTCGACGGCGCGCCCGTGCTCGCGCGTCAGGGGCGCGTTCTCGTGGCGACGTTTCATCCGGAGCTCACCGAGGACCTGCGCGTGCATCGCCATCTCCTCTCGCTCGCGAGGCACCCGTAGTCCATTCGAACGGGGAGCCCGGCACCCGTCTTCGCGTCGGACACGGCCAGAAAGTCCACCGGTCTGCGTCGCCGGATTGTAGGATGATCGTGGTCTACGTCCGCCGCTTCCAACCCTGAAATCAGCTGACCCTGCCGGAGACCTCCATGCGCCCCCAGGCCCGATACGCCCGCCCGACACTGCTCTCCATCGCGCTGCTCTTCATGGCCCAGACCTCGACCGCCCTCCAGTTCACGCATCTCTCGGAGGTGGGGACGTCGTTCACGACGAGCGCCCTGCCTGCGGATCTCTTCGGCGCGGGCACAACCATCGACGTCGATCGCTTCGAGATCGCGCCCGGTGGACGGGTGGTCTTCGAGAGCGACGGCATCCCCGGGCAGGGCGGTGGCTCGACGGTCGACTTGCTCGAGATCGTCGATTTCTCGATGCAGTCGGCCAGCCCGATCTTCGTCCGCAACGCGAGCTTCGGCACCGAGTTCTGGGACGTGGACATCTCCATCGATCCAGGCGGGACGGGCTTTCCCGGGAATGTCCTGACGAACTCGGATCCGGGCTTCGATCCCGTCTTCACCCTGAATACGACCGTCCCCCTGCGCATGACGTTCACTCAGTGGGGCACGGG
>CAZQMY010000515.1:0-4107 GCA_964594405.1 uncultured Spirochaetaceae bacterium | reverse complement strand
GCCTGGGCGCTCTCGAGTGATCGAAGGAACGTGCGCGGGAGCACCGTGGCCTGGGGCGTCGGGCTGCAGCTCACCACGGCATCACTCCTGCTCGTCGAGTACGAGCTGCCCATCGTCGGTCCCCCGAAACGGCTCTTCTTCGAGCTCGCGCGCATCGTGACCGAGCGCCTCCTCGACTTCACCGACGCAGGCACCCGATTCGTCTTCGGGCCGCTGATGGAGACCGGCTTCTCCTTCGCGCTGAACGTCCTGCCGGTGATCGTCTTCATGGGCAGCGTCTTCGCCGTGCTCTATCACCTGAGGGTGGTCCAGCCCATCGTGCGCATGCTCGCGGCGCTGCTCTCGCGCAGCATGCGCCTCTCGGGCGCCGAGAGCCTGGCCTCGGTCGCGAACGTCTTCGTCGGCATGGTGGAGTCGATGCTGGTCATCAAGCCCTACGTGGCGGGCATGACGCGATCCGAGCTCTTCTGCACGATGAACCTCGGAATGGCCACGGTGGCCGGATCGGTGCTTCTGGCCTACGTGGGAATGCTCGGAGGCGGAGACTTCGCCGGCCACCTCGTCACGGCGAGCATCCTCTCCGCTCCGGCCGGCATCCTCGTCGCCAAGATCATGGTGCCGGAGACCGAGCCGCCGAGATCCGGCACGGGTGGCGATGCCGTCGTGCCGAGCGAGGCGGTCAACGTCATCGACGCCGCCGCGGAGGGCGCGATGGGCGGACTCCGCATGGCGGCGGCGATCGGGGCCATGCTGCTCGCCTTCGTGGCGTTGATCGCCATGGTCAACGCCCTCTTGACCGCGACCCTCGGTGTGACGCTCCAGCAGGTGCTGGGCTGGATCATGGCCCCCTTCGCGCTGCTCATGGGCGTGCCCTGGGCGGAGGCGACGGCGGTGGGCTCGCTGCTCGGCGTCAAGACGGTGCTCAACGAATTCCTCGCCTATCAGCAGCTGAGCACCGCGATGGCCGCGGGAACGCTCTCTCCCCGCAGTCAGATCATCGCCTCGTACGCGCTTTGCGGCTTCGCCAACTTCGGCTCCCTGGCGATCCTGTTGGGCGGTATCCGGAGCATCGCTCCCGGACGCAGGCACGAGGCCGCGAGCCTGGGCCTGCGCTCCATCGCGGGCGGATCCCTCGCTACGTTCATGACGGGCTGCGTGGCGGGTGCCCTGCTCTGAGGGCGACCGCGCATCCCGCCCGGACGCCCTGGGATGTGAAGCGTGAGAGGAGTATCGCCGTGAGTGAAGTGCTCTGGGAGCCCGCCGCCGAATCGAGGGAGATGTCGCAGATGATGCAGTTCGCTCGTTTGGCGAGCGAGCGAAGCGGTCGAGACCTCACGGACTATCGCGACCTGCATGCCTTCTCCATCGACGATCCCGCGGCCTTCTGGTCGCTGGTGTGGTCGTTCTGCGAGGTGATCGGCGATCGCGGAAGCGACCGGGTGATCGAAGCGCCCGAGGACTTTCCCGGCGCGCGGTTCTTTCCCGACGCGCGACTGAACTTCGCCGAGAACCTGATTCGGAGGCACGACGACGTCGAGGCGATGGTCTCCTACGGCGAGCACTTCGACGGTCGCGCGATGGGATACGCGGAGCTGCGCGAGCAGGTCGCGAGCCTCGCCGCCGCGCTTCGCGCGCAGGGCGTCGGCGCTGGAGATCGCGTGGCGGCGTATCTCGCCAACATCCCCGAGTCGATCGTGGGCATGCTCGCCACCGCCTCCATCGGCGCCGTGTGGTCGTCTTGCTCGCCGGACTTCGGCGAGGCGGGCGTGATCGACCGCTTCGGCCAGATCGAGCCCAAGGTGCTGATCGCCTGCGACGGCTATCGCTACGCAGGCCGGCCCATCAGCTGTCTGGAGCGCCTTCCGCGGATCCTCTCGGCCATCCCCAGCATCGAGCGCTGCCTGGTCGTTCCCTTCCTCGAGCAGGCCCCCCGGCTCGATGGCCTCCACTCGGCGGAGCTCTGGCCCGAAACCCTGTCCCGGCACAGCGGAGCACCGCTGGAGTTCGTGCGGCTGCCCTTCGATCACCCGCTCTACAACGTCTTCTCGTCGGGGACCACCGGCAAGCCCAAGTGCATCGTCCACTCGGCCGGCGGCGCGCTGATCCAGCACCTCAAGGAGCACCGCCTGCACCTGGACCTCCGAACGGGGGAGACCCTCTTCTACTTCACCACCTGTGGCTGGATGATGTGGAACTGGCTCGTCTCCGGCCTGGCGAGCGGTGCGCGGCTGGTGCTCTACGATGGCTCGCCCTTTCATCCCAGCGGACATCGCCTCTTCGAGATCGCCGAGCGAGAGTGCATCTCGGTCTTCGGGACGTCCGCCAAGTTCATCGACGCGCTGGCCAAGAGCGACGTCCGCCCGGGGCGCGATCACGACCTCTCGAGCATGCGCACCCTCCTCTCCACCGGCTCGCCGCTCTCCCCGGAAGGGTTCGACTTCGTCTACCGCGAGATCCGGAGCGAGCTGCAGCTCGCCTCCATCTCGGGTGGGACCGACATCCTCTCGTGCTTCGTGCTGGGCAACCCCACCCTGCCCGTCCGCCGCGGCGAGATCCAATGCGCCGGGCTGGGCATGGCCGTTGCGGTATACGACGAAGCTGGGCGGCGGGTTCGCGAGCAGCAGGGCGAGCTGGTCTGCGAGCGCCCCTTTCCCTCGATGCCCATCGGCTTCCACGGTGACGAGGACGGGCGCCGATACAGAGCCGCCTACTTCGAGGGATTCCCCGGTGTCTGGTGCCATGGCGACTTCACCCTCGAGACGGCCACGGGCGGCTACATGATCCACGGGCGATCCGACGCCGTCCTCAATCCCGGCGGCGTTCGGATCGGGACGGCCGAGATCTATCGGCAGGTCGAGCGCCTGGAGGAGGTCGAGGAGAGCATCGCGATCGGTCAGCAGCACGAGGGGGACGTCCGCGTGATCCTCTTCGTCCGCCTGCGCGAGGGTCGTGCGCTCGACGATGAATTGATCGCGAGGATCCGGAAGACGATTCGAGAGAACACGACGCCGAGGCACGTTCCGGCCCGAGTGCTCTCGGTGCCCGACATCCCGCGTACGCGCAGCGGCAAGATCACCGAGCTCGCCGTTCGCGACGTCGTTCACGGACGCGCGGTGGCCAACGTCGAGGCGCTGGCGAATCCCGAGGCGCTCGAGCACTTCAGGGATCGCCCCGAGCTCGAGCGCTGATCGCGCGAGGGGCTCGCAGATCCCCCGAGCAGCAGAGCGGCACGCGCGGTGCAGATGCGGTCCAACGCTTCAGCGCGCGGTCTCGCCGGCCGCAAGGAACTACGTGGTGCGCCGTCCGGCCCGGGCGGGATCCGGCGAGAGGGCGGCCGCTTCAACAGACCGGGAGCACCGATTGTCGCCGCCCAGGGACGACGCACGCTACTACGAACGAGCCGCCGCCGAGATCGAGGACGGCGAGCACGACCGCGGGCTCTGGGAGAAGTGCCTCTCCCAGTCGTCCGGAGCCGAGAAGGACGCGCGCGAGCTCTATGTGCGCAGACGCGTCAGCCAGCTCCACACCGAGCGCGGCGAGCAGGCGGTCGAGCTCGCGAAGAGCGCCGCCCGTGACGCGGCTGCGCGCAATGCGCGAGCGCGGCAGGAGCGATTCCGACGCGTCGAGGGCCGCAATCTCGACCGCGAGGACGATCGACGACGCTGGCTGCGCGCCCTGCTCTTCACCGGCCTGCTGGCCTGGGCCACCTTCGCAGCGCTGCGCTGGCACGTGGATCTCGGCGCGCTCTTCTAGTCCCGAGCCCTCAGCGGGACCCGAGCGCCTCCGTGATCACGTCGAGGACCGAGAGATCCTCGATCGTCGGCGGCGTCTTGTAGGGCTCGCCATCGGCGATCTTGCGCATCACGCCGCGCAGGATCTTGCCGGAGCGCGTCTTCGGCAGCGCGGGAACGACGAGGGCCTCCTTGAAGGCGGCCACAGGGCCGATGTGCTCGCGCACCTGCGCGACCAGCTCCGAGCGGATCGCCTCCGGATCGCGCTCCACGCCGGCCTTGAGCACGACGAAGCCGAGCGGCACGTGGCCTTTCAGGCTGTCCTGCACGCCGCCCACCGCGCAAAGGACCAGGATGGCTCCATCGAGCACGCGCA
>CAZQMY010000514.1:0-4109 GCA_964594405.1 uncultured Spirochaetaceae bacterium | reverse complement strand
ACGGCGAATATCTGGGTTGCGTCTTCCGGTTTACGCAGGGTCTTGAAGCGGTCACGAATCGCGCCTCATGGGGGCCGGACGGTGCTATCTATCTCGTTGGAATCGGTTCGACGGGCAATTGGGGACAGGAAGGCAAGGGCCGGCGTCGGAACGGGACCGGTCTGGATCACGTCAACGCCCATGGAGCAGATGCACGCTGCCAGGGCGTCCTAGAACATGTAGCCCGAGAGTCTCGTGTCCTTGCCGATCACGATGCGATGCCGTCCGCGGCCAGTGCCGCGGAAGACCGCCGCGATGGCCTGTCCGAGCGAGAGGGCCAGGTCGGGTGTCATCGGATGGCGGTTGGCGCGGCCACGCACGCCATCGGTCCCAAAGAGCTTGTCGGGCTTTTCTGCGGTCTTCTCGGTCATCTCGATGGTGTACCTGATTTCCTCGGGTTTCCTCTGGGTCGGTCCGCCCGCTCCCGCTCAGCTCTGTGCAGCCAGCGGTTGGGTCGACTCGGTCTCCTGCCCCTCGTCGATCACGGGCTCGGGCTCGGGCTCGAGGTTCGCCTCGACGCGAACCGTGATCTTCACGGGCTCGTTCTCTTCCATCCACACCGACCCGCCACCGAGGAAGAGGCGCACCTGCCTCTGCTCGGTCTCACGGATCCCGGTGATGTTGATCGGCTCGGTCACGACCTCCCTCAGCCGGGTCACCTGGCTGCGCGCTCCCGCGAGCAGCACCTCGGGCGGCTCGATGGAGAGCCCGACGACCCGGAAGCCCGACGCGGGCTCGCCCTGCAGATCGGCACGAACGGGGACGGCCTTTCGCGCTCTCTTCTCGAAACGCACCTGAACCCGGGAGGGCGAGTGAGCGACGAAGCGGGCGCCACGCGGCAGCTCGATGCGCGAGAGCTCCACGTCGTAGACTGCGATCCCGGGCTTTCCCCCGGAGACGTCGATGGGATAATTGATCTCGTCGATCTCGACGTTCCGGAGCGCGGCGCGGCTGCCCATGATCCGCACGTTCACGCGGTCGACGCTCTGATCGGTCACCACCAGCGCCTCGCTCAGCTGCTGCAGCTCCACGGGAACGTCGAAGGCCCGCTCGACGTCGCCGCGGCCCTGGGCGATGCCCCAGAGCAGGCCGGCGATCGCCAGCGCGAGCAGGAAGACGCCTGGGCGGATGTTGGCGAGGCGCGACGCAGCCATCTCAGCGCAATCGCTTCACGTCACCGCCGCCCGCGACGTCGGCCACCTCGAGCTTGTGAGAGACTTCGGCGGCTTCGGGCAGGTCCCGGCGCTCGCCGGCCAGGATGTCGCGCAGCACCACGCGCAGCTTCGGCGCGTCGAGGCCCTGGATCATCTCACCGCCCAGCACGACGGAGATCAGACCGGTCTCCTCGGAGACCACGATCACCAGGGCGTCGGTCTCCTCGGTGATCCCCACTGCGGCGCGATGGCGCGTGCCGACGCCCTCGGGCAGGTCGGCACTGACGGTCAGGGGCAGGATGCAGCCGGCAGCGGCGATGCGGCCATCCTCGACGAGCACCGCGCCGTCGTGAAGCGGCGAGCTGGTCATGAAGAGCGAGACGAGCAGATCCTTGCTCACCTCGGCGTCGATCACCTGCCCCGCCTCGATCTGGTCCGTCAGCGCACTCTCGCGCTCGATCACGATCAGTGCACCCACCCGGCGCTGGGCCAGCACCTGGGCGGCGCGCACGACCTCTTCGAGGATCTGTGACTCCTGCTGTGCGGAGACGGAGGGGAAGAATCCGCGCCCCACCCGAGCGAGCGCCCGGCGGATGTCGTGCTGGAAGAGCACGATGATGATCAGGACCGCGGAAGAGAGGAAGTTCTCGAGGATCAGGCCCACGGTGGCGAACTGGAAGAGCTCGGAGGCCAGCGAGAGCCCGATCAACACGATCAGACCGACCAGGATCTGGATGGCGCGCGTGCCGCGGATCAGCAAAAGCAGCCAGTAGATGGCCGCCGTGACCAGCAGGATGTCGATGGTGTCGCGAACCGGATCGAAGTTCGCGGAGAAGAAGGACCAGAGCTCGTTGAGGAACTGCCAGATGACCTTGATCATGTCAGCTCCTTCCGCTGCCCCTGCCGAATCGCGCGTCCCACCTGCACCGCTCGGCGAGCCCCCGTCACCTCGTGCACGCGCACCCCGTCGGCTCCTCCGAAGGCGGCGACGGCGCAGGCCGCCGCCGTGGCAACGTCGCGCGCTCCCACCTCGTCTCCCGTGATCATTCCCAGAAAGGCCTTTCGAGAAGGCCCGATCAGCAGCGGAAGCCCGAGGCGATTGCGAAGCCACCCCGCATTGGCGATCAGCTGCAGATTATCCTCGAGCCGCTTCCCGAAGCCAATGCCGGGATCCACGACCAGCTGTGACATCGCCACGCCCGCTGCGCGCGCCACCTCGATGGAATCCCCCAGCTCGCCCGCGACCTCCTCCATCACATCGTCATACTGCGGCTTGTCCTGCATGTTTTCCGGCGTCCCACGGAGATGACCCAGCACGAGCACCGCGGACCGCTGGGCCACCAGGTCTGCCAGGCTCGGATCGTGGCGCAGGCCGGAGACGTCGTTGATCACGGCTGCGCCGGCATCGAGCGCCGCCTCCGCCACCGCCCGCTTTCGGGTGTCGATGGAGATGGGGACCTCGAAGCGGGCGCGAAGTTCCGCGATGGCCGGGGCGGTCCGCTCGATCTCGACGTCTGCCGCGACGGCCCGCGCACCCGGCCGAGTGGATTCTCCCCCGACGTCGAGCAGGTGCGCACCGGCCTCGACGAGCGCGGAGGCTGCGTCGACCACCCGATCGAGGTCCACCCGGCCGCCATCGTTCGAGAGCCGGCCGCCGTCCGAGAAAGAGTCGGGTGTCACGTTGAGAACGGCCATCAGGGTCACGCGTTCACTGGCAAAGATCGCGCGACCCGACACGGCCATCTCCTCGTGATTTCGCCTCGACGGCTAGCTTGGGAAGGGCTCCGGATCGGGGATCTTGCCGCCCGGGAAGTCCTGGCGCGGGACCTCCTCGGCGGGCGCGTCGGCCGGCCCGGCCTCCTTCACCGATGGCTTCTCGACGGCGGGCGTTCGCATCTCGGGGAGCGGGTGGCCCTCCATCAAGAGCTTCAGATCCGAGGTCTCCAGCGTCTCGCGCTCGAGCAGTGCCTCGGCGATGGCCTCGAGCTTGTCGCGATGCTCCTGGAGCAGGCGCACGGCCTCGTCGTACTTGGTGCCGAGGATCCGCGAGACCTCGTCGTCGATCTGCTCGGCCTTCTTCTCGCTGTAGTCCTTGCGCGACACGAAGTCGCGGCCGAGGAAGACATCTCCTCCCGAGTCGGCGTATGAGACCGGCCCCAGCAGGTCGTTCATGCCGTACTCGGTGATCATGCGCCGTGCCCACTTGGTGGCCTGCTCGAGATCGTTCGACGCTCCCGTGGAGAGATGCTCGAAGACGAGCTGCTCGGCGGCCCGACCGCCCATTGCGTAGCGGATGATCGCGTAGATCTGGTCGCTGGTGTAGTTGAGCCGATCCTCCACCGGGAGGGTCTGGGTCAAGCCGAGCGCCATGCCGCGCGGAATGATCGTCACCTTGTGCACCGGATCCGAGTGATCCGGCGTCAACAGTGCGATCAGCGCGTGTCCGGCCTCGTGATAGGCCGTGATGCGACGATCCTCGTCGCTCATGATCATGCTGCGCCGCTCGGTGCCCATCAGCACCTTGTCCTTGGCGTTCTCGAAGTCGGCGTTGGCCACGCGCTGGGCGTTGCGCCGCGCCGCAAGCAGCGCCGCCTCGTTCACGAGATTCTGAAGATCCGCGCCCACGAAGCCCGGCGTTCCGCGGGCCTGCAGCTCCAGATCGACGTCGTCGTCGAGCGGCACGCGTCGCGTGTGGATCTTCAGGATCTGCAGCCGGCCCCTGAGGTCCGGCCGCGGGACCACCACGCGGCGATCGAAACGGCCGGGACGCAGGAGCGCCGGATCGAGCACGTCGGGACGGTTGGTCGCGGCGATGAGGATGACGCCCTCGTTGCTCTCGAAGCCGTCCATCTCGCCCAGCAGCTGGTTCAGGGTCTGCTCGCGCTCGTCGTGACCGCAGCCCATGCCGGCGCCGCG
>CAZQMY010000513.1:0-4167 GCA_964594405.1 uncultured Spirochaetaceae bacterium | reverse complement strand
GCTCCCCGGTCCGTGAGGGGCATCTGGCGCCGGCCGGCGTCGGGCAGGGTGTCGGCGGCCGCGGCCTCGGCCATCTCCGCGGCGCTCTGTGCGGCGGCGGCGCTCTCGTCCGCCGCCTCCACCTGGCCGATCGCCTCGCCGATGCGCGGGTCCCCGTCGTCGCCCTCGACCACGTCGTCGTCGTCGAGCAGATCGTCCTCTTCGTCCACGCCGCCGACGTCGTGCAGCGCGCCCGCGGGATCATCGACCGGGGCGTCGCGCTCGACCCGCAGGCGGAGCGGCTCGCCGTCGGCGGGCTCCTCGTCGAGGATGACCGCCTCCGGGAGGTCCGCCTCGTCCACCTCGGCCTCGCCGGTGAGGCGCCGGTCGAGGATGGGCTCCTCGGCGAACCCCGATCCGCCGGTGGACTGTGGGCGCGTGGAGTCCATGGGGAAGCGCAGGTGGACGGGGAGCAGTGGATCCGCGCCGGTGATCGACAGGGTGCGGACCACCACCGCCTCGAGCTCATGGAGATTGCCGGGCCAGGGATAGCGACGCAGCAGGGTGAGGGCGTCCGGGCTGAAGCGGCGCAGCCGCTCGCCACGCGCCCGACACCAGGCCAGCGCGGTGTCTGCGACGAAGGCCTCGATGCAGGCGACGCGCTCGCGCAGGGGCGGGATCGCGATGGTGAGGCCCCCGGCGGCCTCCAGCAGCCGGGGATCCAGGCCCGGCTCGGCGTCGAGGTCGCGCTCGTCGCCAGCCCCCGCGATGACGCGGACCGGCATGGCGCGGTGTCCACCGTCGGGCAGACCGAACTCCACCCAATCGGCGAGCTGCCGCTGCGCGGCGAGTGGCAGGGAGTCGACGCCCTCGAGCCAGAGCGTGCAGGGAGTGCCGGACTCGATGCCCTCGAAGTCGAGGCTCCCGGCCAGCTCCTGCGCACTCCTCATGCCACGGCAGTGCGCGTGCACGAGGCGCTCGTCGCCGCGACCGCCGAATGCGTGGATGTAGCGCGCCAGGAGGTTGCGCCCGGTCCCCTCCTCGCCGCGGATCAGGATCGGGACGCCCGAGAGCCGCGGGTCGATGGCGCGGATCAGCTCGGGCATCTCGAGGTCGGCGAACCAGCGTCCGAATCGATCGCGCAGCTGACCGCGATCCTGCCGGCTGGAGAGCGGGTCGGCGGGCCTGCGCTGCAGGGCGGTACGAACCCGCCGCCGCAGCACGGTGGGGCTCGGGGGATAGGGGATGAACTCCGCCTCGATGGTGTCGAAGAGTCGGCGCGCCTCGGCGAGCTCGCCGGAGCCCGGCATGATGATCCAATGGCAGCGCGGCGATCGCATGGCGTGGCGATGGACGAAGTCCAGCTCCTGCTCGTAGTCACCCGAGAGGCCCAGGAGGGCGACCGCCGGCTGCCCGGCGGACTCGAAGAGGGGATCGGCGGGCGCGCCCAGGAGCGTATCGTCGCCGGTGCCCGCGATGCGCGCGAGCGCGGCACGATGATGGGCGTCGCGATGGATGATCCAGGTGGTCAACATGATTCCAGCTTGCACCAAGGGCGAGACGATGTTGGGGCGATCGTGCGCGGCGCCGCCGCGCGGTGGCGTGGTGTCGCACGGACCGAGTTGCGGGCGGGCTGCATGATCGCTCCTTACGGACCTGCTTTCGAGCGATTTCCGCGGGCTTTCGATGCGCGTGCCGATGCACCTCTCCGGCCTCCGATAGCGCAAGTCGCGTGCCAACGTCCCGCTCTGTGGGACGACGTCTCGCCTCCTCGCAGGCGCGAACGTAAGCACTCGGAAACCGGCATGGAAGCAACCCCCGGTCACATGGCCCAGCGGTCTCCGCCATGGCCCATCCCCCTCGGAGGACGGACTCTTCGCTCTCAATATGGGGAATCTTTTGCCACTCTAGAGCGCATGCTGCTGCGAGATCCCTCCGCCATCGCCCTGCGCGTGATCTGCACGCTGGCACTGCTGCTGCTCGGTGGGACGTCGTTTGCCGGGGACCGAGGCGAAGGGTTCGGGCTCGAGGCACTCGAGGGACAGTGGTACCTCCTCGTCCACTATCGCGATGTGGGCGAGGGCGATCCCGGGGAGGAGGTCTTTGACGCGCCACAGTGGATCGATCGGGTCTGGCGCTTCGCGCGCGATCGGGGTCGGCTGCGCTGGACCATCGTCCCGGGGCTCGACTTCGACGATCCGACCGGGCGCTTCGTGACACTCGAAGATGATCGCATGGCTCGCAGCCTCGGCGCCTGGACCCCCAATGCGAGCCAGCGCAAGGAGATCGCCAGGGGCCTTCGCACGGATGCCGAGGGCGAGCGCACGAAGAGCCTCCGCGCGCGGGGGCCTGGCGTCTTCGCGTCGGGCGGCGCGCCGGTCGCGCAGTCGGCGTCGGTGATCGGCTTGAGCGAGCGGTGGGTCGTGCGCGGGCTCGACGGTCTGCCGGTTTTCGAGCGGGTCGATGAGATGGGCTCGGGACGCAGCGACGCCCTCGTCGGGCGGACCCGGTACGCCACCGAGGAGGTGCTGCACGAGGGCAACGAGCTGCGCGGCCGCTTCGAGCGCGACGAGTCGCTGCGTGGCCGATTCAGGCTGATCCGGATGGGCGTACCCGCACCCGTCGGCGCAGCGGGTCACCGTTGATGGACGGACGGGTCCGCGAGGCCACCCATCAGGAGCTCGACCGTGTGGCCGCGCTCTGGACGCTGATCACCCACCACCACGCCCACCTCGATCCCGTGTTCGAGATGCGCTCCGACGCCGATGGTGAGCTGGGTGAGCTGATTCGAGCCATGGCGCGCGATCCCGATACCACCATCCTCGTCTACGACGAGGGGGGCGACCTGCCCGGCATGTGCATCCTCCGCGTCGATCAGTCGCCGCCCATCATGCGAGAGGTCGAGCGGGCCGAGATCACCGACCTCGGGGTTCGGCCCGAGGCGCGAAGGCGCGGCGTCGGGAGGGCTCTGGTCCAGGAAGCGCTGCGCATCGTGCGGGCGCTCGGGGTCGCGCGTGTCGAGGTGCAGGTCGCCCGCGGAAACGAGGAGGGACAGGCGTTCTGGCGCAGCCTCGGCTTCGGCGATCTGATGGACGTGCTCCACAAACGGCTGTAATTTCCGCCGTCGGCCGCCATCGAGCGGCGCCCGCCCACCGCGCGCAGCCCTGCGCTCCGGAAGGACTCCCGGCATGTCATCCAGTCGCCGCCCCCTGAACCCGCTCGCCCAGAAGCTCAACGAGCAGATCGATGCTGCCTCGCCCGAGGTGGGGCAGATGCTCTCGGCCTTCGGGCGTCGCCTCTATTTTCCCAAGGGCATCCTCTCCCAGTCCGCCGAGGCGAAGGACAAGGCGCACCGGTTCAACGCCACCATCGGCATCGCGACGGAGAAGGGGGGCCCGATGTTCCTGCCGGCGGTGGATCGCTACATCGACGGCCTCGAGCCTCGCGACACCTATACCTATGCCCCGGCGCCCGGTCGGCCCGGCCTCCGGGAGCGCTGGCGACAGAAGCAGCTCGCCGAGAACCCGAGCCTGAAGGGGAAGGAGTTCGGGCTCCCCATCGTCACCAGCGCCATCACCCACGGACTCTCGCTCGTCGGCGATCTCTTCGTGGACGAGGGCGACGTGTTGGTCCTGCCCGACCAGCTCTGGGGCAACTACCGGCTGAACTTCGAGGTCGATCTCGGCGGCCGGATCGAGACCTTTCCCTTCTACGACCCGAGCGGTCGCGGCTTCAACGTCGAGGGATTCGATCGCGCGCTCCAGCAGCACGCCGAGGGGCGCGAGAAGCTGATCGTGCTCCTGAATTTCCCGAACAATCCCACGGGCTACATGCCGACCCCGGCCGAGGGCGAGGGCATCGTGGCGGCGCTCGCCGCGCAGGCCGAGCGCGGCACCCGGCTCGTGGTGATCAGCGACGACGCCTACTTCGGCCTCTTCTATCACATCGGTGGCGAGAGCATGACGGAATCGCTCTTCGGCCTGCTCACGGGCCTGCACCCGAACCTGCTCGCCGTCCGGCTGGACGGCGCCACCAAGGAGCTCTTCGTCTGGGGGCTGCGATGCGGCTTCATCTCCTTCGGTCCCTTCCGCGCGGACACCGCCGATGTGCTCTGCGCCGCGCGCGAGGCGAAGTTGAAGGGCGCGATTCGCGGCGGCGTCAGCAATGTGCCGCATCTCTCGCAGACCC
>CAZQMY010000512.1:0-4170 GCA_964594405.1 uncultured Spirochaetaceae bacterium | reverse complement strand
GTCGTGGGTGGTGGCGGTCGCCGAGACCGTGAGCAGCGGCGCGGGCGCGGTGAGGCCGTAGATCTGCATGAAGTGCCAGCCTATCTCCCGTTCGAGCCGCTCGATGTAGGCCGCCGGGGGCGGGGCGCCCGCCACCGTGAAGCGCGGCCGCGTCTCGATCCGATGGTCGGTCCGCCCCTCGTAGTCGAGGATGGTGCGCAGCACGGCGGGCGCCATGCAGGCGAAGGTGACGCCCTCCCGCTCGACCAGCTCGAAGATGGTGCGCCCCTCCACCGCGCGCAGGATCACGTGCGTGCCGCCCATGCCCGTCAGCGCGTAGACGCCGCCCCATCCATTGCAGTGGAACATCGGCAGCGTCCAGAGCTCGACGTCGTCGTGGCCGATGCGCAGGTGCGCGATCAGGTTGTAGGCGTTGAGGTAGCAGTTGCGATGCGTGAGCATCACGCCCTTGGGCCTGGCCGTCGTGCCCGAGGTGTAGTTGATGGAGACCACGTCGTTCTCGCCGATGGGGCGCGGCGGAACAGGGGGCGGCCCCGGGGCGGCCCCGGCGACGAGCCCATCCCAGTCCTGCCAGCCCTCCGGCGCGGCGCGCCCGGGAGCGTCGCCGCCCGCCACGATGAAGTGCTCGACCTTCGGCAGCTCGTCCCGGATGCCGTCGATGACGGTGGTGTACTCGTGGTCGACGAGCACGCAGCGCACCCCCGCATGGTCGATGATGTACCGATGCTCCGGGCCCTGGAGCCGGTAGTTCAGTGGAACGAGGACCAGCCCCACCTGGGCCGTGGCGTAGAAGCTCTCCAGGAAGTAGTGCGAGTTGGGCGAGAGGATGCAGACCCGATCTCCCTGCGCGAGGCCCAGCCCGAGCAGGGCCGTCGAGAGCCGATCCACCCGCGCCTTCAGCGCGCGATAGGTGAGGCGCAGCGCTCCGTCCACCACCGCGGTCTTGTCCGGATAGACCTGCACCGCACGGCGCAGGAAGTCGTCGACGAGGAGCGGTACTTCCATGGGGAGCCTTTCGTGCTGGATGGGCGGACGCCGGGCCCCGGAGCCGCTTGGCCGCTTCGGCGGCTGGATGGTAGCCAGCCCTGGCGCGATGGTCCGCGCGGGAGTTGCTACCGTCCAGTCCTGACGCGGTGCACCCCGGAGCCGCGCAGGGGCCGGCATCGACGCCGTCCCGGAGATCGCGGGGCAGGGAGATCGAGTCGATGGCGGAAGAGGAAGAGAAGGCTCCGGAGCCGGGCGGCGAGGGCCTCATCGGGCGGATGGTCAAGACGCGCACCGTGCTGGTCTCGGGCGAGGTCGACGACAAGCTCGCCGAGAAGGTGATCAGCCAGCTGCTCATCCTCGATGCCGACAACCACGAGCCGATCCGCATGCTGATCACCACCCAGGGCGGCCACGTGGACTCGGGCTTCGCCATCCACGACGTCATGAAGTACGTCGAGAGCCGCGTCATCAGCATCGGCGCCGGCTGGGTGGCGAGCATCGGCGTGCCGATCCTGCTGGGAGCCGACAAGGGCGATCGATACGCGCTGCCGAACGCGCGCTTCCTCCTGCATCAGCCGCATGGCGGCGCCGGTGGCCAGGCCTCGGACATCCGCATCGCAGCCCAGGAGATCCTCCGTCTGCGCGAGCGCATCAACGCCCTGGTGGCGGCGGAGTCAGGGCAGCCCGTGGAGAAGGTGGCGGCGGACAGCGACCGCAACTACTGGATGAATGCGCAAGAGGCGCTGGACTACGGCCTCATCGCACGCGTCGTCGCCCGCGCGGGCGAGATCGACTGAGACGGCTCGCGCGCTGCGCTACCGTGGCGGGCGCGGGCGAGGGGCGTGTGATCGCGACGCGCCGAGCGCCCGCGCAGCCTCGGAGACGTCTCCCATGAGCGATGCCAGCAAAGCCGGCGCCCCCCGGCTCCTGCCCGTGCTCGACCAACGCCAGCGTCCGCTGCGCGATCTGCGTATCTCCGTCACCGATCGCTGCAATTTCCGCTGCACCTACTGCATGCCCGCCGAGATCTTCGGCGAGCGCTACACCTTCCTGCCGCGCGAGGAGATCCTCACCTTCGAGGAGATCCTGCGCCTGACGCGCCTCATGGTGCCGATGGGCGTCAGGAAGATCCGCATCACCGGCGGCGAGCCGCTCCTGCGCCACGACCTCAGCCACCTGATCCGAGGCCTGGACGAGATCGAGGGCATCGAGGACATCGCCCTGACCACCAACGGCACCCTGCTCGAGCGCATGGCCGGGCATCTGCGTCGCTGCGGGCTCTCGCGGATGACCATCAGCCTGGACAGCCTCGACGAGGCCGTCTTCAACCAGATGAACGGCCACAAGCTCTCCGTCGACCGCGTGCTGAAGGGCATCGAGACCGCTGCGGACGTCGGCTACTCGCCCATCAAGATCAACTGCGTGGTCCAGAAGGGCGTCAACGATCACACGATCGTCGACCTGGCGCGCTTCTTCAGAGGCAGCGGTCACATCGTTCGCTTCATCGAGTACATGGACGTGGGCAACCGGAACGCGTGGGAGATGGAGCACGTCCTGCCCGCAGACGAGATCGCCGCCCGGATCGACGCCGAGCTGCCCATCGAGCCCATCGAACCCAACTACACGGGCGAGGTCGCCCGCCGCTTCCGCTATCGCGATGGCTCGGGCGAGATCGGCATCATCACCAGCGTCTCGCAGCCCTTCTGCGGCGACTGCAGCCGCGCCCGCCTCACCACCGACGGCCAGCTGGTGACCTGCCTCTTCGCCAGCGGCGGAACCGATCTGCGCGGCCCGATGCGCTCCGGGGCGAGCGACGCAGAGCTGGTCGAACTCATCGAGGGCATCTGGCGCAAGCGCGACGATCGCTACTCGGAGGAGCGCACGCGCATCCTCCGCGAAGAGCAGGAGCGCGGGGGCAGGACTGAGCGCCGCAAGGTGGAGATGTACCAGATCGGGGGGTAGGCCCCCGAGCCGATCTGCTCCCTCGCGCTCACCTCCGCCTGGCGCCGGCTCGCTCCCGTCCGGTCGCCTCGAGCGCCTCCACCGGCCCCGCGTCCGGGGCCTCGGTCCAGCGTCCGTGTCGGCGAATCAGGGCCTCGAGTCGGTCCGGCGCCTCGGCTTCGGGCACGTGCGCCTCGACGCGCTCGCGACCCACGTAGAGGTGCACCGTGCCTGGCCCCGAGCCCACGTAGCCGAAGTCCGCGTCGGCCATCTCTCCGGGGCCGTTCACGATGCAGCCCATGATCGCGATCTTGATCTCCTGGAGGTGACCGGTCCGGCCGCGGATCCGCTCGGAGACGGTCTCGAGGTCGAACTGTGTCCGGCCGCAAGACGGGCAGGAGATGAACTCGGGGCGACTCGACCGGGCGCGCGACGCCTGGAGGATGTGATAGAGGAGATCGAGGTCGCCGTGGGGCGCCTCGCCGATCCGCATCGAGACGATCATGCCGTGCCCCTCGCAGAGCGGCGTGCCCAGGGAGACGGCGGCTTCGATCAGGGCTTCGATGGAGTCGCCGGCGCGCCCGGGATGGCGAAGCGAGGCTTCGACCTCGAGATCGAAGTGCGCGCCGCACTCGGCGAGCCGACGAGCCGCCCCGGCCGGATCGGGGCCGCCGACGCAGAGTCGAATGCGCTTGCAGCCCAGCGCCTGGTGGGCCTTGAACAGGGCTTCCATCGCGGCCGCGTCGATCCGGCCTTCGCCTCCGATCCGAGGGGCCCACTCGATCTCTGCGCCGCTCGCCTCGGGCAGGTCCAGCACGGCGGCGACTCGTGCACTCGCGATGTCGTCTGGGAGAGCGATGATCGGCGCGTATCCACGGCGCAGGGCATCAGCGGACAGGTCGAGGGGGACGCGCACGCGGAGCACCCGCACGGCGTCGACGCCTCTGGCTCGCGCGCTGAAGCGATCGATCGCATCGAGGTCCGCCGCGCTGCGGGCGGGCGTCACGAGGCCCTCGCAGCTCGGATCCCGCATCTCGGCGAGTCGCTCGAGCAGCCAGCGCGAGCGATCCTGCTCCGCCACGGCCTCGAGGTCGACCTCGAGCTCGACGCGAGGCGGCGCCGGTCGCCGCCGGGCAGGCCGCCCGAGCGGGGCGCGCGCGTCGCTCGCCGTCCTGGCGCCGCCGGCTGCAGCCTCGGCGGGGCGCGCCCGCTGCGCGCGCGCGCGCGCGCCCGGGCTCTCGT
>CAZQMY010000511.1:0-4172 GCA_964594405.1 uncultured Spirochaetaceae bacterium | reverse complement strand
CGACGTCCTGGTCGAGATCGACCTCACGACGCTCGAGCCCTACATCGTGGGGCCCCACACGCCCGACCTGGCTCGGCCCGTCTCGCAGATGGCCGCGGACGTACACGCCAAGGAGTATCCGTCGAAGCTGACGGCTGGCCTGATCGGCAGCTGCACGAACTCGTCCTACGAGGACATGTCGCGCGCTGCGGACATCGCCCGGCAGGCCGAGGCCAGGGGCGGCAAGTCGCGCACCACGCTCTGGGTGACACCGGGCAGCGAGCAGATCAGCAAGACGATCCGCAGGGACGGTCAGGTGGAGTCCCTCGAGGCCATCGGCGGCACGCTGCTCAGCAACGCCTGCGGTCCCTGCATCGGGCAATGGAGGCGGGACGATATCCAGAAGGGCGAAGAGAACTCGATCATCAGCTCCTACAACCGCAACTTCCCCAAGCGCAACGACGGCAACGCCGCCACCTCCTCGTTCATTGCGAGCCCAGAGATCGTGATCGCCTATGCGCTCGCTGGCACGCTCGAATTCAACCCCCTGACCGACGACCTCATCGCGGCGGACGGCTCGAGCTATCGACTCGATCCGCCGGCCCCCGCCCCGGAGATCCCGGCCGACGGCTTCGAGATCTCGTACGACGGCTATCAGGCGCCGCCCGGGGACGGCAAGGGCGTGACGGTGGAGGTGGCCGAAGGCAGCGATCGCCTGCAGATCCTCACGCCCTTCTCGGCGTGGGACGGCCAGGACTACGAGAAGCTGCCGCTGCTGTTGAAGGCCCGTGGCAAGTGCACGACGGACCACATCTCGATGGCGGGTCCGTGGCTGCGCTTCCGAGGACATCTCGTCAACATCAGCGACAACATGTTCATCGGCGCGATCAACGCCTTCACGGAGCAGCCGGGCAAGACCCGCAATCTGCTCACGGACGAGCCCGGGCTGCCGGTGCCCGAGGTGGCGCGAGCCTACAAGGAGCAGGGGCTGCGCTGGGTGGTGGTCGGCGACGAGAACTACGGCGAGGGCAGCAGCCGCGAGCATGCGGCCATGTCGCCCAGGCATCTCGGGGCCGCGGCCGTGATCGTGCGCAGCTTCGCGCGGATCCACGAATCGAATCTGAAGAAGCAGGGCGTCCTCGCGCTGACCTTCCAGGCGCCCGAGGACTACGAGAAGGTCCAGGAGCACGACCGCATCAGCATCCTCGGACTCGCAGAGATCGCCCCGGACCAGCCCATCGACGTGGTCCTCACGCATGCGGACGGCAGCGAGGATCGGATCAAGGTGGATCACACGCTCAACGAGGAGCAGGTCGCCTGGTTCAAGGCGGGCTCCGCGCTGAATCTGCTTCGCGAGCAGGGCTAGGGCGCCGGCGGAGCCCCTCGGAGGAGCGCCTGCCGGCGCCCGCTCGATCCTCGTCATCTCTGCTCGCGCGGGTCAAGCCGCGGGTGCGGAGGACCTTCGTGCGCCCATCGCGCCGAGCCTCGGATCCGGGAGTCGACCGAGCAGCACGATGGCGAGCAGGCTGGTGGCGACGCCGACGACGAAGAAGCCCACGAAGCCCGGGAGGTCGACGCCCGGGGCTTCTCCGCTCGCGCGTAGCGCCAGGCCCCAGAGCATCGGCGCGAGGCCCTGCAGCACACCGGTGATCGCGCCGAAGATCGCGATGGCGATGGGGCGCTTCTCTTCGGGCGCGAGCTCGGGAAGGAAGGTCATGTGCGCCGTGTTCGCGATGCCGTTGGCGCCGCCGACACACGCGAATGCCACGGCGAAGAGCGGCGTGGGCGGCGTGGCGACCACCAGCGCGTAGAGCCAGTACGCATACGCGAGCGCACGGCCAGCGTTGGCCCAACGCAGCATCCGCCCCACCGCGACCCGGTCCGCGACGTGACGTACCGCGAACGCGCCGGCGATCTGCCCCGCGAAGGTCACCGCCGTGAAGGCGAGGATGGCGCCCGATTCGAGCCTCCCCTCCGTCTTGAGGTAGTAGCTGGCGAACGAGCCGTAAGAGGTGTCGACGATCGCCGCCAGGAAGGCGAAGCCGAGATAGTGACGAAAGAGCCCCGGCCGCAGCGCGAGCGTCCTGGCCTCGGCCCACAGGGTCCGCAGCGGTACGGGATGCGGTCGCGGCCCGGTCGGTAGCTGCAGCAGGCAGACGACCGCTCCCACGGCGCCCACCATCGCGAGGCCGTAGCTCACCCGGAACGCATCGTAGCCCGGCAGCCACTCGAAGAGGGCCGTGCATCCGAGCAGGGTCACCACGCCCACAGCGCTGACCACCATGCCGTCGGTGGCCCAATAGCGTCCGCGCGCCGCGTCGGGGAGGATCGAGGAGAACCAGGGGATGTGTGCCGCGACGCCGACCGCGCGGATCGCGCAGAAGAAGAAGAGGCTCGCGACCATCGCGTTGGCCATCCACGCCGGTGCCGGGTCCCGGCCCTGGACCGCGATGGCGAGCGGGACCGTGAGGAAGAGCGCCCGCGCAGACCACGAGAGGACCATCTGTCGGCGATAGCCGAGCCTGCGGAGGAGCGACGTGGCGAGGATCTGCAGCGGATGGAGGACGAAGACGAAGGAGGTGGCGAGGCCGACCTGAGCGCTCGATCCGCCGAGCTGCTCGATCAGCAGCACCATGGGGACGCCGAGCGCGATCATCCAGGTCAGCCCGTTGAAGCCTCCGAACCAGTAGCCGGCGCGGAAGGGGCGTAGCGAGTCCATGGGGGTCCGGATCGGATCTGGCAGAGTGGAGGGGCGGAGGGGCGGAGGCTAGCGCGGGTCGCGCCCGATCTCCCCACTCGTGCGCCGCCGCATGGGTCGCATCGCCGAAGCGGCGAGTATCGGTCACTGCCCGTATTCGAGCCTACTCGATCACATAGGTGCCAGAGCCCAGGCGAGTCATCGCCTCGTCTCCGGTATACACGTCCACGCGATAGGTGCCGCGGCGCCATCGACCTGCGCGATCGAGCCAGACCCAGCCGTACTCGTCGCCCGGGATGACGTTGTAGCGACGCAGGAGCAGGATGTTGGCCTCGTCGGTCCGGAACCACTTGAGCAGCACCTTCGATTGCGGGTACTCACTGGTCTCGAAGATCGCGTAGATCCGGCCCTGGGTGGAAGGGAAGCGCTCGATCGGGACCGGATCGGGGTCCTGGCGGGGAGAAGCGTCGCTGAAGAAGACGTCTGTTTCATGGGGGCCGCGTTCGTTCTGGGGCTCGAGCGTGCCCTCCAGCGCGATGTCCGACAGCCTGCTCGCGAAGGCGCGGATGTTCCTCACGTCGTCGAGGTCATCCTGGCTGAACTGCGTCATCATCGAGAGCACGCGTCGAATCTCGTCCTCGCCGACCTGCTCGATGGCGCCGTGCACGAAGTCACGGGGGGCGATCTGCTGACTCTTCAGCTCTTCGATCACCCCTTCGAGGGATTGGTTCTGCGCCGCGAGCGCGAGCGTCATCATCCAGGCCGAGAGGTCGACCTCCGGAGACTCGGCGCCGGCCGGCCCCTCGCTCGGCGCACCGCGCGCCGCTGTCTCGTGTCCCCGGCGCGGTGGGGAGTCGCCCGATCCGCCGAGCCAGTATCCGCCAATCAGCCCGATCCCGAGCGCGAGCAGCACGGTGAGGCGGTGTCGACCTCTGGAGACCGCTTCGCTCATCACGATCAGCGGGCCAGTGCCACACGAACGACCCATCGGCGCACACTCGGAATCAAGAGAGGCAGCGCGAAGATCGCAAAGAGCACGGCGCTCGCCTGGAGGACGGGCTTCATGCCACCCGCCACCAGAGTGCTGCCGAAGTAGCAGTAGGTGGCTGCCCGAACCGTCGAACCGATCGCCGCGGCCCCGACGAAGAGCCCGACCGGCATGGGGGTGATGCCCGCCATGGCGTGGTAGGCGGTGATGAAGCCGATTGGATAGCCAGTCGCGAAGGCGACGAGGAGGGCGCCCGGGCGGTCCCCGGCTGCCTCGAGCAATCCCGCGATGCGGCGCGGGACGTGGCGCTCCACGCTCTCCCGGCCGGCGTATCGGGCCGCGAGAAAAGTCAACAGTGCGGAGAGGGTGAGCCCGGTCGCCCCGTAGACGGTGCCCATGAGGGTCCCGAACGCGAGCCCCGCGACGATCAGCAGCAGCGGGGAGGGGAGTCCGAGCATCGCCCGGAAGGCGATCAGCGCGGTCATCACCAGCGGGGCGATGGGCCCC
>CAZQMY010000510.1:0-4178 GCA_964594405.1 uncultured Spirochaetaceae bacterium | reverse complement strand
CCTTCACCACCTTCCAGGACTTCCAGGAGTCGGTGAAGATCCGCGTCTACCAGGGGGATTCCCGTCAGTCGGACGAGAACGAGTGCCTCGGGCAGTTCGAGTTCAGCGGATTCGAGAAGGCGCGCCGCGGCGACGTGACCATCGAGGTCACCTTCGAGATCGACGCCGATGGCATCGTCTGCGTGACGGCCAAGGACCCGGCCACCGGACAGGAGGCATCGACCTCCATCACGCTCTCCTCGGGCCTCACCGACGAAGAGCTGGAGGACATCCTCAGCGCCGACCCCACCGCGCGCGTCGAGACCGCTGCCGATCCGAGCGCACCCGCCGCAGAGGCCATCACCGTGCCCGGTGGCGGAGCCGACGAAGACCTGGTGCCCCTCGACGACGACCTCGACCTCGAGTGCAGCGATGACGACGACCTGGACCTGTTGAGTGACGAGGAGCTGGGGGCGCTCCCATCGGGCGGCAACGACGAGGTCGACCTCGACGTGGACTCGATGCCCGGGAACGCCATCAGCGTGCCCGACCTCTCGGGCGATCCAGGTGAGCCGGTCTCGCTCGAGGCGGTGCCGGATCAGGATCGGGACGAGAGCCTGTTCGACACCTCGCCCATCGATCTCACCCCCGAAGACGACGAGATCGAATTGGAGTAGCCCGCGGTGCCCGGCATCTCACCCCTCGAAATCCAGGCCCTCACAAAGATCATGGAGGAGCTCGACTACTACCAGATCCTGCATCTGGAGCCGTCGGCCACCACCAGCGAGATCAAGAAGGCCTTCCACCAGACCTCGCGCACCTTCCATCCGGATGCCAACCGCGGGCTGGACGAGAAGCTCCGCGGCGACTGCGAGCGTATCGCCAAGCGCGTCACGGAGGCCTACTGCGTGCTGCGCGATCCGCGCCGGCGTCGCGCCTACGACGATCACCTCGCAGGGGGCGGCGGCCTGCGCATGCAGCTCGCCGAGGCGCGGAGCGCGGACGCCAAGCAGCAGTCGGCCGAACGGGGCGCCATCACGCCGCAGGGCAAGCAGTTCTGGCAGAAGGCGAGTGACGACCGGAATCGCGGCGATCTCGCGGGAGCCGCGCGCAATCTGCAGATGGCCATCACCTTCGAGAGCGACAACGCATTCCTCAAGGAGCAGCTCGCCGAGATCAAGGCGGAGCTCAAGGCCCGGAAATAGCGCCAGAGCCCTCCGAGCCGTCGAGCGCGGTGGCCTCCTGCCAGGTCAACGGAGCGCGGCGTCTGGGACCCGGACCCCGCCACTCGTCGGCAGGAGGACGCGGACGCGCGTGCCCTGGGGCTGACGACGCTCGGCGCTGATCTCTCCGCCGAGCTCGTCGATGATGTGCCGACAGATCGTGAGCCCGAGCCCCGCGCCCTTGCCCGGCGCCTTGGTGGTGAAGAAGGGGTCGAAGACCCGGCTGGCGAGATGCGTGGGAATGCCGACGCCGTTGTCGCAGATGTCGATACGCACGAAGCCCGGCCCCTCGGCCTGGATGGCCAGCTCGATCAGGTTGCTGGCGCTCCGCTGGTCGGGCAGTGCCTGCACCGCGTTGGCGAGCAGACCGAGGAAGACCTGTGCAAGTCGAGCCGGATCTGCGGCCACCTCATCGACGGCTTCGTAGCACCGCGTGATGCGGGCATGCCCGCGCAGCTCGCCGCCCATCAGGCGGAGCACTGTCTCGAGGATGGTCTCGACGTCGGCGCGGGCGGCGCTCCCCTCGCCGGCACGCGAGAGGATCTTGAGATCCGCGACCAGGGCGCGCACACGATCGGCGCCTTCTCGGGCATCGGCGATGGTCTCACGGATGTCCGCCCAGCGATCGATGGCGGCCTGTACGCCCTCGCGGAGCCCCTTGCTGCCGACGCCCTCCGCTTCCCCGGCCTCGGCCAGCGCCTCGAAGCGCGCCATCAGGGCGGGGAGCTCATCGTCGAGATAGTCGAGGTTGCCGATCACATATGAGAGGGGGTTGTTGATCTCGTGGGCCATGCCCGCGGCGAGCACCCCCATGGCCGCGGCGCGATCCGCCTGGATGGCGCGGGCCTGCACGCGTCTCGGACCGGTCCGGTCATTGGCCACCAGCAGCACCGAGCAGCCCGGATCGAGCTCTCCGCGGTCGCCGAAGGCCACGGGCAGCATCGTCGCCTCGGTAACGAGCACGCAGCCGTCGCCGCGCTCCAGCCGAAGCTCTCGCGGAGGCTCGGTCCCTCCCTCCAGGAGAGTGGCGCGCTCGATCATCTCCGAGGCGAGGTCACGATCCTCGCCGTGGATGAAGTCGAGGATCGGCTTGCCCAGCATCTCGTCGCGGGTGCGTGCACCCAGCAGACGCAGGGCCCCCGGATTCACGTACTGCAGCAGGCCGTGTCGGTGCACGAAGATGGCTTCGGGAGTGGCCTCGATGAGCGCGCGCAGGTCGGTCTCGGACTGGCGCGCCGCCGCCTCGGCCCTTCGCTGTGCCACGAGGATGCGTCCGCGCTCGATGCCGTGCCGCACCGCTCGTCCCAGGGACTGGGCGCTGATCTCGTGCTTCAGCAGGTACTCCTGCACCCCGCGGCGCACCAGCTCGATCTCGAGATCGATGTCGTCGTATCCGGTGAGCACCAGGATCGGCGTGTCGCCGGCCCGCGACGCGACGCCTTCGAGCGTGCCGATGCCGGACGAGTCCGGGAGCGAGAGATCGAGCAGCACGAGATCGAAGCTGCGATCGCGCAGCAGCGCGCGCGCCTGCCCGAGCCGATCCACAGTGGTCGAGCGACAATCGATTCCCGGCGCCTCGGCGAGGGCCTCGCGGATCAGGATCACGTCACCCGGCTGATCCTCGACGACGAGGATCTCGAGCGGCGTCGCGGCGGAGGTGGACCGGCGCAAGGAGGGCGGAGCCTCCTCCGTCTGAAGGGTGAACATCCCGGTCACCACGCATGCCCTCCTGATTGCTCGGGCGGATCCTCGGCTCGGCAAGCCGAGTGCCGCCGGTCGGGCCCCCGGCCCGTCGCGGCAGAGCGACACAGGGGCAACTGTCGGGGGCGCCGACTCGGAGGGCAATCGGGTGAAGGATGGGCCTGCACCCGGAAGGAGCGCGCATGCGCCGGGGCGTTAGCCGGAGCAGGAGACCCCATGGGGCCGTTGACAGCGCTGTGGGCCGACTGGCATGCTGGTCCGGCGTTGACTCGTCGATCAATCTGCGGATCGCCCCCCGGCCGGATGCGCTGATGGGCGGACTCGCGCCGAGCGAGAAAGAAGCCCATGTCCTCCGACACAGCGACATCGAGCGGCCTGCTGCCGGTCGTCCCCTTCCTCAAGATGCCCGATGGGGGCGACCCCTATCTCGATGGCAGCAAGTGCAGCAATTGCGGTGCCATCTTCCTCGGATCCCGCGACACCTGCAGCAGCTGCGGCGAACGCGGCAAGCTCGAGACCGCGAAGCTCTCCAACGAGGGTGAGCTCTACGTCTACAGCATCGTCTTCCGCTCGTTCCCGGGGATCGAGGTCCCCTACGTGTCGGCGGTGGTCGATCTCGAAGGGGGCGGGACGGTCAAGGGCAACCTGATCGGCATCGATCCCGATCCTGCCAAGATCAAGATGGGGATGCCCGTCGAAGTGGTCTACAAGAAGGCCCCGCGCAAGGACGCCGAGGGAAACGAGTATCTCGCCTACTACTTCCAGCCGAAGAGCTGATTCCAGCCGAAGAGCTGAACGAGGGAGCACGCAATGAGCGACGTATATGTGATCGGCATCGACATGATCAAGTTCGGGCGCTTCCCGGAGATCAGCGTCCCGAAGCTGGGCGCCACCGCCGCGCACCTCGCGCTGGACGACGCGGGGCTGGGCATCAAGGACATGCAGGCCCTCTACAGCGGCAACCTCGGCCAGGCCAGCGCCATGGTGGGCCAGCGCATCCTGGCGGAGATCGGCCAGACGGGCGTCCCGGTGGTGTACTGCGCCAACGCCGGCGCGACCGTCGCGACGGCCTTTCGCGAGGGATGGATGGCCATCTAGGCGGGCGTCTACGACATGGTGCTGGCCGTGGGCACCGAGCAGATGGGCAAGGGCCTGCTCGGGGGCGGCGGCGGCAAGAAGGGCATTCCCACCGAGGGGCTGCTCGGATCGGGCACGATGCCCGCGGGCTTCGCCGAGGCCGGCATGGAGCACCAGCGCAAGTACGGAACGACCTTC
>CAZQMY010000509.1:0-4193 GCA_964594405.1 uncultured Spirochaetaceae bacterium | reverse complement strand
TACGAGAAGCAGAGCGAGAGCAACGCCATGTGGGCGCTCTCGATCAAGATGCCCTTCGCCCCCACCATGGTGGCCGGTGCGGGGGGCTTCTTCGCGCCCTTGATCCGCGGCTACATGCAGCGATCCGGTGCGCCCGACGACACCGGAATCCGCGTGGCCCTGAAGGACCGCCTCAACGCACTCAAGAACCCGCTCGCGCATCTGCAGCTCCCGGATGTCACCTTCGAGATGATCGCGGGCTCGCCCATGCTCTGGGATCCGATCCGCTATCTCGAGACCTGCCCTTCATCCGATGGCGCGTGCGCCATGGTGATCGCGGACGAAAAGGCCGCGAAGGCCCGGCCCACACCCTCTGCCTGGGTCCACGCGACCAACATGAAGACCGAGCCCACGATGTTCGCGGGGCGGGACCAGGTGATGCCCAGGGCGGGCCTCGAGTGCTCGGCCGAGCTCTACAAGGCGGCGAGCATCACCGACCCGCGCAAGGAGATCGACTGCGCGGAGGTCTACGTCCCCTTCAGCTGGTTCGAGCCCATGTGGATGGAGAACCTGCACTTCGCGCCCATCAACGAGGGCTGGAAGATGACCTACGAGGGCGCCACCGCCCTCGACGGAGACATGCCGATCAACATGAGCGGCGGCGTGCTCTCCAGCAACGCCATCGGCGCCTCGGGCATGATCCGTTTCGCGGAGGCCGCGATGCAGGTGCGTGGTCAGGCCGGCGAGCATCAGGTGGACGGCGCGCGCAAGGCCATGGGTCACGCCTATGGCGGCGGATCGCAGTACTTCAGCATGTGGATCGTGGGCGACCAGCCGCTCTGAGCGGGACGGTGCCTTGCGAAGGGACTGCCCGCGCCCTGACGCCAGGGGCGCGGGCGGCGCGCGCATTCAGGGCTCGCGCGGCGCGGAGACGCCCGACTGCGCGATGGAGGGATCGCCGCGGAGCGTGCCCAGCCAGCGATCCGAGTCGCGCCGGATCCGCTCCTCCGGGTGATGGGCGCGCAGCCAGGAGAGCAGCCGCGGCGCATGCGGACTGCCGGAGACCGCGGCGCGCATCCCGTGGAAGCGGACACATTCGGCGTCGCCGAGCGCGCTGCAGATCAGGGCCAGCTGAGCCCGGAACTCGACCTGCCCCTGATCGTCGACCTTGCGAAGATGGGCCTCCAGGACATCGCGCATCCACTGCGCGTCGGCGGGAATGCGCAGCAGCAGGCCCATCGACTCGACGTCGCCGAAGCGCGCCGGCTTCTCGAGACGCGCGCGGGCGAGATCGGGTCGGCCGGCTCGCCAGTCCAGCTGCGCGCGGCTCAGCGCCCAGGCCTTGCGGTAGTGCCAGGCGTCCTCGCGGCTCGGCATCAACCGCTCCGCCTCGGCCAGGTCGCCGCCGCACGCCAGGATGCGCTGGACGCGCAGGAAGTCGGTGAAGGGCGACCGATGCAGGGCGGCCATGCGCGCCACCTCCGCGTCGAGCCGCTGGCCGCCATCGCTGCACGCCTCGGGCACGAGCAGCGCGCCGCCACAGGCCGCGATGGCCTCGAGCGCCTCGCCCTCCCCGGCCGGCACGAAGCTGCTGAATCGGGCATCGACGACGACAGGCACCCAGCCCTCGGGCACGAGAGAACACGTCAGCGTGTCGCGCTCGGTCACCAGGCCGTCCGCGCGATAGCGAGAGAGCCCGAGGGCCAGCGCGTCCGGCCGAAACCACACCTCGCGCGCGACCCCGTAGTCTGCGTCGTCGAAGTGGAGCGGCGTGCGCGTGTCGATGTAGGTGCGCACGCCTCCGTCGAGCCAGAAGCCCAACGCGGAGCCGGCGTCGAAGGAAGTGAGCACGCGTGGCGTGCCCGCCCTCGCGCCGAAGTAGCGCGCCGCCAGCTCGGGCTGGCGCCCCTCCGCCCAGCCGAATGTGAGCGGCGGGCCGTAGCGCTCGTTGATCGCCTTTGCGGACCAGCCCAGCAGTAGACCTGCGAGGACGACGGCCACCACGGCCTTCGGAAGCGGTCGCCGGATGCGGGCCGCCAGATGATCGAGGCAGTCCAGCGCGAGCGGCGCGATCAGCAGCGAGCCGACGGCCACGAAGCGAACGCTATTGGCGGCGAGCAGCCCGCCCAGGATCGCCAGCGCCAGCGGCGTGAATCGCCGCCTCGGCAGGCCCGCAACCCCCGTCGCGATCAGGAGGACGAGCACGACGAAGGCCGTTCCATAGGGCGAGCGTCCAGGGCGCACGTCTTCCCAGCGCGTCGGTCCCATGTCGCCGACGTGTCGCGCCGCGTCGCCGGAGGCGTGCGACAGGATGTAGTGGACGACGTCCACACCGTCCGCGCTGCTCAGCGTGGCGAGCCCGATGCCGAGGATCACGGCCAGGTGTCCCGTGCGCCGCGGCCCATGCCAATCCGCCAGGAAACCCGGCAGCACGCAGACCGCGAAGAGCAGCGGCGCGAGCACGAAGCTGCCATGGATCTGGGCCCAGAGCGCCGCCGTCAGCGCGATCGCCCCGCCCAGCAGGCCGCGGCTTCGCCCCTCGGCCTCGGCGTAGCGCACGGAGCAGACGACGAAGAGGGGCAGGAGGATCAGGAATCCGAGCTGTGGGCGAGCCTGCATCCGCGCGGCCAGCGACGCCACGGCCGCGGCCGAGACGAAGACGAGGGCCGGATGGCTGGCCTGGGGGCAGAGCACCCGCAGCATCCACACCACCAGGATCGCGCCGATGGCGGCGCACAGGGCGGTGAGCACCGAGAGCCCTTCCGGACCCAAGGCGGCGTAGACCCCGTAGGAGAAGACCTCCCAGAGCCACTCCGGCACGACCACAGTGCCGGCGAAGTCCTCGAAGGCCGCCGGCTCGGGCACGGTCCGGCTCCCCGCGCGCAGCACCGCACGCCCCAGCATCAGGTGCCAGAACGCGTCGGAGGTGTGCACGGGGCGCAAGGCCATCAGACCGGCCGCCACGCCCACCACCGCCACCCACAGGCGGATCGCATGCTGCTTCATCGCTCGCCCCCAGCTGCAACGGCGCCCGACGGGTGCGGGCATGGACATCCGCGGAAGATGTCCCGACATGGAGGGGGGTGGATCAGGGATCGGCAGGGCCCGGCCCAGGCCTGAGTGCATCGCGAATCCATCGGGACCGACGGAGCGCATCGGGATGGCTCTACGGGCTTGCTTCCGACCACTAGAACATGTTTCATTTCTCCTCGTCCCGCCATCGGGACTCCGCCTCGCGGCCCGCGCCGCCCCGCCCAGGAGAACACGACGATGTCTGAACTCGGATTCTGGAACTTCGCCCAGACCTCCCCCGACAAGCTGGCGCTGGCCGACCCCACCGGCCGCGAGTGGACGCGCGGCGAGCTGCTGGCCGAAGCCAACCGGATCGCGCACGGCTTGCGCGCCGCGGGCCTCGAAACCGGCGATTGCGTCGCCATCGTCGCCGAGAACTGCGCCGAGTTCTTCCAGCTCCATCTGGCGATCACGCAGATCGGCATGTACATGACGCCCATCAACAATCATCTCACCGGGCCGGAGATCGCCTACATCGTCCAGGACAGCGGAGCGAAGGTCTTCATCGGCTCGGAGCGCTTCGCCGAGGCCTGCGCCGCCGCCCGGACCGAGCTCGGCTTCGATCCCCAGCGCTCGTTCTCGGTCGGGGAAGTCGAGGGCTTCCGACCCCTCGACGCACTGAAGGCCGGTCAGCCCGCCACCCTGCCCGAGGAGCGTACGGCGGGTCAGGTGATGAACTACACGTCGGGAACGACCGGCAAGCCAAAGGGCGTGCGCCGGGCGCTGGCTCCGATCTCGCCGGATCTGGTCGCCACCCTGACCACCGGCTTCCTGGGCATGTTCGGCCTGAAGCCCGAAGACGACAACGTGCACATCTGTGGCTCGCCCCTCTACCACACCGCCGTGCTGGTCTTCAGCTCGAGCTCGCTCCATCTCGGCCATGCCGTCGTGCTGATGGACAAGTGGCAGCCCGAGGAGATGCTGCGCCTGATCGAGAAGTACAGGGTCACCCAGAGCCATATGGTGCCTACGCAGTTCCACCGCCTGCTGAAGCTCGACGAGAGCGTGCGGCGCAAGTACGACGTCTCGAGCCTGCGCGCCATGATCCACGCCGCCGCGCCCTGCCCCGTCGAGACGAAGTGGAAGATGCTCGAGTGGTGGGGCGACAGCATCTACGAGTACTACGCCGCCACCGAGGGCGG
>CAZQMY010000508.1:0-4196 GCA_964594405.1 uncultured Spirochaetaceae bacterium | reverse complement strand
CACCCTCGACCTCGAGATGCCGCGGATGGACGGATTCACCTTCCTGCGTCTGGTGATGGCCAAGCGCCCCATACCGGTGATGGTGATCAGCGGTCGCGCTGGAGAGGAGGAGGTCTTCAAGGCCCTGGATCTCGGCGCCGTCGACTTCATCGCCAAGCCCACGGCCCGCGCCACCCTGGAGCTCCAGTCGATCCAGCAGGAGCTGATCCGCAAGGTCCACGCGATCCGCGAGCTGCGCATCGACAAGGTCAAGGAACGCATCAAGGCGGCTCCTCCCGTGCTGACTCGCGGGAGCACCCCGACCGCCTCGGTGCCGCCCGTGGTCGTGATCGGCTCGTCGACGGGTGGCCCGGCGGCGCTCATGCAGACTTTCGGTGCGTTCACCGAGCCGCCTCCCTGCGCGTTCCTCGTGGCTCAGCACATGCCCGCGGGCTTCACACGGGGCTTTGCGGAGCGCCTCGACCGGTTGACGCCCTTCCATGTGAAGGAGGCGGAGGGGGGCGAGCAGCCCGAGCGCGGCACGGTGCTGATCGCGCCGGGCGGCTCTCATCTGGAGCTCGAGTCGGTGCGTGGTCGGATCGTCTCCAGGGTGATGCCCTTCGACGAGCGCGAGAAGTACACACCCTCGGTCGATCGCCTCTTCTTCTCGGCGGCCAAGCACTTCGCCGGAGATCTCTTGGCGGTGATCCTGACGGGAATGGGTGACGACGGCCGAGCCGGAGCATGCGAGGTGAAGTCCAGAGGCGGAACGGTGATCGCTGAATCGGAGGAGACCGCGGTGATCTACGGAATGCCGCAGCAGGCCGTGCGCGCGGGCGCCGTGGATCTCGTGCTGCCGTTGAACGACATCCCCACGGCCATCCAGACGGGTGTGAACCGTGACAACGCAAGACGGAAGACGACAAGGGGGTCCGGATGAGCGAAGACGGACACAACCCCTATGAGCGGGGAGAAGCGGTGCTCGCGATCTTCAAGCGTGGCGCCGACTTCATGAAGCAGCTGATGGACGACAACGAGGCACTGCGCAAGCAGCTCGACAACGTCGAAGTCCGTCAGAAGACTGCCGCGCAGAACCCCGCTGATTGGGAGGATCTCAGGGTGGAGTTGCTTTCGCGCATCGAAACGCTCGAGGAGGAGAGGAACGATCTCGTCGAGCAGCTCCGCTCGGTGGAGAGCGAGAACCAGCAGTTCGCCGAGCGATACCTGGAGATCGAGGAGGAGAACAACAACCTCGCCAATCTCTACGTCGCGAGCTACCAGCTGCATTCCACCCTCGACCCCAGCGAAGTCCTGAAGGTGATCCTGGAGATCGTCATCAATCTGATCGGCGCGGAGCTCTTCTGCGTCTACGTGTGCGAGGAGGGGGAGAGCCAGGTCTCACCCGTGGCATCCGAAGGTGGCCCCATCGAGGCCTTTCCGACCGTCACGTTGGGCGATGGGCCGGTGGGCGAATCGATCGTCAGCGGCGAGGTCATGACGGGTGAGTGCTCGGATCGCTCGCCGATGGAGGGCGGCCCCCCCGTGGTCTGCATCCCGCTCAGGGTGGAGGACAAGCCCATCGGCGCGATCGTGATCCATCGATTGCTCTCCCAGAAGGACGGCTTCTCGCCCCTCGACTACGAGCTCTTCACTCTGCTGGCCGGGCATGCGGCGACGGCGATCTTCGCATCGCGCCTCTATGCCCAGTCGGAGAGGAAGCTGAACACGATCCAGGGATTCATCGATCTCTTGACCAAGTGAACACGACGCGATCCGGGAGGCCGGAATCGGCCCGGATCGCCAGCGTCAGGGAATTCGCCAGGAATTCAGCAAGCAAGGAGCACAAGATGGCAGGACATCGGATTCTCATCGTCGAAGACAGCCCGACGATGCGTCAGCTGCTCGTATTTGCGCTGAAGCGCATGAAGGACGTCGACATCGTCGAGGCTCAGGACGGTATGGATGGCCTGCGAAAGGTGACGGGCGACCACTTCGACCTGGCCTTCGTGGATATCAACATGCCCGTGATGGACGGACTCAAGCTGATCAGCCTGATCCGCGGCGAGCAGAGCCTCGAGGGCATGCCGATCTGCGTGATCACCACCGAGGGCGCCAAGGAGGATCGCGAGCGCGCGCTCTCGCTCGGGGCCAACGAGTACCTCACGAAGCCCATCCAGGCGAACAAGGTGCTCGCCGTGGCCAAGAGCCTCCTGAAGATCGACTGAATCGAGATCCTCTCGGATCGGCCCCGCTCGGAGGAAGCTGGCGGCGATCCCTCAACGCTCAGAGAGTCCCCGGAGAAGGTCGCATGGACCAGAACATCCCGTCCGCGAGAGATTTCATCAGGCGATTCAACACGATCACCACGCTCGTGTCGCTCGCGGCCTTCTGCCTGGTCGCTGCCTATCTCGTCCTGCTCCTCCGCCTGAGCGCCGATCAGTGGAGCTCGCTGCTCCTGGTCGCGGTCGTCTGCTGGCCCGTCGTCTACTTCATCGCCCATGTCTCCAGTCGTCGTCTCCTCCATCCCATTCGCGAATTCCTGCGGGCGCACGAGACGGAGGGTGCGAACGTCGAGCAGACCAGGGCGGCCTTTGCCGGAGTCTCGATCCTGCCTCGAGCCATGTGGTTCGCCGGGCTGATCTGGTGGTCCGTGGGTGGTGTGCTCATCAGCGTCGGATTCAAGGCCTGTCACTGGGAGCTGACGTCGCACGTCCTGCTGATGATCGTCGCGGCCACCCTGAGCGGTGGCTTCCTCTACGCCACCTTCAGCTACTTCTTCCTGAAGAGCGCCCATCGAGAGCTGCTGGACGGATTGGCTCGGCTCGTGGGCGATCCCGAGGAGCGCGCCCGGCTGGTCGTCGGGGTGTCGCTCCGGCACAAGATGATCGTCTCCGTGGCGGGTGCGAGCTTCGTCACCGTCGTCTTCGCGATGTTCCTCGCGATGGAGAGCAACGGACGCCCGCTCGAGCGGAGCATCGCCAGGCTGCAGGCGGCCTACCTGGAAGAGATGATCCAGATGGGCGACGTCGCCGATCCGACGGCCTTCGAGCTGGCCGTGGAGCGGGCGCGGCGCCTGGGGCTCGCCCATGCGATCACCGTCGTGGACGCCGACGAGCCCAAGCGGGGGGCGATGGAAGAGCTCGGGATGACCGAGGTCGAGTTCGATCACCTGCTCTCGGGGCGGGGCTCCGACAGCCTCGAGCTCTCCTCGACCAATGTCTTCACCTGGGCGCGGCTGCGCGGCTCCGGCGCGGTGAGAGGTCGCAACCTGCTGCTCGTGGCCGCGACGCCCTGGGCCGCGGTGCGCGGCTCCACGGGGCTGGCCTGGGCGTACTTCATGGGCGCCGTCGTGGTCTCGGGCGCGATCTCTCTGGGCCTGGCTCTGCTGCTCTCGCGCGACATCGGAGAGCGTACGCGCGAGCTGGGCGTGGCCGCTCGCCGAATGGCCGAGGGGGACCTGAGGAGCTCCGAGATCCTGGAGTCGGAGGACGAGCTGGGCGACGTCGCGCGGGCATTCGAGGCCATGGCCGACTCGCTGCGTGGCACCGTGAGTCAGGTCGCCGAGGCGGCGGACCTGGTCGAGAGCAGCTCGTCGGAGATCAGCGGGATCGCGCAGTCCGTGGCGAGCGGCGCGGACGAGCAGAGCCGCGGCGTTCGCGATGCGGTGGCGAGCATGGACCAGCTCACGGGACAGGTCGCCGGGATCTCTTCCGCCGCGCAGGAGCTGAACATGCTGGTCGAGGAGTCCAGCAGCTCGATCCTCGAGATGGGCGCCGCCGGCGACGAGCTCAACGACACCGCCGGGGTCCTCTCCGGGCGCGTCGAGGAGGTCTCGTCGTCCATCGAGCAGATGGTGCGGAGCGTGAAGGAGGTGGGCACGCATACCGTATCACTCTCCGAGGCCGCGACGGATACCTCCTCCTCCATGGAGCAGATGGCCAGCGCCATGCGCCAGGTCGACAGCTTCGCGGAGCACGCACAACGTCTCTCGGGCAAGGTCGTCGAATCCGCCGAGCGCGGCCGGCAGAAGGTGCTCGAGACCATCTCCGGCATGGAGTCGATCCGCGAGGCGACCGCGGTGGCGGAGCGCGTGATCGGGGGCCTGGGAGCACGGGCCAAGGAGATCGGCGGCATCCTCGACGTGATCGACGACGTGGCGGACGAGACGAATCTGCTGGCGCTCAACGCCGCCATCATCGCCGCCCAGGCCGGTGAGC
>CAZQMY010000507.1:0-4218 GCA_964594405.1 uncultured Spirochaetaceae bacterium | reverse complement strand
AGAGGCAGAGCCCGCAGTGCACGCAGTCGAGCGTGCCGGGATGGACCTTCCTGTGCAGCGCGCCCGCCGCGCCCTCAGCCGTGGACTCGCCCATCAGAGGCCTCCCACGAACCGACCGGGATTCAACAGGCTGCTCGGGTCGAAGCGCCGCTTGATGGCGCGCATCAGCTCGAGGGCCGGACCCGGGTGGTCGAAAACGTCGGCCACGGCGCCGCTCGCCCAGCCGCTCGAGGCCTCGATGGTCGAGACGGCGCGGCTCGCGTTCGCGGCCTTGCGCACCGCCTCCAGCGCTTCGTCCAGTCGCCGTCCCCGCGCGGTGTCCAGGGCATCCGCCGCCACCGGCGGCGGATCGAGGGCGAAGAGCCCGTGGACGATGCCGGGCGCAGGCTGGGCAACGACCTCCGCGCCCGCGGCCCTCAGCGCTGCCGCCACCGCGGCCACCTCGGTCGCGCGGCAACAGAGACGAACGCGCAGCGTCGATCGCTCGGCCGCGTGGTCCTCCGCGCCGTCGCGCCATCGCCCGAAGGCCTCGATGCACTCGGCCTCCGCGGCGCCGCTCTCCACCGCAAGACCTACGGCCTCGAGATCGGCGTCGATCGCCGCCGGATCACCGCCGCACTCGGCGAGCAGCACCCAGGGCGCCTGCCACGATCCGAAGGCGCTCCGCCAGGCGGCTTCGCCCGCAGCCGCCTCCGCAGCCACCATCATCACCGCTCGCGCGGAGCCCCTGCGCGCGAGCGCGAGGGCCTGCTCGAAGCCGCGCGTCTCGTCGGAGACGGAGAGGGCGAGCTGCCGGATCGTCGGGGCGCGCGGGCGCAGGCGAAGCCATGCGCTCTCGATCACGCCGAGCGTTCCGAGCGATCCCACGTAGAGCTTCGCGAGGTCGTAGCCCGTCACGTTCTTCACCACGCGCCCACCGCAACGCGTCCGGTCCCCGCCCACCAACGTCGTGTCGAGGCCAAGCACGGCGTCCTTGACCGCGCCGAAGCCCACTGCGCGCGGGCCGGTGCTCGCGGTCGCGAGCGTTCCGCCCAGCGTGCACGCCGGCTCGGTCGCTTCGAGGGGCAGCTCCCAATCGGCCTCGACCGCTGCCTGCGCCAGCGCCTGCACGCTCCGACCGGCGCCCGCGCGCATCACGCCGTCCGCCTCGTCGACGACGAGCTCACCCTGGAGCGCCCGTGTGGAGAGCAAGAGCCGGGCTGGGCCGGCCGCGTTGCCGTAGTGCATGAAGCGTCCGCCGCCGCGCACGATGGCGCCGACGCAGTGCGCCTGCATGGCCGCGAGGATGTGGGCGAGTGCCTCTCCTGACTCGGGCTCGGCGAGCAGCGAGAGCGCGGCCCCGCCGATGCGCTCGGGCTCGGCGAAGGCCTTGAGCTGGCCCGAGCACTCCTTCTCGAAGGCGTCCAGGTCGTGATCCGAGGGCTCGTTCATTCGATGGCGATCCGCTCGTAGGCGCGCGCTCGATTGCCTGGATGCGACTCGACGCATGTTCGTGTCATCGGAATGATCTTGCAGGGATTGCAGAGGCCGTCGGGGTTGAACGCGAGCTTCAGGCGCATCATCGCCTCCAGATCGCATTCGTCGAACATCAGCTCCATGAAGTCCCGCTTCTCGAGCCCCACCCCGTGCTCGCCGGTGAGCACGCCCCCCACCGAGACGCAGAGCTCGAGGATCTCGCGACCCGCTGCCATCACCCGGGCCAGCTCGTCCTCGTCCCGCCTGTCGAAGGAGATGTTGGGGTGGAGGTTCCCATCGCCAGCGTGGAAGACGTTGGAGAGCTTGATGCGGTGACGATCGGCGATCGCGCAGATCCTCTCCAGGATCTCCGGCAGTCGGCTGCGCGGCACCACCGCATCGTGGACGTAGAGGTCCGGTGCCAGGCGGCCCATCGCGCCGAACGCACCCTTGCGCGCGCGCCAGAAGCGCACCCGCTCCTCCTCGTCGCGCGCACGCTGCACCTCGCGAACGCCGCTCTGATGGGCGGCCAGCTCGACGGCCTGGACCTGCGGGCCGAGCTCGGCCGCGCTCCCATCGAGCTCGATGATCAGGATCGCGCCGGCATCCCGCGGCATGCCCGCCGCATAGACGCTCGACTCCACGGCTTCGATGGTGCGCTGATCGATGATCTCGAGTGCCGCCGGAATCAAGCCGGAGCGGATGATGTGCCCGACGAGGCGGCAGGCCGACACGACGTCGTCGAAGATGGCGAGCAGCGTCTCGACTCTCTCCGGAAGGGCAGTGAGCTTCACGGTCAGCTCGGTCAGGATTCCGAGGGTGCCCTCGCTCCCGACCACCGCCCCGACGAGGTCGTAGCCCGGCGCCGCGCCGCTCTCATCACCGATCCGGACCACGTCGCCGTCGGGAAGCACCATCTGCAGGGCGAGAACATGATGGGTGGTGGTGCCGTACTTCAGTGTATGCGGCCCCCCCGAGTTCTCGCCCACGTTGCCCCCGATCGTGCAGGCCTGCTGACTTGAGGGGTCGGGGGCGTAGAAGAGGCCGTGGGGGGCGACCTGCCGGCTGAGGTCCGCGTTCACGACGCCCGGCTGGACCACTGCCAGCCGGTTCTCGACGTCCACGCGCACGACGTCGCGCATCCGCGCCAGCGAGATCAGCACCGCGTCCTCGGTCGCGTGCGCTCCACCCGAGAGACCGGTCCCCGCACCCCGAGGCACGAAGGGACGCCCGTACTCGCGGCAGATGCGCACGACCGCCGCGACCTCGTCCGTCGTCGCGGGGAGGACGACGGCGCTCGGGCGGACCGGGTCCAGGGTGAGGCCGTCGCACTCGTAGGCGAAGAGCTGGGCGTCCGAGTGAAGGCAATGGGCCTCGCCCACTGCCTCCCGCAGGCGGCCGATCAAGCCCTCTCGCTCGTCTTCCGCTCGGACACTCGCTTCACTGGCCATCTTCGCAGGCTAGGTGCGGAGAGGCCGAATCGCCAGCGGGAGGGGCTCGTGGGCCATCAGGCCAGACCCAGTCGCTCGAGGGCATTCTCGTCGAGACCCAGGTAGTGGCCGATCTCGTGTGTCACCGTGATCTGGATCTGCTCGACGAGCTCCGAGGGCTCGCGGCAGATCTTCTCCAGATTCTTCCGGTAGATGATCACGCGATCGATGTTCGGCACCTGCTCGGTGGGGCAGGCCTCGGTCCGCGGCGTCCCGATGAAGATGCCCAGGATCTGCGGCGAGACCCGCTCCTGGACCACGAGGTCGTGCGCGGGAAAGTCCTCGACGAGCACGGGGACGTTCCCGATGTACTCGCGAACCGAGCGGGGCAGATTGTCCAGGGCCTCCCTCACGGCCCGCGAAAACGCCTCGTCGGAGACCTCGACGGGCAGCGGGAAGTGGTCGGGATCCAGCGCGTGGGCTCGCGAGAAGGCGAGCAGCGCGGCTCGCTCGGCCACCGCGATCCGCTCGCCCTGCTCGGAGCTCGGCTCGGTTTCCGAGCTCTGACCGTCGTGGGCGAGGCGCTCCATGATCAGACCGAGGCTGTAGATGATGTGCGGCGAGCCGGGATCGAGGTTGGCCGCGTGCTCGAGCACGCTGCGCGCCTCTTCGAATCGGCCCATCTCGAAGAGCACATGGCCCTCGAACGCCGAGAAGGTGGCTTGATCACCAGCGGCCTTGGTCGCACGACGCACCAGAAAGACGGCGCCGGGCAGGTCATCGAGATAGAAGAGGCACTTGGCCTTCAGGTAGCAGACCTCAGCCTGGAAGTTGCGCTCGAGCCGTGGGAGATCCCGGCGGCCTTCGAGCAGGAGGTCGCACTTGGAGAGCGCGAGCTCGAACTCGCCGACCTCTTCCACGAGGATCTCGATGCAGTTCAGGTGCCCGGCTGCGAACTTGGAGTCCGCGGCCACCGCGCGTTCGAACTCGTAGAGAGCCTCGTCGACACGGCCCTCGTCCCAGAGGATCTCACCGCGGCCGTTGTGGGCCTCGGCGCCGGCGGGATGAGCCTTCAGTGCCTCATCGAGCCAGGCCAGGGCCTCGTCGACGCGCCCTCCATGGGAGGCCTCCATCGCCTGATCGAGGCAATCCCAGTAGCGGTCCTTGTCCTTCTTCATGGATCCGATGCCCCAGCTGATATGCCATAGTAGCGCAGGGTGGGCTGCAATACGGTGCGGCGGGCAGGAAAAGCCCATCGGCCGGCCACACGGGGACTTGGGGCATCGAGGCCATTCGGATGGAATACCGCGACGATTCCCGTCGAGGACCGGGT
>CAZQMY010000506.1:0-4219 GCA_964594405.1 uncultured Spirochaetaceae bacterium | reverse complement strand
CTCACTCGCTTCGAGACCAATCCGTGATCAGCCGGCGGCCGCGGCCACGTTCGCTCCGGGCGAATCTGCCACGCGCCCGTCGATGGTCGCGGCCTCCGATCGTTGCTCGGCAAGCGGGAGGTCGGAGGGTCGAAGCGTCGACGCGAGCGCGGTGGACAGGATTGCAGCCACGGCTTCTGCGTCGGGGACCGACCGCAGCATCGGCTGTGCTCGATCCCCGAAGTGCCACGGGCGCGCGTTCGGCCAGAGCAGGGCGAAGCCCAGCTGCGCTGAGTCTTCGAGGCCGATCGGGATGTCCCCCGTTCCGTCGGAATACGAGCGCAGCGAGGCCGACGCGATCTCTCGGTAGGGCAGGTTGAGCGCGACGACGATCGCCACCCCGATGCGCATCACGACACGCCGATTGGTGAGGGTGTAGACCGTGGCCCGCGCGTTCAGCCAGGCGATGAGCTCGACGAGCGCGAGGCAGCCGACCGCGATGACGAGGAGCCCGGCCGATGAGGCGATCGCCTCGAGCAGGCCCGCGCCGTCGAGCGTCGCGAGGGCGATGCGGGCAACGAGGAGCGCCGAGAAGTAGAGGGCCAACGCCGGGACGTGAAAGGCGTGGCGTGCCAGGGAGCGATGATTCGGCGAGCCCTGCCACAAGATGATCTCGCCCTCCGGAAGCACCTCGGGCAATCCCGGGACCGGCTCCCACTCGAATTCTCCGGGTGAGCCGCTCAAACCAGGGGCTCCTGGCGCTGGGGCGTCGCATAGAGGTGACCGCTGGCGAAGTAGGCGCAGATGCGATCCTCCTCCTGCTGCGTCACGACTTCGCTCTGTGCGGGGCGCGGGGCCTGTTCGAAGTGCTTCGCGAGCACCGACCGGACCGTCACCTTTCGGCTGCCCCGCTGGATCCCCGTCAGCGCGAGCGGCAGCAGCACCGGTCGGTCTGGCTCGACGCCGGCCACCTCGACCTCCAGATAACGAATCTGCGGCTCCGACCGGTCGACCCAGAGCTCGACCACCTTGCCGGCCACCTGGCCATCGGCGGCGATGACCTCCATCCCGCGCGGATCGGGGTCGCGGGGCTCGACGACGAACTCCGTCGCAATCCGCATCGGCACGATGCGCGGCTCGGCTTCGAGTGTGCGCTCCGGCTCCTGTGTCCGCTCGGCCCAGGCCGCCGGCCCCACGCCGTCGAGCATGGCATCGCCCGTCGGCACCAGGGGTGCGCCCGGCCAGGGGGCGCTCGGCTCGGCGAGTATCGGACGGGCGTCGGTCTCCTCTCGAGGCGCCGAGAGCGTCCCGCCTTCCGGCAGCACGAATGACTTGGGCGTGGGCATCGCCGGAAAGCCCTGCACCGTCACCGAGTCCGACCGGTCGGACTCGAGGGGGTAGCCCTCGCGCTTGTCTTCGCGACGCAGGTAGATGATGAGCCCGAAGAAGAACGCCCAGAAGACGTAGAGGACGATCTGAGCGACGTCGATGTAGCCCGTGATGGCGCCGGTTCCTTCCATGGAGGGTGCTCCCAGACTGGGGGAGACGGCTCGTCTCCCTGGCTTCGATTTCGATTCGACCGAGTCGGGCTGCGCCGCCTCAGCCGGGGAATTGCGCCAGGCCGAACTCTCCGGCCGGGCTCGCCTGCTCCGCGCGCTGCGAGCCCACCAGCGGCCCGATGACGATCAGCGTCGCGAAGAGGAGCAGGATCTCGAGGTGGTAGACCGCGCCGTAGCCCACGACCGGCGAGGTGAGTGCGGGACCCAGCAGCCCCTGTTCGGCGAGCGTCGAGACCAGGTCCCGGAGGCCTCCGCCGAGCAGGATGCCGGCGCCCGCCGCCGAGGCGTAGACGGCCCCCCAGGCTCCGAGCGCCAGCCCGCTATCCCCTCCGTCTTCGAGGGCCATCGCCGCGGAGAGCGTGCTGACGCCGAAGAGACCGCCGCCGAACCCGATCAGCGCAGTTCCGAGCACGAAGAGCGCCGGCGAGTCCATCGGCGCCGCGAAGATCACGAGCGAGAAGGCCACCACGCCGACCAGCGCGCCGCTCGCGGCCAATCGATGCAGGTCGACCCCGCGGCTCATCCACCTCGCCGAGAGGGCGAAGGCGACGAGCGTGCCGGCGGCCAGCAACGCAGTGAGGGCCGTCGTCGCACCCACGGGCAGGCCGAGGATCTCTCCGCCGTAGGGCTCGAGCAGGATCTCCTGGAGCGTGAAGCCGACCGTCCCGAGCCCAACGGCGAGCAGGAAGCGGCCGACCCGGCCGCGGCGCATCAGCGCGTCGAAGCCTTCGCGAAAGCGGGGCCGCGCATCGTCTTCCCATTCTCGCCTGGCGCGCGAGGGGTTCCGGGGCTCCTGCTTCCAGAGTGCCAGGCAGTTGAGCACCATGGTCACGACCGCGGCGCCCTGGATCACCTGGATGAGGCGGAGCTGGCTGAAGTCGGACAGCAGTGCGCCGAGGACCAGCGCGCTCGCGACCGTTCCCACCAGCAGCAGCACGTAGAGCAGGGCGACGACCCGGGGCCGCGACTCGGGAGTCGCCAGATCGGTCGCCAATGCGAGGCCCGCGGTCTGCGTGGTGTGGAGACCCGCGCCGGCGAGCAGGAAGGCGAGCGCGGCGCCCGCGTGTCCGATCCAGGCGGGACCGTTCGAGTCGCCGGAGAGCAGGATCAGCGCGAAGGGCATGATCGCCAATCCGCCGAACTGCAGCAGTGTCCCCATCCAGATGTAGGGCACTCGCCTCCATCCGAGCGCAGAGCGGTGCGTGTCCGAGCGGAAGCCGATGAGCGCGCGAAGCGGAGCGAAGACGAGGGGCAGGGAGAGCATGGCCGAGACCAGCCACGCCGGCACGCTCATCTCGATGATCATGACGCGGTTGAGGGTGCCGTTGAGCAGGACGATCACCATGCCGACGGACACCTGGAAGAGCGCGAGCCGCAGGATGCGCGGGAGCGGCAGCTCATCGGTCGCGGCGTCTGCGAAGGGAAGCACGCTCGGCCCGAGGCGCTGCCAGACTTCGGTCACCATCGACGGCCTCGCCTTCATACGCGCTGGACCTCCATCGCTTGCGAGATGTAGAACCCGCGCGCGACGCGGCTCGTCCGGGCACACGCCCAGCCGCGCAGCGCCGGCTCCTCGGCGAGGCGGCGGCCCAGGCGCCCCTCGTCCAGCGGCTCGACGGCGGGCGCTCGGGAAGATCGAGGAAAGAGTCGGCCCAGGGTGTGCATGACGGCCAGCGGGCGGGTCCGGGGTGCGAAGGTGAAGAGCACGGCCTCGCTGCACCGGGCTGCGAGGCGCCCCACCATCGCGCTCATGTCCGCGAGGTCGTAGTGGATGAACGAGTCCATGGCGACGCAGTAGTCGAAGACCCCGAGCGTATCGTCGAGCATGTCGCCGACGCCGAAATCGATGCGACCGGTGCCGACATCACGCACCCGTTCGCTCGCCAGCCGGATGAGCTTCGGCGAGAGGTCGACCGCGACCACGTGAGCACCGCGCCTGGCGACGCACTCGGCGAGCGCACCCGTTCCGCAGCCGGCATCGAGGACGCGGCGACCGCTGAGGTCCTCCGGCAGCCACGAGAGCAGCGTCTCGCGCATCTCGTCACGACCGGCGCGGACCGTGGCACGAATCCGTCCGACGGGCGCATCCGATGTGAGCCGCTCCCAGGCATCCACCGCCGTCCGATCGAAGTAGCGGGCGAGCTCGGCCCGCCGACGTTCGTAGGTCGCCATCGCAGCCATCAGTCGAACCCCAGGAGATCGAAGATCTCGCGATCCTCGAGCGGCTGCACCTCGAGCGGGTCACCGCCCTCCCACAGTGAGGAAGCGAGACGCAGGTACTCGGCCTGAACCGCCTCCAGCTCGGGCGAGGGATCCATCTCGAAGAGCGTGCGCTTGCGCAGGCGGCTCCTCCGGATGACGTCCAGGTCGGGAAAGCGCGCCATCGTCTTGAGCCCGACGCGGCTGTTGAAGCGATCGATCTGGTCGCATGCATCGCTGCGATTGGCGACGACACCGCCCACGCGCACCTTGTAGTTCTTCGCCTTGGCCTTGATCGCGGCCACGATCCTGTTCATCGCGAAGATCGAGTCGAAGTCGTTGGCCGTCACGATCAGCGCGCGATCCGCGTGCTGCAGCGGGGCAGCGAAGCCTCCGCAGACCACGTCGCCGAGCACGTCGAAGATGACGACGTCGGTGTCTTCCAGCAGGTGATGCTCCTTCGGGCGCTTCGCGGTCTGCGC
>CAZQMY010000505.1:0-4232 GCA_964594405.1 uncultured Spirochaetaceae bacterium | reverse complement strand
CGAGCCCTCGGCGTCGCCTACCTCTCGTGCTCCGCGCACAAGTTCAACGGCCCGAAGGGAGCCGGCTGTCTCTTCGTCGAGCAGGCGCGGCCCCTCCGGCCGCTCCTGCTCGGCGGTCCGCAGGAGAGGCGGTTGCGCGGCGGCACCGAGAACATGGCGGGCCTCGTGGGTCTCGGGATGGCCTGCGAGCTCGCGCGCAGCGAGCTCGAGCCGCGCATGGCACGCTACGCGGCGCTCCGCGACCGCCTCTGGACCGGCCTGCGCAAGTCGATTCCCGGCGTGCGCTGGAATGGTGAGGGCGCCGAGGTCCTGCCCAACACCCTCAACGTCGAATTCGAGGAGACGGCGGGCGACGTGGTGCTCCAGGCCCTCGACCTGGCGGGCGTCGCGGTCTCCGCGGGGGCGGCCTGTCACTCCGGCTCGATCACGCCGAGTCACGTGCTCACCGCCATGGGCCGCACCGCCGAGCAGGCGCGCGGCGCCCTTCGATTCTCGGTGGGCCACGGCGTGGACGAGGACCAGATCGACCGTGCTGTGCGCGCGCTGACGGACGTGGTCGAGCGGACGCGCAAGGTCGGCGCATCGTGAGTGAGCGCGTCTTGGTGGCGATGTCCGGGGGCGTGGACTCCTCGGTCACCGCCGCCCTGCTGGTGGAGCAGGGCTACGAGGTCGTCGGGCTGACCATGCATCTGGCGGGGGATGCCTCGCGCTGCTGCTCGCTGGACGACGCGGACGACGCACGCCGCGTGGCCGAGGCGCTGGGCGCGCGCTTCTTCGTGGCCAACTACACCGAGGCCTTCCAGCGCGAGGTGATCGATGCCTTCGCCGACGCCTACCTGGCCGGGCGCACGCCGATTCCCTGCGTGGCCTGCAACAAGCGCTTCAAGTTCGATCTGCTGATGGATCGGGCGGAGGTGCTGGGGGCGCGTCAGGTGGCGACCGGGCACTACGCGCGCATCCGCCACGACGTGGGCAGTGGCCTCTACGAGCTTCGCTGCGCCGCGGATCCGGCCAAGGACCAGACCTACTTCCTCTTCCAGCTCGACCAGTCGCAGCTCGCCCGGATCGCCTTTCCTCTCGGCGGACTCAACAAGGAGGAGGTTCGCGAGCGGGCCCGCCGCCTCGGTCTGCCCACCGCCGACAAGCCCGAGAGCCAGGAGATCTGCTTCGTGCCCGACGGCAACTACGCGAAGGTGGTGGAGAAGCTTCGTCCCGAGGCCCGCGCGGCGGGCGGCGAGATCGTCGATGCGCAGGGCAGGGTGCTGGGCCGGCATGCCGGCATCCATCGCTTCACCGTGGGGCAGCGGCATGGCCTGGGGCTCGCGGTGGGGCGACGCCTCTACGTCCGTCGGATCGAGGCCGAGAGCGGGCGGGTGGTCGTGGACGAGGCGCCGGGGCTCGAGGACTCGGGCGCCGTGGTCGCCAACGCCAGCTGGATCGCCGGCCCGGCGCCGACCCGCCCCATCCGTGCGCGGGTGAAGGTGCGCCATCGGCACCAGGGCGTTCCGGCCACCCTCGAGCCCGTGCCGGGCGGGGGCGTGCGGGTGCGATTCGACCGGCCCGTCACCGCGGTCACGCCGGGCCAGGCGGCCGTCTTCTACGAGGCCGTCGACTCCCCCGAGGCCCGCCGCGCCCTCGAGAGCGGCGAGATCGCCCGCTTCGCGGCGAGCGGCGAAGGCGCGCGGGTGCTGGGCGGCGGCTGGATCGCCGAAGCCCTGCGCGCCGCGGACGGATCGCCTTGAGCGCGTCGCGGGCGCGGGGGGCCGAGTCGGAGCATGCGCCCGAGCGCAGGACGCTCGAAGCGGCCATCGGTCACCGCTTCGGCGACCCGGATCTCCTGGACGCGGCACTCACCCACGCCTCCTACGCGAACGAGCACGCGGGTGTCCAGAGCAACGAGCGGCTGGAGTTCCTGGGCGATGCGGTACTGGGCGCGTCGGTCGCACGACTCCTCTACGACGCGCGACCCGACTGGCAGGAGGGCGACCTGACTCGGGCGCTCTCCCGGCTGGTCGACCGCAACAGCCTCGCGTCACTGGCCCGGCGCTACGGGCTCGGACCGCACCTTCGTCTGGGGCGCACGGAGCGCCAGTCGCGGGGCGAAGAGAAGGAGTCCATCCTCGCCGACGCCATGGAGGCCATCTTCGCCGCCGTGCATCTGGATGCAGGGATGGATGCGGTGGTGGCGCTGGCGCGTCACAGCTTCGGCGATGCGCTCGACGCGGAGGAGATCAGCGCGTCTCGCGATCCCAAGACCGCGTTGCAGGAGCGTGTGATGGCCCGCGACGGGCACTTCCCCACCTATACACTGCTGGAGGATTCGGGCCAGGAGGGTGACCCCGTGCGCTTTCGCGTCGCAGTAGTGATGGGCGACGCGCCCTACGCAGAGGGCGTCGGGCGCAGCAAGCGCCTGGCGGAGAAGGCCGCTGCGAGCGTTGCGCTCGAACGTCTGGACGGGGACGATCCGCCGACCGCTGAGGCCCGCCGCGCCAAGCCGGCGAAGACCGGGAGCACGAGCGATTGACCGAGGAGAGTCGACATCGCGCCGGCTTCGTCGCGCTGCTCGGTGAGCCGAACGCCGGAAAATCCACGCTGCTCAATCGCCTGCTGGGCGAGCGCCTCGCCATCGTCACCGCCAAGGCGCAGACGACGCGAAGCCGCATCCTGGGCGTGCTCACCCGCCCGGATGCCCAGCTCATGATGGTCGACACGCCCGGCTTCCACGACGGCCGCAAGAAGCTGAACGTCGCGTTGAACGATGCGGTGGACGAGGCGGCGCGCGACTGCGACGTCGCCCTCGTCATGGTGGACCTGGCCTCGGGGTGGACCGAGGCGCACGATGCGTTGATCCGGACCCTGCACGAGCAGGGCAAGGCCATCGTGCTGGCCGGCAACAAGTGCGATGGCCCGAGCACATCCCGCACCGAGTGGCCGCCCGCCGTCCTGCCCGAAGACACGCCCTGCGCCCGGATCTCCGCCAGGACGGGAGAGGGCGTCGCCGAGCTGCTCGAGCTCTTGATTGCCGCTCTGCCGGAGTCTCCGCCGCTCTACGATGCCGAGATGCTCACGGATCGGCCCACGCGGTGGCTCTGTGGCGAGTTCGTGCGCGAGGCCGCCTTCGAGTACCTGCAGCGCGAGCTGCCCTATTCGCTGGCGGTGGAGGTGCTGCGCTTCGACGAGTCGCGCGCGGATCTCATCACCATCCACGCCAATGTGCTGGTCGAGCGCGACTCGCAGAAGCGGATCGTGGTGGGGCGGGGCGGCGAGATGATCAAACGCATCGGGACGCGGGCGAGGCGATCCATCGAGCGGCTTCTCGGCGTCCGGGTGCACCTCGAGCTCTTCGTGAAGGTCGACCCGCGCTGGCTCGAGAGCGAGAGGCGCATCGAGTCACTGGGCTACTTCTGAGGCTCTCCCCTCTACTCCCTTCTCCCTTTGCCCCGCAGGGAGGGGTGCTGTGCGGCACCAGCGCTCTTGTGTCCGATCGCTCCATCCCATCGATCCCCAGTTGACGTGAGCTGGCAGAGCGCGGCAGATTCCGCCGCGAATCTTGCCGGTTCCTTCCCGGTCGTCCTCGGTCTTCCGATGCGCGACCGGCGCAGGATCGTCCGCGTCTGAAGTCGTCGGTCGAAAGATGAACGAGCCGGGCCGAACGAGAAGAGCCAGACGAGACGAGAGGCGAGACGAGAGGCGAGACGAGCGGAAAGAAGCGAGAGGAACGAGATGTCGGAAGAGGTCGAGGAGCGCACCGCGCCGGGCCCGGCCGCGGACGCCGGCGTCGGAATCGGCGAGGTCTGTCGAAGGCTGCGCCTGACGGCCAGGACGGTCCGCTACTACGAGGAGCTGGGTCTGCTCCCCGGGGTGCGGAGGCGGAGCGGCGGTCGGCGGATCTACGGGCCCGACGCGCTCGAGCGCCTGCGCTTCATCACCCGCCTCAAGACGCTCGGGCTCTCGCTGCAGGAGATCAAGGAGCTGAACAGCCTCTACGCCCTCGCGGGCTCGACACGAGCCATGCTGGAGCGCCTCGAGGGGCTGCTCGGCACGCATCTGGGCGAGCTCGATGATCGCATCGCCGAGCTGATGGACCTGCGCGACGAGATGAGCAAGTACCGCGACCACGTGACGATCATAGCGATCGGTTGCAATCGATCGCGGCAAAAGATAATTCCCCGAATCGATCGGCCGATCCGCCCGATCGTTCACCCATCGGCCGTCGTCGACCCTTCGGCCCG
>CAZQMY010000504.1:0-4234 GCA_964594405.1 uncultured Spirochaetaceae bacterium | reverse complement strand
CTAGAGTGCGGGGAGGCTTCACTGTTGTCGGGCGCATGCCGATCTTCCGCTTCCCTGCGATCGGTGTCAATTGACAGATCTATCATCTGAAAGTCTCGTCTGATAGCGTGGGGGTATGCCGCCCGTCGACACCGCCCGGCCCCACGTACCCGCTCCCGCCCCGCGGCTCGGGAGGCGCGAGCGCAAGAAGCAGGAGACGCGAAACAGGCTCCATCGCGCCGCGCTGATCCTCTTCGCCCAGAAGGGCTACCAGCAGACCCGCATCTCCGAGATCGCCGAATCGGCCGATGTCTCCGAGAGCACCTTCTTCCGCTACTTCGAGAGCAAGGAGGGCGTCGCGCTCGAGGGCCTGCGCCGCCGCGCGCAGGCGATCGTCGAGGCCGTGTGTGCGCGGCCGCCCGATGAGTCTCCGGTCGAAGCCTGCCTGGCGGTCACGATGAGCCCCGAGTCCGCGGGCTTCCGGCCCAACGCCGAGGATGCTGGAGAGTTCGCGCTGCTCGCGACCATCCCCGAGCTCGCACCGCGTGCCATGGCCATGGGAGAGCGGTTCGTGAACATCCTCGCCGAGAACATCGCGGAGCGACTGGGCGAGCCCGTCGGCAGTCTGCGCGTCCGCCTGCAGGCGCACGCACTCAACATCGCGGGTATGGCGGCGATGCAGGTCTGGCTCGCCGATCCCGCCCGTGTCGATCTCCAGGAGGCCTCGCGTCAGGCGTTGCTGGAGCTCCAGCGCGGCCTCTAGCCGAGCTCCCGCCGGCTTGCATGACGAACTTCGACGCGCGGAGGAGCTGAACGGCCGATGTCCTGGGGCAAGAAGCTCGCACTCGGCGGCGCGGCCTTGTTCGTCGTGCTCGTGGCGCTCGTCTGGGGGGCGCGTGTCGAGATCGCGCTCTCGGTGGCCGAGCGGATGATGAAGCAGGACACCATCGAGCCGACGCGCGAAGTAGCCTGGTCGACCGGGCGTGATCCGCAGGGGCGTTCGCCCGCCGAGCGCCCGCCGAACATCGTGCTCATCCTCGCCGACGATCTCGGCTGGAACGACCTCAGCTGGAACGGGGGAGGGCGAGGTCGGGGCAGCGTACCGACTCCGCGGATCGACTCGCTCGCGCGCGAGGGCGCCGACTTCCGCCAGGGTTACGCCGCGCACGGCACCTGCGCGCCTTCGCGGGCGGCGCTGATGTCGGGGCGCTACGGCACCCGCTTCGGCTTCCAGTTCACGCCGACGCCCACGGCGATGGTACCGGTGATGGCCGTCATCCAGTCCGCCATGGATCGGCCCGGGCCGTCGACGGTCGCCAACCCCGATGCCGAGCTCTCCGACCCCGCCCTGATGGGCATGCCGGCGTCCGAGATCACGCTCGCCGAGCTCCTCCGAGATCACGGCTACTACACGGCTCACATCGGCAAGTGGCATCTGGGCCGGGCCGATGGAATGTGGCCTCATGAGCAGGGCTTCGAGGACAGCCTCCTGATGGCCAGCGGGCTCTATGGGCGGCTGGACGATCCAGACGTCGTGCAGGCGCGGCAGGACTTCGATCCCATCGACATCTTCCTGTGGCGGGGGATGCGATTCGCTGCCTCCTTCAACGGCGGGCCGCTCTTCGAGCCCGCGCGCTACCTGACGGACTACTACACCGACCAGGCCGTGCGCGTGATCGAAGCGAATCGCGACCGGCCCTTCTTCCTCTACATGGCCCACTGGGCGCCCCATACGCCCTTGCAGGCGACGCGGGCGGACTACGACGCGCTCTCGCAGATCCCGCTCCATCGGGAGCGGGTCTATGCCGGGATGATCCGCGCGTTGGACCGCAGCGTCGGCCGCATCCTCGACGCGCTCGAGGCCAACGGGCTCGACGAGAACACGCTCATCCTCTTCACCTCGGACAACGGAGGTGCGGGGTACATCGGCATCCCCGACGTGAACGCGCCCTATCGTGGCTGGAAGATCACGCTCTTCGAGGGCGGCATCCGCGTTCCCTTCTTCGCGCGCTGGCCCGCCCGGATTCCAGCGGGCACGACCTTCGATGAGCCTGTGCACCACTTCGACCTCTACGCGACAGCGGCGGCCGCGGCCGGCGCGCCTCTGCCGACGGATCGCGTCGTGGACGGTGTCGATCTGCTGCCCTTCGCGCGCGGCGAGACGTCCGGTGCGCCGCACGAGCAGCTCTTCTGGGCCTCCTACGCGTCGCAGAGCGTGCGGAGCGGCCGCTACAAGCTCACCGTCAACGAAGCCCCCGGACTCTCGCGTCGCGAATGGCTCTTCGATCTCGAAGCGGACCCCGCCGAGCAAGACGACCTCTCGGCCCAGCAGCCCGAGGTGCTCGCCCAGCTGAGGGCGAAGCTCGAGGCGCACCGCGCCGAGCAGGCACCGCCCTTGTGGCAGGCCATGGGCTCGGCTCGGGTCAATCTCGATCGGGACCTCAGCCAGGCCCCTCGAGCGGATGATGAGTACAGCTACTGGTAGCGCCGGGTCGCCGAGCGGCGGGGCGATCCGCTCCGCCGATCGATGCCCACGCTAGATTCGCCCGGGTCCGGGACAGAAAGCATCGGGGATCGATCTTCCACGAGGGACTCCATGGCCGACCTGCGAATCTTCTCCTACCTGCCGAACCCGCGGATCTTCAAGGCGACCGTCGCCGCCCGCTACTGCGACGTGGACGTCGAGATGCGCTCAGCCTCGCCGCGCGAGATGGCCGACTGGCTCTGGGACTTCGACGCCCGCCCGCTGACGGACGAGGACCGCGAGAACGCGGCCACGCGCCGCGAGGCGCGCGAGGGCTTCAGCGGCGCGCTGCACAAGACCGATGCCTTCCTGATCGCGCACCCCTTCGGCACCGTCCCCGCAGCGTTCAGCCCCGATGGCCAGGTGGGCATCTTCGAGTCGAACAGCATCATGCGCGCCGTCGCGCGACTCCAGAAGAACGACTATCCGATCTACGGCCGCGACGTCTACGGCGCGTCACGCATCGACGGCTTTCTCGACGTGAGTCTCGTCTTCCTGCGCGAGTCGCAGGTCTTCCAGCTCGCCGTCGCGCGCGACGCCCTGACGCCGAAGATCTACAGCGATGCGCGCAAGGCCCTGGACACCTATCTCGGCGGAATCGAGTCGACCCTGAGCCACGGGGACCATCTGGTCGGAGACCACGTCACGCTCGCCGACATCTGCTTCGTCGCCGAGCTGATCCAGTTCTCGCAGACCAGGCGGGGGGAGAAGGCCATCACGCGGCATGGCCTCGAGCCCCTGGCCGGCAGGCCACTCGAAGAGGCGTATCCCCGGACCGCGGCCCACATGCGCCGCTGTGCCGCGCTGCCCGAGTTCGCCCCGGACCTCGGCGCGCATCTGAAGCGCATCGATGAAGCGGTGGGTTGGGGCTGAGCCCAGAAGCGCCCTCGGATGGCGACAGGAGGTCAGCAGTGATCGAAAAGGCGTTCCTCCCGGACGGGACCGGCGTCGAGCAGATCTCCGATCGGCGCGCGCCCATGCTCTTCTACATGCTGCGCTGCGCCCGGGGCGCCGACGAGACCTTCGCCATCGCCGTGCGTGAGGCCGGCGCAACGCTTCCCTGGCACGCGCGTGTCGAGTACACGTTCATCGGCGAAGATCCGGGCCATTGGACGCATGCCGCCATCGTGCGCTTCCCCGACACGGCCACGCTGGCGGCGGCGTGCTCGGCGAAGCCGCTGGTCGCCGAGCTCGAGGACGTGCAGGCCCACCTGCTGCGCGATCCCATGCCGCCAGCGTTGTTCCGCGTGGCCGCCACGCTCGCAAGAGCGGTGGGCGTCTTCCTCGAGCCGAAGATGGAGGTGGTCGAGGTCTATCGCGATCCCGAGAAGCTCGAAGAGGCGCTCGAGACCACCTTCATGGGCGAGTTCGGCGGCATCAACCCGACGCGCCCGGAGATCGAGCGCCACCTGCGCAACGAGCGCGAAACACCCGCGTATATGATCAACTTCTTGAAGGTTCGAGATCGCGCCGTCTACGACGAGCCCGTGCGCAATCCCGACGTCAGCGGCTCGGCGGCCTACAACCGCCGCTACGGCCTCGTCGCGATGCGCAGCGTGATGATGCTCGGGGGCAGGTTGGCCTATGCCGGTCGCACGGGGTCGATGGTCGTCCATCCCGAGGTCGACACGCCCGCCGGCGGTGAGTGGGACTCGATCGCCATCATGCGATACCCCACGCCCCTCTTCCTCTTCCTGCTCGAGCACGTGCCCGGGTACCCCGCTGCGGTGA
>CAZQMY010000503.1:0-4242 GCA_964594405.1 uncultured Spirochaetaceae bacterium | reverse complement strand
CCTGCTGCGCCGCCAGCGCGAGGAGCTCGTGATAATTCGTGGCGAAGAGGGTGCGGGCCTCGAGCCCCGGCGTGTCGTGCAGGTACTCGGCCACCGCCCAGGCGATGGAGAGGCCGTCGAAGGTGCTCGTGCCCCGTCCGATCTCATCGAGGATGATCAGGCTCCGCCGACTGGCCAGGCGAAGGATCTCCGCCGTCTCGCGCATCTCCACCATGAACGTCGACTCACCCCGCGCCAGGCGATCGGACGCACCGACGCGCGTGAAGATGCGGTCGACCACACCGATGCGTGCGCGATCGGCGGGCACGAAGCTCCCGATCTGTGCCATCAGGACGATCAACGCGACCTGCCTCAGATAGGTGCTCTTGCCGGACATGTTGGGCCCGGTCAGAAGCATGATCTGCGGCCCTGCACAGTCCAGACGCGTGTCGTTGGGGACGTAGCCATCTCCGCCGGCGCTGCGGAGGCTCTTCTCGACGACGGGATGCCGACCCGCAAAGATCTCGATGAGCTCGTCCTCGTCCACGACCGGCCGCACCCAACCCTCCATGCGCGCCACGTCGGCAAGCGCGGCCAGCGCGTCGAGGTCGCTGATGACTTCGGCCGCCGCGCGGATCGCCGGCGCGGCCTCCACCACCGACTCACGCAGCCCAGCGAAGATCTCGCGTTCGAGCGCGGCAGCGCGCTCGTTGGCGCCCATCACTTGTCCCTCGATCTCCGAGAGCGACTCGGTCGTGAAGCGCTCCACGCTCGCCAGGGTCTGCTTGCGCGTGTAGTGGTCGGGCACCTTCTCCAGCTGCGCCTTGGAGACTTCCAGCGAGTAGCCATGGACCGGGTGGTAGCGGACCTTGAGCGTCGCGATCCCCGTGGCTACGCGCTCCTCGGCCTCCAGACCCGCGATCCACTCCCTGCCTTTGCGCGCAGCCTCGTGGATGCCATCGAGCTCGCCACTGAAGCCCTCGCGGATGTATCCCGTCTCGTTGGCGCCGCGCGAGCCCTTGGCGATCACGGGCGGATCGTCGACCAGAGCCTCGCAGAGCAGATTCGCAAGCTCGGGCAACGGCTCCGGAATCCGGACCAGCGCCGGTCGCTCCGCGGCCGCCGTGCCGAGCTCGGCGAAGAGATCCTCTGCGCGCAGCGCCTCGACCACCCCGGGCAACGCGAGGAGCGAGCCTCGCAGCACGCCGAGGTCACGCGGGACGGCCCCCGGACGGATCGCCTTCGCGAGGATCCGCTCGAGATCCCGGACCTCCCCCAGCGCGTCTCGCAGCCGTGTGCGCATGCGATCGGCTTCGGCGAAGAACGTGACCGCGTCCTGACGCGCTCGTACCGCAGCAGCGCTGCGCAGCGGATAGCCGATCCAGCGGGCGAGCCGACGCGCACCCAGCGCCGTGCGGCTGCGATCGAGGAGCGCCAGCAGCGTTCCCTTGCGCCCGCGATCCTCGCTGTTCTCGAAGAGCTCGAGATGACTTCGCGTGGCGGCGTCCAGAACCACGGTGTCGGTGAGCTCGTAGCGGCGGAGCCTCGGCGTGTGGCGAAGCGCGAAGGGTTGATTCTGGCCGAGATAGTCGAGCAGCGCCGCGGCGGCCGCGCTGTCGGCACCCTCGTCGCTGGCGTCGAATCCGTCCGGCACCGTGGGCGCTGCCCCCGGCGCGAAGCGCTCGTTCTCGACCACCGTGATCACGGCATCGGGCAGGCGCAGCGCGAACGCCGAGGCGAGCTGCTGAGCGAGCATCGACGAGACGAGGACCTCGCGCGGCGCGATGCGCTCGATCTCCTCGAGGAGCAGGCGAGGGACACCTCCGCCGCACTCCTGCGCCACGGACGTCCGGCGGAAGTCACCCGTGGATGCATCGAGCACCGCGAGGCCCACCGGCTCGGCGGGATCCTTCACGTGGATGGCCGCGATCGAGACCTCCTGCCCGCCTTCGATGCCGCTGGGATCGCCCACCAATCCCGGTGTCACCACCTCGACGACCTCGCGCTTGACCAGGCGCCTTCCGCCGGCCTGCTTGGGATCCTCGACCTGCTCACAGATCGCGACCTTCAGCCCCTGCGCGGCGAGCTGGCGGATGTACCCCTCGGCGCTGTGGGTGGGAACGCCGCACATCGGCACGGCATCGGCCTTTCCCTTGTCGCGGGTCGTGAGGGCGATGTCGAGGAGGGGCGCCACGCGCTCCGCATCCTCCAGGAACATCTCGTAGAAGTCCCCCATGCGGTAGAAGACGATGGCGTCGGGATGGTCTGCCTTGATGGCCAGATACTGTCGCATCATCGGTGTGTCGAGCGCCGACGCCATCAGCTCTGCTGCTCCTGGGTCTCTTCACGATCCGGGCGCTCCCGGGCGACCAGGCGCTCGGCCTTCTGCTCCAGTCGCCGCGCCCGCCCCTCGTGGCCGGCGGCCCGCTCACTCAGCGCCTGATCCCGAAGCAGGCCGGCGCGCCGCTCGGTCAGCGGCTGTCCCTCGACACGCTCGAGGCGTGTCAACAACGACAGCGCATCGCCCGGCCGCCCCGCCTCGGAGAGCAATCGGACCCGGCCGGCGAGCGCGGCCCGGTGGCGAGGCTCGCCATGCAGCGCCTCCTCGTAGGCGGCCATCGCCTGAGCGGGCTGACCCGCAGCGCTCAGCGCCTCACCGAGCGTCGCCAGCGCCTCCACCGCCTCGAGACGCGAGAGATCGGGGCGGATCAGAATCGCCCGGGCGCTGCGAACCGCGCGCGCATGCTCGCCCCGACGCAGATAGAGCTTGGCCAGCAGGATGTCCGCGGCAGGGGGACGATTCGCCCGCTGCGCGTGGTCGCAGAGGGCGTCCTCGGCGCGGGCATGATCTTGGTCCAGCAGCGCGTCGATCACACGCAGGAGCGCGGCGATCGACTCGCCCGGCGGACTCGCTCCCGCCAGAGCCGACGACTCGTGGCCCTGGATCCACCCCCCTGATGATCGCCCCAACCAGCTCACATCCCGCCTCGTTCCGGGCCGCTCGTCTCGCCCGCTGTCGTCGTTCCTGCTACGCACGCTCCCGGCGCGGCGACCTGCCGGGCCGCATACGCCAGGGCTGCGTGCCGCCGATCTCAGACCGCACGCCGCCTCGATTCCGGCTCGGCCACTCCCACGTCCGCGATCGTGGCCTCGCGCGATCCGCCCGGTGAGGCCGGGAGATGGCGCAATTGATGAACCTCGGATTCGAGGGCTCGGATCGCCTTCCGATAGCGTCGCCCCTCGAGGCGGGCGCGAAGCAGGCCCACTCCGAGCACCATCGAGACGACCGAGCCGCCCAGCAGGAACGTGAACAGAAGGATCTGCCAGAGTGCGATGGGGGGGAGCTGCACCATTGGCAGGTGGACGCGGACGGGGTCGGCGTTGCCGTGCGCGAACTGCCAGCCGAAGACCAGCAGTCCCACGAAGAGCAACGCCCACAGAACCCGTCCCAGCAATCTCATCTCGAACCCGATTGATCAGCGGCCGGAGCCGCGGATCGAATGGACCGTGCAGCGCCCATCGGCACCCCGGCCTCGATTGGGGAGCGCCCCCGGGCTATGCCTGGGCCTCCTCCTCCTCCTCAGACGCGTCTTCCTCGGGCGCGTCGGGTGAGCGATCGACCATCTCCTTGAGCTCCTTGCCGACCTTGAAGAAGGGCGTTCGCTTCGCACTGATGTGCACAGGCTCGCCGGTCTTCGGATTGCGCCCCTCGCGGGCCTCCCGAATCTTCACCTGGAAGCTGCCAAAGCCACGAATCTCGATGCGATCTCCACCTCGCAGGGCTTCGACCATCGAATCGAAGATCGTGTTGACCACGACTTCTGTGTCCTTCTTCGAAATGTGAGGCATTCGCTTGGCGACTTCTTCGATCAACCCGCTCTTGGTCATCACATTCTCCGGGAATGCAGGGGCCGGCCCAGCGCGCGGCGCTGAACCGGCCCCTGCGACTTCGAACTACTGATCTTCCTCGGCCTTCTGCGCCAGCTTCTCGGCCAGCAGGTCGCCCAGCGTCGTGGTCTGACTCTGGGACTGCTGCGCCGCCAGCTCCTGAAGGGCCTTCCGCTCGGCCTTGTCGCTCACCGCGCGGATGGAGAGGGAGATCTTCTGCTCGGCAGGATCGACCTTCACCACGAGGGCGGTGACCTCCTGCCCCTCCGAGAAGACGTCCGCGGGATTCTCGACCCGCTCCTGGGCGAGCTCGGAGCTGTACACCAGCCCCTCCATGCCCTCTTCGAGCTTCACGAAGACACCGAAGTCGGTGAC
>CAZQMY010000502.1:0-4258 GCA_964594405.1 uncultured Spirochaetaceae bacterium | reverse complement strand
GGGCAGACCGGCCGGCAACGCGCCCACTCGACCCGATCCCCGAGGAGACCCACCATGAGCTGCGCCACTCCCCCCGACTGCTCCCCCGAGCGCGCCATCAACCCGCACCGCGTCCTGCTGATCGAGGACAGCCCGGGCGACGCCGAGCTGCTCCGCCGCACCCTCGAGTCCGACGCACCGGGGACCTTCGAGATCGATCACGCCGACCGACTGGCCGAAGCCCGCGATCGCCTGGAGAAGGGCCGATACGAAGCCATCCTCGTCGATCTCTCGCTTCCCGATGGCTACGGGCGTCACACCATCGATGCGATCCGCGGCTATACCCGTGACCAGCCGGTCATCGTGCTCTCGGGCACCGACGACGACGCCCTGGCCATGAATGCCATCGAAGCCGGCGCCATCGGCCATCTGCACAAGGTCCGACTCGGCGAGGACGACACCGCACAACACCTCCTGCGCATGATCGCCATGCACAGACGCACCGTGCGGTGCAGACGCATGCGACACCCGGAGTCCGCCGAGACACTGCTGCGCGACGAGCTGACCGGCCTCGCCACCGCTCACGTCTACGAGGATCGCCTCGAGAACGCGATCGCGCGTATGCAGCGCCGATCCGCTCCCTTCGCGGTTCTCCGCATGACGCTCCGCTGGGACACCGTGGAGGATCAAAGCATCACGCGCGCCTTGATCGTGGCCATCGGCGAGCGCCTCGCGTCGAGAGCGCGCCGATCCGACACCCTCGCGCACCTCGGCAACGGCGCCTTTGCCATGATCCTCGAGGGCGTCTGCTCTCTCAGCCAGATCCACAGCACCGTCGGCGCCATGGCCGCCCTCGTCGAAGCCGTCGAGCTCGACAGCAGCTGCCGCCCCTCGGAAGAGCCGCCCACCCTCACGGCCGGTCTCGCCATCTGCCCAGAGGACGGCCTCTCCCGCACCGCGCTCGATCGCACGGCGGCCCGTCGGACGCTGGCGCGGCTCACCGTGGGGACCGGGGCCTTCCTGTCGTAGGTCGTGACCCGTTGCATGGGCCTGGCACGAAGACTGTGACGGCCCGGGCGTGCCCGCCCGCGGAGGCGAGGTCCACCTCTCGTCGCAGGTGGAGAACTCCGGCTCGAAGACGCAGCACCCGTGGAAGCGGGCATGAGAGCTGGCCAATGGGCTCGAGGCCCCTGCGCGAAGGCAGGAGATTCCGGAAGACGGGCTCGCGACCCTCCTGCTCGACCTCGAGGCATTCATGGCGCACGACTCACTCCTCGAAGGCGGAATCGAGTCGGTCCACGCGTCGTGCGTCGGCCGCGATCCCGTCGGCGTTCTCGACCTCGACTGATGGGTCCTCGATCGACGAGAAGGCCGTCTCCAGCGCGGAGACGGACAGCGGCACGAGGTCGGCGACCTCGGGCCCGACCCGGTAGATCACCGGCGAGTCGTCGCGCATTACCATGAAGCCGCGATCCCCGTGGCGCCTGCCCAGCCCGAAGGCCATCAGCGCCTCGCCCTGCTCGTCCTCGACACGTATGGACACACGAGGCGGCGCCAGCCTCAGCTCGGCCAGCGCGTCTTCGCCGAGGCCATCGGCGATGATGCCATTCGCGTCCAGACGGGCGAGCCCTTCGATCATCGCCGCGGCCCGATCGGGCGACATGGGATGAGTGGGCACCTGCCACTCACCGGCGACCAGCTCGCCGACCACCGCAGTCTGCGCCTCCCGGGCATCGGGCTGCGTCGAGAGGTCCCGATAGATCAGCTGGAAGCGCCGGGCGCGGGTGACGTCGAATGCGCCGATGTGCTTGGATCGGTAGGCGAAGAGCTCGCGTGGGAAGTCATCGACACGCTCCAGCGCCACGCGATGGATCACACCATCACTCCCCCTCGCCAGCAGCATCCCCTTCGATGGGCCTCCGAGGGTCAGCCCGGTCGGGGGGGCGCCCGCGGCATCCTCGCCGATGAGGAGCTGGAAGAGCGGTGCGCCGAGCAGGGCCAGGGTCGCCGAATCGGGCTCGTCGACGAAGCCTTCGGCTCGAAGGAAGGCGAGATCCGAGAGCAGATTGGAGAGCACGGTCTCGTCGGCGGGCTCGAGCACGGGCGACGTCAGCCACCAGACACCTTCACGACGCTCGAAGTCGAGCTGCTGGCCGGGCCAGCGGATCTCGAGGTTCGTGAGGGTGGCTTGATCGAATTCGACGACTCGACGATCGCGAAGATCGAGCAGCGACTTGCGCAGCGCGTTCGTCCGCCAGCTCTGCAGGTAGAAGATCTGCCCGTCGTCCAGGCGTCGCACGTACGTGTTGGCGCCGACGGGCGTCCGCCCGCCGATGTACAGACCGAGGCGCTCGCCGTCCACCTCGAAGGCCACCTCCAGCGCCTCGTCGCCCAGACCGAAGTCGTCGAGCGCGGCCTCGCCCTTGACGCGGCCCTCGATGTCGATCTGGGCGAGCGCGTTCGCCAGGGCATCGACCACTGTCGCGTCGGCCGGGAAGGCCAGCGGGGCCTCGAGCCACCAGCGGTCGGCTCGACGCACCACTCTGGCGCGCACGCCGTCCTCGGTATCGAGCTCGATGGCGCTGATCCCGGCCGCGTCGAGACCGCTGAAGAGGCGCTCGCCGCGGCCCCCCAGCTCGTCGCCCGCGGGCGCTCCGCCGCGCTCGAAGAGATAGATCGCGACACCCATCAGTGTGGCAATCACGAAGAGGAGGACCGTGCTCCGGGGATTCACTGGGGGTCGCCGAGCCGATCGCGGCGCTTCCACCAGGCCAGCACACCGCACAGGGCGATGGCCTCCGGCAGGAAGAGGAGCGAGACGTACTGGATTCGCCGGAAGGAATCTGCGTCGAGGGTGAAGGTCGAGGCCCGTGCGGAGTTCGGGCGCAGACTGATCTGCTCCACGTCGCCGACGAGCCAATTGACCGAGTTGAGGAAGAGATCTCGATTGCGTGCCTGGTCGAGGTAGCGATTGGTGATGAAGTCCGAGTCGCCGAAGACCACCAGGCGTCCACCTCGATCCCCGGAGCCGGCCACCTCTCCCGCCACCGCAACCGGGACGGGGCCGACGAGGTCCTCGTCCGAGAGCTCCGTGCGCCCGGTGCGCATCCACCCATCCAGGTCGCGCTCGGCCCAGGAATCCCTGCTCGTCAGCACCAGCGGCGTAAAGGCCCCCGGTCCGCTGCCGTCGGCGGCCAGGGGCGGCTCCACGCTGCGCACCATGGGAAAGACGCTGGTCTCTCCGGTCTCACGGATCTCGCGGGTAATCGGGTGTGAGGGGGCGTAGTCTGCGGCCAGCGGACTCGTCGCCTGCCCGAAGACGGCCAGGGCCTGGTCCACGACCACGTCGTCGCCCATCGCGATTCCCACCTCCTCGAGCAGCCCGTAGAGATTGGTCTGGGCGCGTGGATCGATCATCACGAACAGCCCACCCCCGGAGCGCAGATAGGCACGAAGCGCCGCGATCTCGTGGTCGAAGTAGGGCCTCGTGGGTCCGGCGACGATCACCGCGGCCGCGTCGCCCGGCACTTCCCCGACGTTCGTGAGCGACAGGGGAATCACCTCGTAGACCTCGTTGCGCACGGCCTCGGCAGCGCGTCCGATGGTATCGAGCTTCTCGGCCGGGCGACCGTCTGCGCCCTCGATGCGCCGCTCGTTGTGCCCTTCGAGGAAATAGACCCGGCGCGCGCCAGCCCTCTGCAGGCGGAGCAGCGCGTTGGTGAGGTGATCCTCGCCGAGCTCGGGCACCACGATGGCGGCCTCGCCCATGGAGACGCGCACGAGACCGCGCGCGAGCCACTCCGGGTCGAGCTCGAGCTCCTGCACCAGCATCGGCTCGGAGTTGGGATCGATGAACTCCAGTGTCACGAAGGGGCTCGCGCGGGCGTAGCGTCCGAGCATCGCCGCCACGAAGGGGATCTCCGACTCGGCGAAGAAGGCCTGGAGATGCGTCGGACGATCGATCCGATCGAGCAGGCTCAGAGTCTGCGACGTGAGCGTGTTGAGGCGGTCGGCCGTCCAGTCCCACTCGACCCGATGACGCTGCGTGAAGAAGCCGACCATGCCGAGGATGACGATGGAGAGCAGCGCGGCGAGCAACGCGTTGCCCCCGTAGCGACCCGCCCGCCGCGTCCCGCCGGAGCGGAGCCGATCGCGCACCTGATCGAAGCCGAGGAAGAGCGCCGCGCTGAGCATCAACACGCCCAGGATCAGATTGCCGAAGATCACGTAGCTCGTGACCTCGGTGATAGGCTGATAGACGGCCGCGAGCACACTCAGC
>CAZQMY010000501.1:0-4274 GCA_964594405.1 uncultured Spirochaetaceae bacterium | reverse complement strand
ACGAGCGACGCCGCTCCGATCGTCTCCACGCCGCCCGTGAGGGCGCGCAGGCCGCTCGGACACGGGACAGTGAGCGTCTTGCTATCCGTGCTGTCGCTGGCCGTGCCGGCCCAGTCCCACTCGTAGTGACGGACCTCTGGCGCCGGCGGCGTGGACCGCGAGATCGTGAACGACTCGATCTGCGAGCTGCTGCGGTGGAGACCGCTCAGGTCGCCGAAGCCCGCCCGATCGGCGACGTAGAGGAAGGACTCGTCGAAGCGATCGCGGTCGAGGGTGGCCACCTCAGCGCCGTTCACCGACAACGAAGCGCCATCCGGATTGATCTGCAGTCGATAGTCCGCGAAGTCGGCCGTCGTGTCGAAGGCGGCGAACTCCGTCGCCGAGGGGACGGCGAAGTTGTAGAGCATCACGCCGGACTCGCCGAAGTACACGCGGACGAGCTCCCCGTCGTCGTCTTCGACGAAGATCTCGAATCCGGCCTCGGGCGGTCCAGGAAGCGGGAGATCGGAGGTCGACGACAGGATCTTCAATCGCAGGTCGACGAGAATGGCATCCCGGTCGAAGTCGACGTAGGGAAGCACGATCTCGTGGTACTGAATATTCGAGTCGTCCGTGTTGGGGCCGCCGGTGTCGCCCTGCGTCAGGATGCCGAGGGAGACGAGATAGTTGCCCTCGTCGAGCGCGTCGTCGGGCGCCGGATCGGTCGTCGTGAGCGTGAAGCCCTGCGCGCTCGGCAGGGTGCCGAGGCCCGGGTCGTACTCCATCTGCCAGCTCTGGCCGAGGGCGCTCGACGGCAGCAGGACCGCGATCGACAGAGCCGCCGCAGCGACCGCACGAGCAGGGCCATGCATAGTGACTTCCTCCGGGCAAGAGCGAGAGATGCGGCGTGGCCATTCCTGGACCGCGAAGACGCCACACGATACATCGAGCCACCCCGCGGACGACACGAAACTGCGCCGAATCGCGGCGGGTTCTCAGGAGGCTCCGAGACTCACCTCGCTGCTTCCCGATCGACCACCCTGGGCACGATCTGCCACCCTTGGCCAAGCAACGCCTGTCGAGAAGCTGCTGGGAGCCGCCGGAGGCCGCCCTGGGCCGTTTCCCGGGCCGAGGGTCAGAGCTTCGTTGGGTCCTCGGCCATTCTCGCGTTGTCGCTACCCGGCGGTCAACGCGGAATTCGCACTCAGGATTGTGGCGATTTGATGGAGGAGTCCACGTCGAGGCCGTCGCGGGCCATCTGGCGGATCCGGCGCTCCAAGGGAAGATGGTCCGCGAGCTTCGCGATGGCCAAGTCAACGGCGAAGTCGATCAGGTAGCGGCCGCCCGCCACGAGCTTGTCGGGACCGAGTGCCGTCTCGATCCCCGCTCCGCAGCGGCAGCGGTGCTTATGACGCTTGGGGCGGACGACGCGGAAAGACCGCTCGACTACGTCGATCTGCTCCGCTTCCTCGAACTGGCCCGCCATCTGCTCGAGCGCGCCGCCGCACGAGCGGTACGCCTGGTCGGGCTCATCGAGTTCGTGGACGACCTCGACTTCGTGGACGACCTCGACGATCGGAAGGGCCTTATGCTCACGGGGCCGTGACCAGGCTGCGGCTCCTTCGGCTCCTTGGCCTTCGGATCGCTGTGCGTTCGCCGCTCCGAGGAGTTCCCGAACGGCGCCTTGGTGAGGCGCCCCGAAGACTGGACCAGCCTACCCGACGCGCAGGAGCGTACGCTCGAGGCCGCGGAGGGCATGGACGGCCCGGCGCAGTCTGAGCGAGACGCGCCCGAGAATCGATCGGCGGCGGCGCACCAGGCCGCTCGGCCAGGCGAGGAGGTTCGCCCTGAACGACTCCCCCGACTCGCCTGGCAGCCGTCGCGCGAGCTGCTCCACATAGTCGCCCCACGCATCACGAAGCGCTCTCGATGGGCGCCTCTCGAGCCATCGGCCGAGCGGCGCGAGAGAAGGGCTGCCGATGTGATCCACGATGGAGAGGGCCGCGCCGAGGACCATCGTGCGATCGTGGCGTGAGAGCCGTCGATCGGACCAGGCGACCACCAACATGGGCACCATGAGTACCGCCATCACGGCTTCGCGGGATACGCCGCGCTCGATCAGCTCGTCGACGACCTCGGGCTGGTGGATGCACAGCCTCGACTCGACCTCGGCGGCGCAGAGCTCTGGCTCGCGATGCCTTGTCGATGGGCCGCGCGGATGGGAGGCGATGTGGCCACGGAAAGCCGAGATGAGCTCGCGCTGCCGCTGCTCCAACTCGGACCCACTCGCCGCAGATTCATCGGGCCCCGAGATCGTCAGCATGAAGCCGGCGTCCGGATAATCAGGTGTAGGCGACCACTGCCTCCAGGTGTCCATTCTCTCCCTCGACCAGCATCAGACGCGACATACACGGCATGCAGTAGACCCGATCGCCGGCGCGCAGCTCTCGCGACGACCGGATGACGACCTTGCAGACGGGACAGAGTGCTTCGTTGGGCGCGAGATCGTCTCCCGGCCCCTTCCACTTCCGGTAGAAGCGTCGATACTTCTTCGGCACCTCGTCGAAGCCGGTCTCGTCGAGCACGAATCGCTGACGCGGCTTGTCCTTCTCGCCTGCGACTTCCTGAGTGAGCGGATCCGTCATATCTCCAGCCCCAGCCTCTCGATGGACCCCAGGTAGCGCCGCCCCAGCTCGGGGCGGTGATCGCGTGGGACCTGGATCTGCTGCATCGCGTCCTCGAAGGTCGCGAGCACGAGCGGATCGAGCTCCTGGCGGATCTTCGACAACCGGGTGCGCGAGTGCGGCGCCAGCTGCAGCCTGCGCCCGAGGTCGTTCTCACCGAAGCCCATGTGCCGTCGCTCGTCCTTCACGATGCCTTCGAGCACCTCTCGCGTCACGGGATCGGCGCGCTCTGCGTGCGCACCGAAGACCGTGAACTCCATGGCCTCGAGCACGACGTTCTGGGCCAGCACGGCGGCCTCCCAATCGCGAGCACCGACGTAGCCGAGCAGCCGGTCCTTGAAACGCACGAGCGCAGGATTCGCGCGCCGCTCGATCTCCTCCTCGGGCTCCTCCACACCGAGCTCGCGCAAGCGATGGAGCAGGACTTCGAGGTGGCGCGCCTCGTCGACCACCTGCGTGGCGAGGAAGATCTTGGAGCGATGGTTCGGCGCGAAGCCCACCATCCCGCTCGAGGCTTCGAGCGCGGCCGCCTCTCCGATGCAGTAGTTGCAGAGCGTCGTGATCAGGCCATCGAGGTTCGGGACGCTCTCGGGATCGGTCTCCGCGTCCGGCGCATGGCCATAGTCCGTCCCGGCGAGATAGCCCTCCACCGCGTGGAACCAGAACTCGAAGCTGTGCACTTCGTCGAGAAAGCGTTCATGGCCGAGGACATGAGGCTCCACCGAAGGCGTGGACATCTCGTCGCTCCCTTACCTCGACGCCTCGACCCGCGCCTGGCGGGTAGGCGTATCGTCTTGCCGCCCAGGCGAGGCCTGGGCGGGTGCACGACTGCTTCAGTGCTCGAGATGGCTCCCGGGCTGCTCGCCCGAGCCGCCGAAGCCTCGGCGATAGAGCGTTCGCCGATTGATGCCGAGGATCTTGGCCGCTCGCGCTTTGTTCCCGTTGGTGGTCTCGAGCACTCGAGCGGTGTACCGCTCGGCCAGCTCACTCAGTGTCATCTGCTCCATCACCGCCGCATCGAGGAAGCTCGACAGGTCGCGGCTCTCCGACCGGCCGCTTCCGCAGATCAGCGGGAGATCCTCGGCGTCGAGGGTCGGGCCATCGGAGAGCGCCACCGCGCGCTCGATCACGTTCTCGAGCTCGCGCGCGTTGCCCTCCCAGGGGAAGAGCTTCAGGCGGGCGATCGCCGCGTCGGTGAGCCGATAGCTGCGGCCCTCCCCGTGCTTTCGCAGGAAGGCCTCGGCGAGGAGGACGATGTCCTCCCGGCGCTCGCGCAGCGGCGGGATCTCGATCGGGATCACGTTGAGGCGATAGAAGAGGTCCTTGCGGAACCTTCCCTCTTCCACGGCCTTGGCGAGATCCGCGTTGGTCGCCGCGATGACCCGGACGTCCACCGGCTTGCCCTGGTTGCCGCCCACGGGCCGGATCTCACCATCCTGCAGGACGCGAAGCAGCTTGCTCTGGAGCTCGAGGCTCATGTCGCCGATCTCGTCCAGGAAGATCGTCCCGCCATCGGCCTCCTCGAAGAGGCCGCGCTTCGTCGACACCGCGCCGGTGAAGGCGCCGCGCACGTGGCCGAAGAGCTCACTCTCCATCAGGCCCTCCGGCAGG
>CAZQMY010000500.1:0-4281 GCA_964594405.1 uncultured Spirochaetaceae bacterium | reverse complement strand
AGCACATCGACCGCGGCTCGCCCTCGATCTCGACGCTCGCCTCGAAGCCTCGCGGCACCGGGAGTCCGCAATGGAAGCAGCTCTCGGCAGGTCTGATCGAGGCCGGCGATGCGCTCACCGCCGGTCCCCGAACTCCACGGCTTCGTTCGGGGGGAGGAAGGTCGTACGATTGAGGCGCCACTCAGCGTCGGTCTCGGTCTCGGGCGTGAGGCTCAAGTGGTAGCGTCCACCGAGCGCGCCCGTGAGGGCCGCGCGATAGCGTCCATCGCCGGTGGCCTCCAGTACGAGCCGCTGGTCGCGATCGGCGAGGGTCGCGTGGCGAAGCTCCAGCGCCAGCCGCTCAGGCCGGCGGGCGCGCCCTTCGTCGAGCCGTACGATCACGACGCCGCCCTGGCCGTCCACCTCGAGCCCAGCGGCCACGCCCAGGGCCCGCGCGTTGCGTTCGGCCCCGATCACCCGATTGATCGCCTTGCCGTGCTTGTAGTACTGATCGCGGACCAGGCTGTCCCCGTGCCGGTAGGCGATGACGACGGTGCTGATTCCCGCCGTGACGCTCGCTCCGAGCAGAGCCACGATGAACCACGGCCAGAAGAAGCGATACCAGGGGAGGCCGGCATCGGGATGTGCGTAGGAATCGAGTGAGGACATGCAGGCTCCGCCGTCAGGAGGATGGCTTTCGGGCCGGCTTCAGGAACCGACTCTCGGCCCTTGCGCTGTGGGTCGGCTCGTCGACGGTCTCGACCTTGAAGCCGATCTCGAAGTTGGGCCCGTCGCCGACGCTCTCTTGGGCGAAGAGGCTGACGGGCAGCGATCGCTGCTGGCCCGCCGCCACGGTGACGACCTCCTCACCCAGGAACTCCATCTCGAAGTCCGTGAGCGGGACGATCCGATAGGTCCGCTCGACCTGCTCCCGGTTCATGATCCGCAGGGTGTAGACGTTCTCGACGGTCCCGTCCCAGCGCTCGCGGTAGAGGCGGTTGCGATCGCGGATCACGTCGAGGCCGAGGGGCACACGCGTGCCCACGGTCGTGACCAGCACCGCGAGCATCGCACAGAGCACCGCGCCGTAGCCGTAGAGGCGCGGCCGCTTCCAGCTGACCGGCTGCCCCTCGTCGATGTTCTCCGAGCTGTAGCGGATCAGGCCCGGCTCATAGCCCATCTTCTGCATGATGCCGTCGCAGGCGTCGAGACACTGGGCACATCCGATGCACTCGTACTGGAGGCCGTCGCGGATGTCGATGCCCGTCGGGCAGGCCTGCACGCACAGGCCACAGTCGATGCAGCTGCCCAGCCCCATCGCTCCGGGATCGGCCTTCCGGGACCGGCTGCCTCGGGGCTCGCCGCGCTGCTTGTTGTAGGCCACGATCAGCGTGTCGCGGTCGAACATCGCGCTCTGGAAGCGCGCGTAGGGGCACATGTGCAGGCAGACCTGCTCGCGCAACACGCCGTGGAAGAGGTAGCTGGCACCCGCGAAGAAGTAGACGAAGAAGAGCTCCCAGCCGCTCAGCTGGAAGGCGCCCACCCTCGGGAGGAGCTCACGAATCGGGGTGAAGTAGCCGACCAGGGTGATGGAGATCGAGAAGGCGATGGCGAGCCAGAGAGCGTACTTCAGGCCCTTGATGCGGACCTTGCGAAGGCTCCACTTCCCGCGATCGAGCTTCAGCCTCGCGCTGCGATCGCCTTCGATGAGCTTCTCGATCCAGACGTAGACGAGTGTCCAGACCGTCTGCGGGCACGAGTAGCCGCAGAAGAGCCTCCCGGCGAGCACCGTGAAGACGAAGAGCGTGAAGGCCGCGATGACCATCACCATCGACAGGAGCACGAACTCCTGCGGCCAGAACGTGAAGGCGAAGATCGTGAACTTGCGCCCCGGCAGATCCAGATGGATCGCGGGATGCCCGTTCCAGGTGATCCAGGGGCCGAGGTAGAAGATCAGCAGGAGTACGAGAAGCATCGCCCGACGCGCCCGTTGGAAACGGCCGTCGACCCAGAGCGTCTGGATCTTCTTCCAGCGCTCGTAGAGCGGAATGATCTTCTCCCCGCCCTCGCCTTCCGTCGCCGTGGATACGCTTCCCGAACTCATGACCGATACCTCGTGCTACGCCGCTTGCTTCACTCCGATAGGCTCAACACATAAGCCGCCAGGAGATGGATCTTCTCGGGAGCCAGGATGTCGCGATGAGCCGGCATCATGTTGTTCTTGCCCTCTCGAACCATGGCCTGGATGTCCTCGACGCGCCCGCCGTGGAGCCAGATGTCGTCCGTGAGATTCGGGGCCCCCATCGCCTGGTTGCCCTTCCCGTCCGCCCCGTGGCAGGCGCTGCACACCAGCTTGAAGTGCTGCTCGCCGAGGGCAGCCTTGGCCGCATCGTGGTCTCGGCCGCTCAGCGAGAGCACGTATTCTGCCACTTCGGCGATGCCCTTTTCACCACCGATCGCCGCACCAAATGGTGGCATGATGCCGTTCCGCCCGTGGGTGATGGTGGCGACGATCGTTTCTGGCGCATTTCCGTACAGCCAATCGCCGTCGGTGAGATTCGGGTATCCAGCGCCTCCTCTCGCGTCCGAACCGTGACAGGTCGAGCAGTTGTTCGCAAAGAGGCGGCCACCGATCTCGAGCGCCCGATCGTCGCGCACGAGGTCGGGAATCGGCTGCGCCATGAAGGCCGCGAAGATCGGGCCGTACTTCTCGTTGGCCCTGTCCACCTCTCCTTGCCACTGCCCCTGGGAAGTCCATCCCAACGTGCCCGAGAGATTCCCGAGCCCCGGGAACAAGATCAGGTAGACGATCGAGAAGACGATGGTCAGCACGAAGAGCCAGGTCCACCACGCGGGGAGCGGATTGTTCAGCTCCTCGATGCCGTCGTAGACGTGTCCCGTGCTATGGCCCTTGTCGTCCTGCTTGACCTTGGCCGTGCGGTTCGCGACCAGCAGCCACGCACAGCCGACGATGTTCACCACCACGAGCAGGATCACGTAGATGCTCCATCCACCGGTCATCGCCCCGCCTCCCCCTCGCTGCTCGCGTCCTCGCCCTTCAGGGGCCCATCCCCTTCGTCCGCGAAGGGGAGCAGCGCATCTTCTTCGAATCGCCTGCGGTTGGCCGAGCTGTAGGCCCACCAGCAGATCCCGATGAAGGTCGCCATCGTCGCGATGGTGATCAGTCCTCTGACGTCACCCATGTCCATATTTCATCACCTCGTTCGAAGATGGGTACCGAGCTGCTGCAGGTACGCGATCAGTGCCTCGATCTCGGTCTTCCCGGTGACCGCAGCCTGGGCGCCCGCGATGTCGGCGTCCGTATAGGGGACGCCGAGGGTGCGCATGGCCGAGAGCTTCGCGGCTGTGTCGGCGCCGTCGAGCTGGTTCTCGGCGAGCCACGGGAAGCCGGGCATGTTGGATTCGGGCACGACGCTCCTCGGATTCACGAGGTGCGTGTAGTGCCAGTCGTCGCTGTAGCGCCCCCCGACACGCGCCAGGTCGGGCCCGGTGCGCTTCGCGCCCCACAGGAAGGGATGGTCGTACGCGGCCTCGCCCGCCACCGAGTAGTGGCCGTAGCGCTCGGTCTCGGCCCGCAGCGGCCGGACCATCTGCGAGTGACACCCGACGCATCCCTCGCGAATGTAGATGTCCCGCCCCTCGAGCTGCAGCGCACTCAATGGCTGCATGCCCTCGATCGGCTCGGTGACCGACTTCTGGAACATCAGCGGCACGATCTCGGCGAGGCCGCCGAGCGAGACCACTACGATGATCAGGACGATCATCAGGCTCATGTTCTTTTCTATGACTTCATGGTTCATGCCGCGGCCCCTTCCACCCTGGAGTCTTCGGCGTCGACGGGAGACCCCGACGACACCGTCATGTAGACGTTGTATGCCATCACCAACATGCCCACGAAGAAGAGCGTGCCGCCGAAGAGGCGTCCCACGTAGTAGGGCCAGGTGGCCTCCAGCGACTGGACGAATGAGTATGTGAGGCTTCCGTCCTCGTTCACCGCGCGCCACATCAGGCCCTGCATCAAGCCCGCGATCCACATGAACACCGCGTAGAAGATCACGCCGAGCGTCGAGAGCCAGAAGTGCAGGTTGACGAGCCGCACGCTGTACATGGTCTTCAGACCGTAGAGCCGCGGGAAGAGCGAGTAGAGCGAGCCGATCGTCATCATCGCCACCCAGCCCAGCGCGCCGGAGTGGACGTGGCCAATGGTCCAGTCCGTGTAGTGCGAGAGCGAGTTGACCGTCTTGATCGCCATCATCGGGCCCTCGAAGGTGCTCATTACGT
>CAZQMY010000499.1:0-4295 GCA_964594405.1 uncultured Spirochaetaceae bacterium | reverse complement strand
CGCTGGTATCGCAAAGTGCCGTGCATGGAGCCCCGGGTCGCCGTTCCGGTCGCTGGACATGACGTCCTTCATGAGGCTTGCGGGTCGGCTGCATCCGCCTCGCAAACGCGGCTGGAACGGCTGCGGAATCTGCGCGCATGAACGCCACATTCTTTCGCCCTCGGCCACTCATCTAACGACCGACCCGCAGATCACGCCAGCGAAGAGGGAGAGGGACGCGGGGACGGATCGGATCGGATCGGGCGTCCGCGACGACCGCTCCACGAAGGCGAGGAAGGCGAGGAAGACGAGGAAGAGATGATGATGAAGTGGGTCCGAACGACGAAGCAGCACACGGGGCAGAGTGCAAGCCTCCGCGCTCGAGTCGTGCTCGGGCAGCGAGCGCTCGTGCCTGCGCTGGCCGCCCTCGCCGTCGTCCTGCTCGCTCCCGGCGCTCTGGCCGCACCGATCGGCTTCCAGGAGATCGGCGCCGGCACGGGCTTCGCGACCGTCTTCGATCCCACCATCGTGCTCGACGATGCTCCGGTTTCCCATGCCGCCTTCCCCGGGAGCATGGACGTCTCGTATACGCTCGAGCAGGACCTCGATCAGGAGGGCAGCGATTTCTCGCAGCCCGCGCTGCCGCCCGGCGTGGCGTACACCTCGCAGGTCACCCTCACCCTCGACAGCGCACCGGGTGACGGACCGATCCTGCTGATGGTGATCGGCATGCTGGGCCAGCCCGAGTACGCACTGGATCAGGTGACCTTCGAACTCGAGCAACCGGTTGGCGACGACCCATTCGAGCTGATCGAGTGGGATGCGTACGGAACGGGCACGATCTATCGCTATCTCGGCTTCACCATGAGCGAAGGCGACACCGTGACCTTCCGCTACGATGTCAGCGAGCAGAGCGCGGGGGGGACGCCCGTACTGATCACCAGCGCAACCTACGACTTCGTTGTGGTGCCCGAACCGGGGACGGCGCTCCTGCTGGGCGTCGGTCTCACTGGCCTCGGCCTGGCGGCACCGCGAAACGCGCGCACGAGCAGACGCGCTGGCCCGGCCCTCTAGGCGGCCCGGCAAGCGAATCCAGACCCGAGAACGCGAGCCCAGACCGATGTGCAAGCGCAACCTCGACCATCGCGTGGTCGTACCGCCGGCCGGATCCACGGAAGTGTGCGCCTGCATGCTCGCGATCCTGCTGTTCATGGTGTCGTTCTCCGGCGCCGCTTCGGCGGATCAGCATGGCGAGGCCGAGCGCCAGGCCGTCAAGACCTTGCGGATCACGCAGCTCGTCGAGGACGGGCAGTGCGACGAGGCGCTCGCGATGCTCGAGACCGAGCGCGCCGGAGCCCCCGATGATGCGCGCCTGGCGGTCCTCCAGGCGGAGTGTCTGCTCCGAATGCGCCAATACGGGGCGGCACTCGATGCCTTGAACGAGGCCAGGCGCAGCGATCCCGGCCGGGAGGACCTCGACCTCTACCTCGCCATGGCCAACTACCACCTCGAGGACTTCGACGCCGCGCAGGCGGCGATCACCGACGCGCGCGACACGACCAGCGACCGTGCTCTGGCCCACTACGAGCTCTATCGGGGGCTGCTCCTCCTGCACGCCGGCGAGAATCGGGAGGCGGCTCTCTCCCTCGAGCGTGCGCGCATCCAGAACGCCGTGCAGGTCGAGCCGGTCGCCTCCTACTACGCGGGCCTCGCCTGGCAGAGCGTGAACGAGCGCGAGGCGGCGCGAGAGTCCTTTCAGCGGGTGATCGACGTCGACGGCGAGGGCGTCTGGGGCAAGCAGGCACGCGCGGCCCTCGAAGGGGAGAGCCTCGCCGACCGTGCCTTCTTCTCGGCAAAGGCGGGTCTCGAGTTCGATTCGAATCCGGTGCTTCGCGGCCAGACGCTTCCGACGGAGATCGCACGGCAATCCGATGGCCGCGGCTCCTGGTTCCTCCAGGGCGGCGCCGAGCTCTTCCGCACGGACAAGTGGTCGGGTGGTCTGCTGGCGAGCTACGCGGGCAACGCCCACTTCGAGCTCAGCCAGTTCGATACCCACTATCCCACGGGCGGCGGCTGGATCGACTACGACCTGAGCTCCACGAGCCTGATCCGCCTACGCTACGACGCTGGCTTCGCATGGGTGAACTACAGGAAGTTCGCCACGACGCAGGCCGCCAACGCCAGCCTCTATCGAACCTGGCAGGACATGGGAACGACAGAGTTCAGTGTGGGCTGGGTCTGGTACGACTACCACTTCCCGATCCAGGAGCGCGTGCTCTCGCCGGACGGCACGACCTGCGTCAATCCGCCGAGCAACGCGTTCTGCTGGCCGCCCGGATTCGATACGGTGGCCGCCGAAGACCGCGACGGCAATGGACTCGCGGTCGGCGCGCTGCATCGATACGACGTCCGCGGCCTGAGGCGGGACGGACTCCTTCGCACGCTCCAGATTCGCGGCGGCTATGCGTTCCGCCGCTACTGGGCGGAGGGCACGGACTGGGATTCGATGTCGCACCAGGTCACGCTCGGGGCCTTCTCGAACTGGCCATGGAAGCTGCGCACGGACCTCGAGGCCTACTACGTCTATCAGCCCTTCGACAACGTCTCCAGCTATCCGCAGACCGTCGAGGACACCATCGGGGCTCCGGTGGTCGTGCTCGGTCCCGACACGCGAACCGATCAGATCGCGCGCGCGGAGTTCGAGATCGAGCGGCCGGTGACCGACGTCTTCATCGTCTCCGCGCGCTACTTCTACCAACGGAACTTCTCCAACGTCTTCGTCTTCGACTACGATCGCCACGTGGTCGGCGCCTTCGTCGAGTTCAGACTCTGAAGTGCCGGCCCGGCGAGATGCAACGCAAGCTCAAATCAAGGTGATAGCCATGATCCGATCTCTTCGACTCATATGCAGCCTCTGCGCGACCATCGCGCTCGCGGCCCCGGTCGCCTGGGCGGAGGAGGCCCAGGTCGAGGATCCCTGGGCGCGGGCGGCGGCCGAGGCCCCCGAAGCCGACGACGAGCGCGTCGTGGGGCGCGTGGTCGGACTCAAGGGCGTGGTCTACGCGCAGACCCCTGGCGAGCCCAAGCGGCGTCTTCAGGAGAACTCGGCGATCTACCCGGGTGATCGGCTGACGACCTCGCGCGGCGCGCAGATCGGCGTCCTCTCCGGCGACTACTACACGGGGCTCTCCGAGGATACGACGCTCACCTATTCGAAGAAGGGGGCCAACGCCCCGCTGGTCGAGCTCGAGCGCGGCGATGTCCACGTGATCAATGCTGGCGATGGCCAGGGGGCCAGTGTGAGCACGCCCGACATCCGCGTCGCCTCGGCGGGCCAGGCGCGGGTCTCCGCGATCCCGGAGAAGGCCTGGATGGTGTCGATGGTCTGCGCGCTCGAGGGGCAGGTCGAGGTCTCGGGCCCCGGCCGGCCGGCGATGGTGGTGGATCAGGGCGGCTGCGCTGCATCCAAGCCCGTCGAGGGCATCTATGTCGCGGGTGTTGCCCCGCCCGTCGCCGCGCTGGGCTCCTCGCCGGCGGTGACACAGCTCGCGGCGGCTGCAGGGGCCGCCGGTGCGGCCGGCGCCGCCGGTGCGGCGGGCGGTGGAATCGCAGCGGGACCGCCGGTCGGTACGGCCGCCAATCACTTCACGAGCCCGGTGGCCGACGCGCCCCCGGGGTTCCAGCCCTACGTCGGTCGGGCGATCGCCTCGGTGGATCAGAGCCTCGCGCTGATCCAGCCCTGTGATGCGGGCGGGTGTTCGCTCACGGCCGTTCCGGCCGGGGCACCTGCGCCCACGAATCCCTGGGTCCCGGGCGTTCCCCCGCCGCCGCCGCCGCCGCCGGTGCCCGCACCCACCAATCCGTGGGTGGGCGGCCAGCTCCCGCCGCCGCCGCCCCCGCCGCAGCCCTGATCGTGGAGCCTGCGTTGCAGGCCGCGCGCTCGGGGGCATGCGCGGCCTTCTCTGCTCTGACCCTGCGTTAGTCTTCCACCGCCGAGCCGCCGCGCACCGTGGTCGCGGCGGGACGATCGAGGCACCAGCGAGAGGGAGCGCAGCGGATGGTGGAGCAGCGGCCGGGCACGGAGCTGCGGATCGAATCGGAGGACGGGTCGGCGTTCGGCGGCTATCTCTCCCGACCCGCCTCGGGGCGTGGGCCCGGTGTGATCGTGGTCCAGGAGTGGTGGGGACTGGTCGATCAGGTCCGCGACGTCTGTGATCGCTTCGCCCGTGAGGGCTTCGTCGCCCTGGCCCCCGATCTCTACCGCGGTGAGTCCACCGCCGATCCCGATGCGGCCTCCCGCATGATGATGGACCTCG
>CAZQMY010000498.1:0-4303 GCA_964594405.1 uncultured Spirochaetaceae bacterium | reverse complement strand
CTGGAAGGTATAGAAGGTGATGCCGACCGGAAGGACGATCTCGAGGGCCAGCGTGGGAAGCGAGACGTCGACCGACGCGAGCAGCGCCTGGAGACTCTCGCTGAAGAAGCCCGCGTACTTGAAGAAGCCGAGGACGCCGAGGTTCGTGAAGAGGCTGAGCGCGACCAGGCGGCGCCGGGCGTCGGGATCGCCGCTCGCATGGAGGAGTCGGCCGATGCTGAAGTCGATGAGCGTCGAGAGCGCGAGCAACGAGCAGAAGCGCCAATCCCAGGCGGCGTAGAAGACGTAGCTCGCGACCAGGAGCAGCGGATTGCGGAAGCGATGGCCGAGGACGGCGTAGAGGGGGAAGAGGAGCGCGAAGAAGAAGACGAACTCGAAGGAGTTGAAGACCATCAGGCTCGTCCGTTGCCGTCTCTACGGGCCATCCCGAGCGACAGCGAGGGCTTCTTTCGCGCGGCCCGGTGGTCCCGGGTCCCGACACCGGGGGCGCCGGGACCCGGGGTGGATCAGATGTCCTCGAGCATCACGATGGCTGGCCGACCGTCGAGCAGCGCGGCGAAGGCGGCTCCCTTCGCCGCCAGGTTCTGCCCATGAACGCCGAAGGCCGCGTCGTCCTCGTACTTCTCGATACAGACGAAGGTGGCGGGCTCACCGCGCTGCTGGAAGAACTTGTACTCGAGGGTTCCCGACTCGTTGGCGAGCGTCTCCGCCTCCAGATCCTTGAAGAAGGTCCGCGCCTCCTCGATCTTGTCTTCCTTCACCTTCAGGGTCGCGACGACGCTGAGCATCCTGATCTCTCCTTGGTCCCGACTGCGGGGAGGGGAGCCCGATCTTCGGACGGGCACCCCGGGGCTTGTGGTTGTGGTGGGCGTCGAGCGGGGCCTGGGGCCGCGCGCGAATGGCCGAGTCAGCCGGATCCGGGGAGCGCTCCGCAATGCGCTCGACACCACGGGCCGACCCGCTCCAGCGACCTCTCCGGTGGGCAACTCTACCCGCAATCACCGGCCGGAGCAGCGAAAATCGCATACGCTCGGAGGGGTAGCAGAATCCGGCCTTCGCCCGGGATGCGGGCTGGACTGAACTCGGGCCCGGTCCAGCCCGATGAATCCGGGGACGGCCTCGGATGGAGCAGCCGAGGCGGCGTGGATTGCAGGGATGCGAGGAGGGGCCATCGATGCGGGTGGGTGCGGCAACTTGCGCGGCGGCGATCGTGTTGTGCTGGCTCGTCTCGACGCCCGCGACGGCGCAGCGGCAGAGTGAGTACGAGGTACAGCAGGAGCTGCGCAAGGATCGCTTCGCGCGCTCGGACTGGTTCATCGCCTTCCAGGGTACATACGCCTTCGAAACCAACGACACGATCGACGGCATCGGGGAGATCGACTCGACCTTCGGTCTCCAGCTGCAGTTCGGCCATCGCTTCAATCGTTGGTTCGCCATCGACGTGAGCGGCATGTATGTCTACCAGTTCAGGGACCGGACCGGATTCAATGAGTACTTCGCCTGGGGCATGCACTTCAACATGCGCTTCTACCCGCTCCGCGGACGGATCCAGCCTTACCTCACGGTCGGCCCGGGCTTCATGAACGTCATCGCTCGTCAAGGCAGCGTCTCCACGAACCCCTTCGGGTTCGTGCCCCGCTTCGGTGCCGGGCTCAACATCTACGGCAACACGAAGTTCGCGGTCAGCATCGACGCGGCCTATCACCTGGGCGTGGACAGCGTGGAGAATCGCGACTTCGCGACCGTCGGCCTGGGCTTCGTCTTCCACTGAGCGCGCTGCGCCCACGTCGAGTGACCGCCTATTCGCCGAGCCGCCGCTGGAGACGTCGCTCGAGGCGCAGCCGTTCGAGCTGACGCCGGGCACGATCCTCGTGCACGCCACCCAGGGCGAGCGCGCGCTCCAGCCGCTCGATGGCGGCGTCGAGATCGCCGCGGACGGCGTAGGCCGCGGCGAAGGCCAGCAGCTGCTGCTGGCTTGGATGCTCGAAGAGAGCCTCGCGTTCGAGCCTGCGCTCCGCCATGGCGATCAACACTGCCTGGACCTCGGGATGGTCCACGACCGCTGCATAGTGGCGATCGCCTCGTACGCGATCGAAGGCCACCATGCCGCGGCGCATCGCATTGCGGAGCGCATGAGCCACCGACGTCGCATCGCGTCGCCCCGCCGCGTCATGGGCCTTCAGCATCCAAGCCTCGAGCCCGTCGGGATAGTGCCGCGCCGCGTCCTCGGCCACGGCGCGTCCCGAGGTCCAGAGGAAGGCGCGCTCGTGCGAGTGCCACGAGAAGAGCAGGAGGATCGGTGTCGTCGCCAGGGAAGCGACCAGCCACGACAGCCGCATCCACTGCGCCCGGGGCGGGAGGCGGCTGCGGGCGCGCTGCGCCCAGGCGCTGCGATCGAGCGCCCCGAGCGCTGGCGAGAGCGCGTGCAGCGTAGCCCCGATCAGGCCCGGCAGGATCGGGTGCAGGTAGTGGTCGGCCACCGGATAGCGGAAGGGCACGACCTGCGAGACCGGGGCGAAGGCGAAGAGCGCGATGGTCCAGAAGACCGCCTCGGGGCGCCTCGCCCGCAGCACCGTGACGTATCGAACGCCGATCAGCGACAGGACGAGCAGCCCGCCCAGCCACCAGGGATCGAGCCACGACGTCGCCGGCTCCGGCATCTGAAATGCGGAGACACCCTTCGCGGTCGCGGCCATCACCAGATAGCGCATGCCGATGGCCACCACGGTCCGCGCGTGCACCAGCCGATCGGGATGGAGCTCGATCTCGCTCACGCTCGTCGCCATGATCGCCCGATAGACCGGCACGCCGATCGCCAGGAAGAGCACGAGCCAGAGCGCGAGCGTGGCCCGCGTGCTGCGCGCCGGGCGCCCGGCCTGCACGCCCGGCCTCGGATCGCCTTCGCAACGCGCGAGCGCGAGGGCCGCCGGCAGCGCAAAGAGCGCGGAGATCTTGGTCAGCAGGGCAAGCACGAAGAGGGCCGTCGCCAGCCCGTTCCTCCGACCGAGACAGACGAGCGCGAGCAGGCCGAGAGCCGTGGAGAGCAGCGTCTTCAGCTGGAAGATCCACGCCACCGCCTCGACGTTCGCGGGATGGACGAGGAAGAACGAGGTGCCGAGCATCGCGCCGGCCACCGCGATCCCCGTCCGGCGCAGCAGCAGGTGGAGTGCAGCGGCCGCCAGCAATTGAATCCAGACGTTGACGACGTGGTAGCCGCGCGTGGCGGTCCCGAAGAGCTGCCACTCCACCGCGTGAAAGAGCAGATGGACAGGCGCGTAGTTCAGCGTGAGCTCGGTAGCGGCGCCCGTCGGATCGAAGAGAACGCCGAGATTCTCCCGTGAGAGCGACTTGATGTAGGGGTTGTTCGGAACGTAGAAGTGATCGTCGGAGATGAAGGGCCCGCCGAGCGCCGGGCCGTGGATCCAGAAGACGCCGAGCGTCGCCAGGACCCCGAAGACCAGGGTCGCGAGCCTGCCCTCGACCCGGTCTCTCTCCGCGGCCACTGCCATGAGCCGGCTTCAGCGCATGATCTCGCCGGCGTTCACCAGCAGCGTCTCTCCGGTGATCATGCGCGCGCGGTCGGAGCAGAAGAAGACGATGGCCTCCGCCACGTCTTCGTCCGCGGGAATCTCGCCCAATGGCATATTGGCGGTGATCTCGTCGATCACCTCCTGCTCGGGAATGCCGCGCTCCTTGCTCTGCCACTTCACATACATCTGCACGGGCGGTCCCCACATCCAGGTCGGAATGATCATGTTGACGCGGATCCTGTCGGGGCCGAGCTCCTCGACCATGTGGTACATGGACGAGAGCAGCGCGCCCTTCGCCGCAGCGTAGGCGATCTGATGATTGGGTGGCGGCTGCCACATGGCCTGAGAGCCGACCAGCACGATGCTTCCGCCGCCGCTCTCGCGCAGGTGCGGGACGGCGCTCCTGACGAGCTGCGTGGTCCCGATGACGTTGACCTCGAAGCTCTTCCTCCAGGCCTCGGGGTCGGTCGACTGGACCGTCCCGAAGGCCGTATCGAGGGCCGCCACGACGGTCACGGCGTGGATGGCCCCAAAGCGCGAGCGCGCGGCAGCCATCAGCGCATCGCACGCGGACGCATCCGTCATGTCCGTGGGGCAGACCAGCGTCCGATCGCCGCCGGGGTCGAGCGCACTCGCGATTCCCTCGAGCTTGTCAGAGCGGCGCGCAGCCAACGCCACCCGGGCCCCATCGCGAAGCGCCAGCCGCACGACCTCGGAGCCCAGGCCATCGCCACCGCCCGCGACCACCACCACCTTGTCCTGCAGCACCACGC
>CAZQMY010000497.1:0-4309 GCA_964594405.1 uncultured Spirochaetaceae bacterium | reverse complement strand
AAGAGGGAGAGTGCCTCCGAATAGGGCAGGACCGCGTGGCTCTGCGCACCGAGCACGACCCCGTACCAATGTGCCAGCAGCCCGAGCCGCACGGGCATGTTCTCCTCCAGGGGCGCCGTTCGGAAGTGCTCGTCCATCGCGTGGAATCCGCCCAGCAGCGCCTCCCAGTGCTCGCGACCGAGCCCGATCAGCACCGAGAGGCCGATGGCCGAGGTGAGGGAGTATCGTCCCCCCACCCAATCCCAGAAGCCGACGATGTTCTCCTCGGAGACGCCGAAGGCGACCGCTTCGGGCACGTTCGTCGTGACGCCGATGAAGTGACGCGAGAGATCGGCGTCCGCACCGAGCCCACGCTGGATCCACGCGCGCGCAGCGCGTGCGTTGGCGAGCGTCTCCTGGGTCGTGAAGGTCTTGCTCGAGACGATGAAGAGCGTCTCGGCGGGATCCAGGCGCGCCACCTTTCGCGTCAAGTCGCTGCCGTCGACGTTGGAGACGAAGCCCAGCTGCAGCTCCGGATCGCACCAGGGCTCGAGCGCCTGCCGCGCCATCGCCGGGCCGAGATCGGAGCCGCCGATCCCGATGTTGAGGACGTTGCGGATGCGCTTGCCACCATGCCCTCGCCAGTCGCCGCTGCGCACCTGCTCCGCGAGCCGATAGGCGCGCTCGCGCATGGCGAGCACCTCCGGCATCACGTCCTCGCCGTCCACCACGAAATGCGATCCCTCCGGCGCCCGGAGCGCGACGTGCAGCACGGCCCGCCCCTCCGTGGCGTTGATCCGCTCGCCCGCGAACATGGCGCCGATGTGCCCCTCGAGGTCGACCGCACGCGCCACGCGATGGAGCACCGCCCAGGCCTCGTCGTCCAGGCGATGCTTCGAGTGGTCCAGGAGCAGGCCTTCGACCTCGAGCGCGTGACGCTCGGCCCGCCCCGGGTCCGTCGCGAAGAGCTCGCGGAGCGAGACGCGCGAGAGGCGACGCGCGTGCTCCTGGAGCTCGGCGTGCTCGGCGAGGTCGGTGGCGGCTCGGGTCATCTTGGTGAACTCCAGGCGGGGGACGGCAGGCCCCGGACGGTACCACCCAATCACCCGTCTCGGCGGCCCCGCGTGCTCGGCGCCATCAGTCGCCCGCAGGCGGATCGGCGGCGCCGACCAGCCCACGGACGAATTCCTCGAAGAGCGCCGTCCCCTCGCCCGCGATGGCGGATCCTGCTTCGCCGAGCGCCTCTGCGAACTCGAGTGCGAAGAGCATGCTGGTGGCGCGACGCTCGCCCTGCTCCGCCGGCTCGGGGAACCGGAAGAGGTGGCCGGATGGTCGCACGGGCACGTCCACGAGGTCGATCGTGTCCGCGCGTGGATCCGCGCACGCCTCCGCGGGCGAGGTGACGAGATACTCACGACAGCTGAGCGGGCGATCCCGATGGATGCTGCAGGACTCGTCCTCGAGGAAGGGGCAAGCGATGCCGAGCCTGAAGTAGGCGCGCGCGAGCGCCTGACGGGCGTCGGCGTCGGCGATCCCCGGCGCCGTCCGCATGGCGTCGAGCAGCCCCGCCTCGGCCAGACGAGCGAGCCCCGCCTCGAAGCGCTCCACCACGCGCGTGCGGCGCTCCTCGGGCATCGCCTGGACCAGCTCCGCCAGGGCCACCGCCTCCGCGGCCGCGATCGGCACGGGCTGCCTGCAGCATGCCCCGCAGCCCGCCCGGCAGCTGATCGCCCTGCCCTGCGCCTCGGCTTCCGCTTCGGCTGCCTCGACGAGGGCGTTGGCCAGCGGATGCAGGGCGGGGAGAAGATCGGCCAGGCGGATCGGCCCGACGGGTACGTCCGCCTCGACCCCGACGTGGCGTCCGCCGACCTTGAGGCTGAACTCGGCGCGGGCGATCTGCTCGACGGTGGGCGGCTCGCTCATTCGCTACGGTCTCCCCAAGCTCGGGGGCGCCGAGCCGATGCGAGCCCTTGGACGTGTTTCCCGGTGGGCGTTCATGGTTGTGGGCGGGTCGTCGGTGGTCGTGGTTCATGGTGAGCGGCTGGATCGATCGCGGCCAGACCGACGTGCTCCAGCGCCCGCCGCTCGATGGTAGCCGACACCGGGGTTCGTCCGGAGCGGACTCGTGCAAATCACGGTTTGACCAGGCGCGCTCGTCTCGGTACACCAGCCACTTGCGAGCCCTGTGCATCCGCTGGATCGCCTCGCCCATGGCCCACATCCCGGGCACAGCGTTTCGAGGGAGCGAGCCCATGACCGCACTCATCATCGGCCTGGAGCCGGCGCCCAGACCGGGCGAGATCCGCCAGCAACGCCGGGCCCCGATGCTCGGCCAGAGCCTCTTCGAGTGCCCGGCCTTCGGAGCCCGACGTACCTTTCGGGGCGTCATCCTGGCCCGCCCAGACGGTCCGGCAGCCGCAGCTCGGACGGCCCCGACTCGAGCCGGCGCCGATCGCATGCTGCGCAACGAGCTCGACAAGCACTGCCCCGAGGTCCTCTCGATCTTCGACGTGGCGCCCGCGATCTGCACGCTGCCCGGCTGTGATCGGATCACCGAGGACTTCACGCTCTTCTCGCCGCCCTTGATGTGCGCCCTGAGCCGCGGCCCGATCGCGACCAACGAGCGTTTCGTGGCCGACTTCGCGGCCCGTGCGACCGATCTCCCGAAGCGGATCCATGCGCTCGCCGACGGCTCGATGGCCGCCGCACTGGTGGCCCGAGCGGTGCTCTGGGCCGAGGAGATGAACGTCCCGATCCTGATGGCGCATCGCGTCAGCCACCAGCTGCAGGGCCGCGAGGCCGCGCTCCTCGTCGACCTCGTCGCGATGCTGCCCGAAGAGCTCGCCCGCGCCGAGGCCACGGTCCAGGACTGGAGCCTCTAGCGGCTCGGCCCGGCCTCGAGGGCGAAGTCCGAGCGTGCGAGTGTCCGTATGCCCGCGAAGCGCAGCGAATCCGTGCCCTTGACCGGGCAAGCGGCAATCAGGCCCATCAGCGCGAACGCCTCGCGCCTGGGTCCGTCCAGCACCATCAGGACGGGCCCGCCTGGCTCGCCCTCGGACGAAGCCTCGTGGCCGATGATCGGCCGGTCCGCCAGCTGGGCGTAGCGAGAGAGGTCCGCACCCGGTCCTTCCGCTGCGTACGCAGTCGCCATGACCTCCGCCAGAGGGAAGGCCGCGCTGCCGTAGAGCAGGGGCGCCCTCTCGTCCTGCGACGCCACCTCTTCGAAGGGAAAGGCCTCCACTGAGTCCGTCTCGGCGCCGTATGGAAGGCGGAGCAGGACACGGGGCCCCGCGAGGCCGATGCGGCCAGCCGCCGGTCGCGCCTGGAGCTCCAGCCACGCAGCCAGCTCGTCTTCACCTGCGCGATCGATCTGCAGGGCGGAGCCCTCGGGCTCGGCCAGCACGAAGGCGCCGATCCCGCCCGCGCCCTCACCCAGCGCCTCGAGCACCGAGAGCGACGCGGCGCCCGTGTCGAAGCCATAGTCGGTGATGAGGAGGTCGCAGCCGGCGGGGCCGATGCCGCTGGGCGGCCGCTGCAAGGCTTCGAAGAGCGCCGGCGCCCCGCCGCGCCCCGCCGCCTCGGCAACGCTCGCCTCGAAGGCGCGCTGGGGATGATGCGCCATCGAGATCGCGCAGTCCGCGGAAGCGGGCACGCCTCGGACCAGTGCCCGCAGGGCGCGCCAACGCGACTCGAGGGTGCGGAAGGCGGGGTGCCAGAGGATCGCCCGCATCCGCTCTGCGAGCACCTGGTCGATGCGGTCCTGGAGGCGGCGCTGCCCTTCGCCATCGATCACCTGTCCCGAGTCCACCACGATGGCGCGCACCGTCTCGGCCAGGAGGCGGTCGCCGCCGCCCACCACTCGATCCGCCGGCTGAAGGGGCGGCGGCGCTTCGGCCGAAGCCCGACCGGCGAGGATGGAATCGAGCAACCCCCCTTCGGTCGGGGGTACGTCCGCCTCGGCGTCTCGATCACGCGCAGGCGCGGGCTCGTCTTCGGCCAGTTCGAGGCCGGCGGCGTTCAGCGCCGCCTCGAGCTCGCGCGGGGAGCCGGCATGCCGGCGCGCATCGGCGAGCCGAGCCAGGCCAGGAACGCGCTCGACCAGCCCATCGGGGGTGAAATCCTCCCAGGAGCGCAGGGTGATGACATCGCAGAACGGAAGGCCGAGACGGGCAGTCGGGCGAAGCTCGGCGATGAGCTGGTCGAAGTCGTCTCGATCCACCACCCGGAACTCCGGTCGCCCCATGGTCTCCGGAGCGCTGGCCTCCTCGGCCCCGAGAAAGTCCGCCACTACTCGAATCTTGAAGGTCTCCATCCCTCGTCACCCCCCCAT
>CAZQMY010000496.1:0-4317 GCA_964594405.1 uncultured Spirochaetaceae bacterium | reverse complement strand
CCCACCTGCACCGCAGCGTGCAGAGGATCCGCGAGGCCGGCGCGAGGGCGAGCGTCACGCTGAATCCCGCCACGCCCGCCGTGGCGGTGGAGCCGGTGCTGGCCGACGTGGACCAGGTGCTCGTGATGACGGTGAACCCGGGCTTCGGTGGGCAGAGCTTCATCGAGAGCACCCTGCCCAAGATCCGCCAGCTGCGCGCCTGGATCGACGAGCGCGGGCTCGACGTGGCGCTCGAGGTGGATGGCGGCATCAAGCCCGAGACCATCGGCGCGGCCGCGGAGGCCGGAGCGGACGTCTTCGTCGCAGGCACGGCCGTCTTCGGCGAGCCCGACTATGCGAAGGCGATCGAGGCGCTCCGCGCCGCCGCTCGCGGCGGCTGAGGCCATCCGCACGCCGGAGCACGAGCGCACGGTGGCGATCACGGTCGGCACGTCCGTTGCGAAAGGACATCGTTCGGTCACGCGGTTGTGTCTGGGAGCCGGCGCCACAACGTGTACCCTGCAGGCATGCGGATCGAACGCACGCAACGCGGGGCGCAGGCCCTGACCGCCGCGCTGCTCGGCCTGATGCTGGCGCTGCCGTGCTTCGCGGAAGCCACGGACGAGTCAGCCTCCCCGCTTCGAGCCCGCAACGCCGAGCTCACCGGCCGGGAGATCTACGCCCGGGTGCTCGAGAACCGTTTTCGCACCTACGCCCAGCGTACGCGGCTGCGCTCGGGCGATCGGGCGGGCAACGAGCAGACCTCGGAGTTCGAGCTCTGGTATGCGAACTACCGCCTGAGCGACGACGATCCGCCCACCCGCGACGGCGTCCGTTCGCGCTCCATGGTGCGCTACACGGCACCCTTCGATCTGCGCCACTCTGCCTACCTGGTCGTGCACAACGACGGCCGGCCGAACGATCAGTTCATCTACCGGCCCAGCCAGCGCCGGGTGTCCCGGGTGAGCCTGCGCAGCGAATCGGTCTTCGGTACCGACTTCAGCTTCGAGGACATCCTGCCCCGCGAGCTGGACGATGCGCGCTACGAGCGGCTGGCCGACATCGAGCATCAGGGTGTGCCCTGCTTCCGGATCAGCGCGGTCCCGTCGGAGGACGCCGACTCCGAGTACTCGCGCTTCGAGATCATCATCGACATGGAGCGCGCCGTGCCCCTGCAGACCCTCTACTGGGACGATCGAGGCGTGCCGGTCAAGCGACTCGAGGTGGAGCGCGCGGCGTTCGAGCGGATCGAGGGCGTCTGGGTCGCCATGCGCGGACGCATGACCCACCTGATCCACCAGAGCTTCACGACGCACGAGGTGCTCGAGGTCACCCCCAACCTGTCGCTCGAGCGCAGCGACTTCGACCTGCGCCGACTCGCCTCGTCCCACTGAGGGCGCGCTTCCTTCTACTGCCGGCTCCAGACCAGCAGCGCCGGAAGCAGCACGAGGTCCGAGCCCAGACAGAGCGCCATGGTGAGCGCCGAGAGCAGGCCGAAGTGCTGCAAGGGGGCGAACGCCGAGCCCGCCAGCACCGCGAAGCCGGCGCAGAGCATGGCCGACGTGATCACGATCGGGCGTCCTACGCAACGCGTGGCCAGGCGGGCCGCCTGGACGGGCGAGCGCTCCGCGCCGCGCTCGGCCCGATAGCGCGCCAGGAAGTGCACGGTGTCGTCGATGGCGATGCCCAGCGCGATGCTGCCGATCAGGCTGGTGGGGAGCGAGAGGTCCGCGAGGCCCAGTCCGAGCAGGCCGAAGAAGAGCAGCACGGGAATCAAGTTGGGGATCATGGCGAGCGCGCCGAGCCGCGGGGAGCCGAGGCCCAGGCTGATCAGCGCGAAGATGGCCAGCGCGGCGATCGCCACCGAGAGGGGCTGACTGCGCGCAATACCGTCGGCGCTGCGCGCCAGCAGCAGCGCATTCCCCGAGAGCCGAACGGCGGCGCCCCCGGGCTGCGGGTGCGCGGCGATCACCGACTCGATGCGCGCGGCCAGCGCCAGCACCGCGGCCGAGCCCAGCTCGCCCGTGCGGAGGATGATGTTGGCGCGACCGTGATCGAGTGTGAGAAAGCGGCCGGACTCGCCCTTGGGCAGCATGAAGAGCAGCTCGGTCGTGCCGGCGCGGGTCTCGGGGATGCGTTCCATGGCGGGATCGTCCGCATGAAAGGCGCGGTTCAGCTTGCGCAGCGTGTCGAGGACGGAGAGCGTGCGCGAGACGCCCGGCAGCGCGTCGAGGGCGCGTTGGAGCCCGGCCATGGCCTCGAGGCGCGCCGGCTCGCGGAAGGCGCCCGGGCCATCCCCATCGACCATCACGTAGAGCGGCACCGTGCCGGCCAGCAGTCGGTTGATGGCCTCGAAGTCGCGGCGCACCGGAGAGTCCGGCGCGAAGTACGAGAGATAGTCGGTGTCGATGACGATGGCGGGGAGCAGGGCCGCAGCCAGCAGGCCCGCCACGGCCCAGCCCGCGAGCATCACCCGAGATCGGCGAGCGACGACGCCGGCCACCGCGTCGAGTCGGCTCTCGAGCGAAGAGACGAGGCGGCGCTGCAGCGGCCACGCCGACGCCGCGCCGCTCGGCGGCCAGATCGTCAGCGCCGCGGGGATGGCTGTCAGCGCGAGCGCGGTGGCGGACGCGACGCCGAGCATGCTGAAGAGCCCGAAGTCCACCACCGCGGGCACGTCCGAGACCAGCAGCGCCGCGAAGCCGATCACGGTGGTGGCGCCGGCGATCAGGGCGGGCGCGCGGATGTGCTCGAGGCAGCGCAGCGCCGCTGGCGCGCCGGGCCCGGTGGTGAGCGCCTCCTCCTCGTAGCGGGCCATCACGTGCACGCCGTAGACGCAGCCGAGCGCGAGGAGCATCGGCGAGAGCAGGCCGGTCAAGAGCGTGAGCTCGAGGTCCAGCGCCCCGATGGTGCCGAAGGTCCAGAGGTTGGCGACCACCGCGATGCCGAGGGGCAGCAGCACCCCATGCCATCGGCCGAAGAAGAGGAAGAGCACCCCGGCCGTGATGCACAGGGCTAGTGGAATCAAGATGCGCAGGTCGCGCAGGATACCGTGATAGACGCGCACCTTGGCGTGCGGTCGCCCCGCGACGTAGGCCGCGGTGGGTCCCCCCGCGGCCCGCGCGGCCGCGATCTCCTCGTCGAGCACCGCCCGGATCCGCTCGTCGATGCCGCTGGCGATGAAGCGCGCGTCGTCCATCTCGCGAAAGCCGAGGTTGAGGGCCGCTGCCTTCGCGTCCTCGGCCACCAGCGTCTTGCGATAGACGGGGTCCGCCAGCGCGCGGCGGCGCAGCGCAAGGAGCGCCTCGTCATCGTTCGGAACCTCCTCGACGAAGGGGCGGATCTCCACCCAGTCCTCCGCGGCCACGTAGCGGAAGCTCGTCACGTCCATCAGGCTCGACACCGAGCGCAGGCCATCGATGTGGGCCAAGCGATCCGAGATGCGCTTCAGCGTGCCGAGGCAGGCCTCCGTGAAGACCTCGTCGCACTCGAGCGCGATGGCGTAGATCTCGTCGTCCCCGAACTCGAGCACCGCGCGCTCGTGGATCGCGCCCGCCGGATCGCCGCTGGGCAGCAGCGGGGTCGTGCTCGGATCGATGCGGATGCCGAAGGCGAGCGGCGGCCCCTCGAAGAGCAGGCTCGTCGCGACGACGGTCAACAGGGCGATCGCGGCGAGCACCGCGCGCGCGTGAAGGATCACCTGCTGCGGGCGCAGCCCCGCCAGCGCGAGCGCGCCGACGAGGGCCGCTCCGAGCGCAAGGCCGAAGCCACCGGTGATGGCCGGAGGCCAGAGCGCAGCTGCACCCGCCATCGACTCCAGCTCGATCCCCCTCTCCGATCCCGGTGCAAGGTGAAGGCCCGATCGCCCCCCGCGTCCCATCCCGCGGAGGCGATCCTAGGCGGCCGCCGGTCAGCGCGCCCACCCTCGGCGATGCCCGAGACGGCGCGACCGGGCCGCCTTCGGGGCCCGACCCCGGATCTGGACGACCGCCTCCCCCCGCACACCCGTCCAGTCGCCGAACCGCTTGAGAGCGAAGGGGAAAACCGCCATACTCCGCCGCCTGTCGGGGCGTGGCGCAGCTTGGTAGCGCGCTTCGTTCGGGACGAAGAGGTCGCCGGTTCGAATCCGGCCGCCCCGACCAGCGGGCTTTCCCGCCGATCCGCACCGCCTCAGGGCGCCACGATCGCCCGCGGCTCGGTCTGCCGGAAGAGCACGTAGCCGCCGCTCTGCTCGACGACCTCGAGCGGACCGAGGTAGCGCTCCACGTCCGAGAGGCGCTCAGCGAGGCAGGCACCGAAGTAGTGTGGATCGAAGCCGCCGTCCTTCGCTCTCCTCTC